>JBBSRM010000153.1:0-6284 GCA_038243055.1 Actinomycetales bacterium
CCAGCTGCGCGGGCATCCCCGCCTGCGCATGCGCCACGTCCCCTACGTCGTGGACCCCTCTGCCCGGGATACCTGGCTGGCTCATATGCGCCATGCCCTGGACCGGATCGCCCTGCCACCGCTGCAGGATGCGACGATTTGGGACTACTTCGACCGGGCGGCACGTTCGCTGCAGAACGCCGCCGACAGCTAACACCGGGCCCGGGTTCCCGACCAGGAGCCGGCGCCTCGGCGTGCCTCTGCGTTCTTCCAGCGCTCTTCGGTGTCGGCTACGGTCTGCTCGGAGGATGGGCCCCCGCCGTGGACTGGCCCGTCTACGGCGGACTCACCATCGCCGTCGTGGGGATCGCCCTCGGGGCGATGGGTCTCACGACCTGGCTTGGAACCGGCAACCGGGAGCAGGTCCGTGCCTGATCGGCCGGCCTAAAGCAGCTGTGCTGCGTGCCGGATGAGGGTGTGGCCACCGGCGGAGGACAGGCGCAGCCAGCGACCTTGCCCGAAGATCCTGCTGGTTCCACCGGGGCGCAGGAAGCCCAACGTATGGGCCGCGAAGGCCGCACCCAGAGGCAGCTCCACGCCCCGGGGGCCGGCACCGGTGACCGCTGCGGACCAGATCCGCCCGCGCACCGTATCGAGTACCGGGCGGCCCACGCTGGCCGGTACGGCCTCGGCCACGGACCGCATCCCGGCCTCGGCCTGCCCACGCAGTTCATCGTCGTCGTACTGGCCCAGTTCCTCCCAACCGGTCAACGGCGGGGTGATGCCGGCCCATGCCGCCCGGGACTCGGCAGGCGGCAGGGGCAAGCTGGTCTCGGACTCCTCGGCCCGGGCCAGCCGGTCGGTCAGGGCACCGAGTTCATAGACCGCTTCGAAGCCATCTGCTTCCGAGGTGGCCAATTGGGCCACGCGCAGACCCAGGACGGTGGGAGTGGCCGCGGCGATGGCGTCCTGGGCGAGGACCGGGACATAGACGGCCAGCGCCGTTCTGACCGCCTGCAGCCTGACCTGCCCATCTTCGACGGTCCTGGCCCGGGCCAGGAAGGTGCGAAGATCAGTCATGGTGTCGGCATCGGCGAGGGGCAGCGTATCGTGAAGCATGCTCCCATGCTGTCACCCCCTGTGTCGGCACGCTATTTTCCGGGTCTTCCTGCTTGATCGGCGAGGTGGCCCGCGGATAGTCTCGAGCGCAGGACGATCCCTACCAAGGAGTAATAGTGCCCGAACATGAAGTGCCCGAATCCCTGGTCAGGGTGCTGGATCTCGAAGGAGACGGCCAGACCCGCACGGACGAGGACATCTTCGTCGGCCACACTCCCGCGCAGAGCCACGACCGGGTGTTCGGCGGGCAGGTGCTGGGCCAGTCGGTCATCGCCGCCTCGCGCACCGTCGAGGGCGAACGCCCCATCCACTCCATGCATGGATACTTCCTGCGTCCCGGTGATGTGAAGATCCCCATCACCTTCGGCGTGGAGCGCCTGCGTGACGGCCGGTCCTTTTCCGCCCGGCGGGTCCATGCCTACCAGAAGGGCAAGCCGATCCTGTCGATGATCGCTTCCTTCCAGGTGCCTTCGGAAGGTCTCGAGCACCAGGTCCAGATGCCCCAGGGCATCCCGGAGCCCGAATCCCTGCCGACGACCGCCGAGGTCATCGGCAAGATCAACCATCCCGTCGCCCGGGAATGGGCGTATAAGCGTCCCTTCGATATCCGCTACATCGACAAGCCGTTGTACTTCGAGGCTCCGACCGGTGACGCCCGGGAGGCCTCGAACGCCCTCTGGATGAAGTCCTACGAAATGCTGCCCGACGACCAGTCCCTTCATCGGGCCGCGCTGGCCTTCGGCAGCGACTACACGTTGTTGGAGTCGGTGCTGCGCCGCCACGGTCTGCCATGGATCACCCCGGGCATGAGCGTGGCCAGCCTGGACCATGCCATGTGGTGGCACCGCGATGTTCGCGTGGACGACTGGCTGCTCTACGTCCAGGAGAGCCCCAGCTCCTCAGGAGCCCGCGGTCTGGGCCAGGGCAGGTTCTTCACCCGAGACGGCGTCCTGGTGGCGACCGTTGCGCAGGAAGGCATGGTCCGGGTTCCCACCGATACCAAGTCCAGGATCATCGGCGGCGTCCAGTCCCGCCTGATGCGCGCGGCGATCAAACACGAACAGAAGCGCTGAGCACACCCCGCCCTTGAAGAACGGCGCCCCCACCGGATGCGATCATCCGGTGGGGGCGCCGTTTGTGGTTCCGGGAACCCTAGCCGCGGGTCAGGCGGCGGTGGGTGACACGGTGGGGCTTGGCCGCGTCCGGGCCGAGCCGCTCGACCTTATTCTCCTCGTAGGCTTCGAAGTTGCCCTCGAACCAGTACCACTTGGCCGGATCTTCCTCCGTGCCTTCGTAGGACAGGATATGGGTGGCAACCCGGTCAAGGAACCAACGGTCGTGGGAGACAACCACGGCGCAACCGGGGAACTCCAACAGGGCGTTCTCCAAGCTGGAGAGCGTTTCGACGTCGAGGTCGTTGGTCGGCTCATCGAGGAGCAGCAGGTTTCCGCCCTGCTTCAGCGTCAGTGCCAGGTTCAAGCGGTTGCGCTCACCACCGGAGAGCACACCGGCCTTCTTCTGCTGGTCCGGGCCCTTGAACCCGAACGCCGAGACGTAGGCACGCGAAGGCATTTCGACGTTGCCGACCTGGATGTAGTCGTTACCCTCGGAAACGACTTCCCAGAGGTTCTTCTCCGGGTCGATGCCACCGCGGTTCTGGTCGACGTAGGAGATCTTCACGGAGTCGCCGACCTTCAGCACCCCGTCGTCGATCTCCTCCATGCCCACGATCGTCTTGAACAGGGTCGACTTGCCGACGCCGTTGGGGCCGATGACACCGACGATGCCGTTACGCGGCAGGGTGAAGGAGAGGTCCTCGATGAGAACGCGGTCCCCGTAGCCCTTCTTGATCTTGTCCGCTTCGATGACCAGCGAACCCAGGCGCGGGCCCGGTGGGATCTGGATCTCCTCGAAGTCCAGCTTGCGGGTGCGCTCGGCCTCCGCAGCCATCTCCTCGTAGCGACCCAGGCGGGCCTTGGACTTGGTCTGGCGGCCCTTGGCGTTGGAGCGGACCCATTCGAGTTCATCGCTCAGACGCTTGGACAGCTTCTGGTCCTTCTTGCCCTGGACTGCCAGACGAGCCTGCTTCTTCTCCAGGTACGTCGAGTAGTTGCCTTCGTAGGGGTGGAGCTGGCCGCGGTCGACTTCGGCGATCCACTGGGCCACGTGGTCCAGGAAGTACCGGTCGTGGGTCACGGCCAGGACGGCGCCCGGGTAGGCCTGCAGGTGCTGCTCGAGCCAGAGCACCGATTCGGCGTCGAGGTGGTTGGTCGGTTCGTCCAGGAGCAACAGGTCCGGCTTCTGCAGCAACAGCTTGCACAAGGCGACACGACGTCGCTCGCCACCGGAGAGGATGGAAACCTCGGTATCGCCCGGCGGGCAGCGCAGCGCATCCATGGCCTGCTCGAGCTGGGAATCGATATCCCAGGCATCGGCGGTGTCGATGGCCTCCTGCAGCTTGCCCATTTCCTCGAGCAGCGCGTCGAAGTCGGCGTCCGGTGAAGCCATCTCCTCGGAGATCTCGTTGAAGCGGGAGATCTTCCCGTAGATCTCCCCGACTCCTTCCTGGACGTTGCCCAGAACGGTCTTCTCTTCGTTCAGCGGCGGCTCCTGCAGCAGAATGCCCACCGAGTATCCGGCGCTGAGCCGTGCCTCGCCGTTCGAGGGCGTGTCCAGGCCGGCCATGATCCTGAGGATCGTCGACTTACCGGCACCGTTTGGGCCGACGACACCGATCTTCGCGCCGGGGTAGAACGACATGCTGACGTCGTCGAGGATCACCTTGTCGCCAACGGCCTTGCGGGCCTTGGTCATGGTGTAAATGAATTCTGCCATGCCCACTAGGCTAGTCGTTCCCGCGGCCAATTCCCTATTTGGGGTGGGTCCGGGGACTCCTGGTATGGCTTAGGCCGAGACGGACCCGGCAGGTGTCCAAGTAGAACGGTCCGCCGACCACGATCGAGACCCTCATCCGGCCAGCGGGTCCGCCTCCGAGCCCGGCCGGTCTTCCCAACCGGCCACCGGATCCGCACCGAATCCTCCGGCGGCTGGTGCTGCCGGGTCGACCTCGAGCCCCTGTTCCTCGCCGTCCACCATCGGTGGGGCCGACTCCGCCGGCCGGCCCTCGCCACGGGGCGCGAACAGTTGCGGAAGGCGGGCGAATTCGGTGGTCCCGAATTTGAGGTCATGACCGATGACTTCGGCTTCGACGTCGATCCCGGTACCCGTGCTGCCGTCCTCCCGGGTGTATTGGTCCACCTTGGCGTATCCGGCCACGAAAACCCGTTGTCCCTTGCGCAGTGAGGCATGGGCATTGAGGCCCAGTTGGTGGAAGACCTTGATCGTGTACCAGTTGGTGCTCTTGGTCTCCCATTCCCCGCTCTGCTGGTTCCTGCCCCGGATATCGGCACCCAGCCGGAAGTGGGTGACCCGGAAATCATTCGCATGCGTGCGCACCACCGGGTCGGTACCGACATTGCCGACCACGGTGATGAAGTTGTTCACGTCTTTCATGGTGTCCTCCAGTGCTGCTCTCGAACCGGAACAGGTCGTCCCGCATCCCCAGACTGCCCGGGACAACAGGAAACCAGTGCTGCCGATATCCACGCTGTGGAGTGCCGGACCGAATCGACAGCGCACCGGAGGCTGTGAGGGGAACGTGGGCCCCAATGTGGCGCTGCCGCAACGAATCGCTAGAATGATTGCTGTTGCCCCGCGGGGCACCGGCCCCCGTAGCTCAGTGGATAGAGCAACAGCCTTCTAATCTGTCGGTCGCGCGTTCGAATCGCGCCGGGGGCACCACCACTTGCATCAGGCCACCTCGGGGACACCCGACCGGTCCTCGAGCTGTTCCAGGCGCAAACCACATATAGTCCACCTGCGGCACAAATACGATTAGACTGTACCCAGCAGTAGAAATACCGGATGGCCCGTCATCAACACCCTGATCCGTTCGGGCGATCCCCGGCCCTACAGGACCGCATCAGCACCTTGTCCCCGCAGGAATAGGAAGAAGCATCCAGGTGTCCACCACGCAGCCGATCATGGTTCGCGGAAGCCTCCCGGCATGGCGCAATGCCGTTTTCGTGGTCTTTGCCCTCTCCGGTCTCGGCTTCGCCTCCTGGGTGTCCCGCATTCCCGCGGTTCGTGACGGAATGCACCTGAGCACGGCGACCATCGGGCTGATGCTCTTCGGGCTCGCCTTCGGGTCCATTGCCGGACTCGCCACGGCCCCGAACTACATGGCCCGGATGGGCACCCGCAACGGGCTGCGTTATTCACTTCTGGCCATGGCAGGCGCCACCGTGTTGCTGGGTCTGGCCGCCGGGGTATGGGGATCCTTCGCCCTCTCCGCCGGGGTACTAGTGCTCTTCGGCTTCTTCTATAGCATCACCGATGTCGTCATGAACGTCGAAGGGGCCGACGTTGAAAAAGCCAGCGGGCGCACCCTGCTGCCGATGATGCACGCCTTCTTCAGCTTCGGAACCATCATCGGCGCCGGCCTCGGTGCCGTGGCAGCCATGAATACGCTCCCGATCGCCATCCACTTCACGGTGGTCGGCCTGGCGATCGCAGCCGCCGGCAGCTGGAGCGTGCGCTATATTCCCGGCCCCGGCATCAAGGCACCGGCAACGACGCCGAAACCCCCACCGGTGGTCGCCGGCATCGGTCGGCAACCCCGCCTCGGCGCACGGCTCCGCGAAACCCTGAAGATGGCAGCCGAACCCCAGTTGTTCTTCCTGGGTCTCATGGTCATCGGCATGGCCTTCGTTGAAGGATCCGCCAACGACTGGCTGCCCCTGGCAGCTGTCGATGGGCACGGTTTCGACAACGCCGGCGGGGCACTGGTCTACGGGACCTTCGTCGCGGCGATGACCGTCGGACGGGCTGCCGGCGGGCCACTGATCGACAGGCTGGGCCGACGCCATACCCTGACGATCATGGGGGCACTGGGGCTCATCGGCATCCTGGTCTTCATCCTGACCGACACCCAGTGGACGGCCTTCGCCGCCGCGGCCCTCTGGGGCCTGGGGGGTTCGTTGGGCTTCCCGATCGGCGTCTCCGCGGCAGCGGACCACCCCACGCATTCCGCCCGGAGGGTCAGCATCATCTCGATCTTCGGTTACATGGCGTTCCTGGTCGGCCCGCCGGTGCTCGGACTGGTGGGCGAACACCTGGGGATCCTC
>JBBSRM010000154.1:0-6254 GCA_038243055.1 Actinomycetales bacterium
AGAAGGACGTGCTGGTGAACCCGGTCGCCCAGGGCAGCAGCAGTGGGCCCACCAGAGCTACGAGCAGGACGATGCCGGTCAGTACGGCGCCGATCCTGGCCTGCTTTTGGCGCATCATGCGCCGGAAGAGGCCCGGTGCTGTGGATACTTCGTCGTCGATGGCCGATCCGGCCATGTCGGTGGGGGGAGTGGAACTCATCGGGCGGACTCCGTCCTGAGCTTCGGGTTGGTGGCAATGCCAACGATGTCTGCCAGCAGGTTGACCACGATGTAGGCGGCCGCGATCAGCATCGAGATCGCCTGGACCACCTGGACATCGCGGTTGGCCACGGCATCGACCAGGGCCTGGCCGATCCCTGGATAACGGAACAGGAACTCGATGACGACCACGCCACCGGCCATCCAGGCCAACTGGATGGCGACCACCTGGGCCACGGGAGACAGCGCGTGGGGAACTGCGTGGCGCAGGATCACCGTGCGTTCGGGAACGCCCTTGAGCCGGGCCATCTCCACGAATCCGGAGTCCAGGACCTCGATCATGGTCGCGCGCATCATCCGCACGATGTAGGGGGTAACCACCAGGACCAGGGTCAACGCCGGAAGGACCAACTGCAACGGGTAGTTCCAGACCGGTTCACCCGGAGGGGCCAGAGTGACCGAGGGAAGGATCTTGAAGACCGTGGTGGAGAAGAGCGTGATCATCAGGATGCCGATGACGAACTCGGGCATGGCGGCCAGGATCAAACTGCCCGTGGTGGCGACGTGGTCGCCGAACCGGCCGCGCCGCAGCGCGCTGTAGGTGCCCACGATGATGCCCACCGGGATGCTGATGACCGCGGCGATGCCCATCAGGACCAGCGAGGCGCTGATGCGCTCGCCGATCAGGGCCGAGACCGGGCCGGCGCTGGCGGCCGAGTAGCCGAAGTCGCCGGTGAACAGGCCGCCGAGCCACGACAGGTAGCGCATGACCACCGGGTCGTTGAGGTTCATCTGCTCACGCAGCGCCTCCAGCCTCTCGGGTGTCGCCTGTTGGCCCAGGACGGCTTGTGCCGGGTCCCCGGGGAGCAGGAGGGTGGCCACGAAGACCATGACGGAGACGACCAACAGGATCAGCACGCTGACCAGTAGGCGTCGGGAAACGAGTTTGAGGATCATTTGGTGCCTCCCATCCACACGCGGCGGAATTCGTAGCCGGATAGCGCCAAACCGGTTTTATTGGGCACCAGGCCGGCAACGTAGTGCTGGAAGGCATCGGCCTGGTTGGGGTGTCCCCAGACGATGTAGCCGCCTTCGTCGTACTGCATGCGCTGGGCCTTGGCGATGTATTGGTTGCGCTGGTCCTCGTCGATGGTGGCCTTGGCCTGGTTGACGAGGTCGACGAACTCGGCGTTGTCCCAGTGGGTTTCGTTGTAGGGGGAATCCTTCAGCAGGCTGTTGTCCACCTGTGGCAGGAAATTGCGGGTGTAGTAGAAGTCCTGGGCGAAGTCCCATTTGAGGTAGTCATCGCCGAAGTAGGTGGTGGTGTCGGTGCGGCGGATCTTCACCCTGATGCCGGCGGCCGCCGCCTGTTGGGCGAAGACCTGGGCCGCTTCAACGGCCCCCGATTGGATGGGGGCCGTGACCAGCTCCACGTCCAGACCGTTGGGGTGCCCCGCCTCGGCGAGCAGGGACTTGGCTTTCGCAATGTCCTGCTTGCGTTGTGGCAGCCCGGTGGTTCCCGGGTCGAAGGGGGCGAAGACGTCGTTGCCGATGGTGCCGTTGCCACTGAGGACCTGTTCGACCATTTCTTCGCGGTCCACGACCAGCCGGAAGGCCTGCCGGACCCGGACGTCGTCGAACGGCTTGCGGTCCACGCGCATGGTGAAGGGCAACCACATTCCGGTCTCGGAGTTCAGGATCCCGATGCGCGGGTCCGAATCGATGACTTCGGTCAGTGCCAGCGGGATCTGCCCGATGGCATCGACCTGGGTGGAGAGCAACGCGTTGATCAGTGCGTCATCGTCGTCGAAGTTCAGGATGGCCAACTCGTCCAGATAGGGCTCGTTGTCGCGCCAGTAGTCGTCGTTGCGGGTGAACACCGACTGGCGGCCGGGGGAGAAGCTCTTGATCTTGAAGGGGCCGGTGCCCACCGGCTTCGCCGGATCGTAGTCGGCCGGGACGATGCCCAAGGCGTACTGGCCCAGGGAGTCGTCGAAGGTCGCCGACGGAGTGTTCAGACGGAACTCGACGGTGTCTTTTCCGGTCGCCACGACATCGTCGAGGATGACCAGGCCCGTTGCCCCTGATTTCGGATCGTCGGGGTCGGTGATCCGCTTGAAGGTCGCGATGACGTCCTCGGGGGCGACGGGGCGCCCATCGTGGAAGAGGACTCCCGGACGCAACTTCACGGTCCAGACCATCGCCTTCTCATCCGGTGTCGCGCTCAGCGCCAGCAGCGGCTGCAGGTCGTAGTTCTCGTCCCGATACAGCAGGGATTCGTAGAGGTTGACCACGCGGGCGATATCCGTCGTGTTCACCGGGATGTGGGCGTCCAGGGTGTCGGAGGCGCCGCCGCCGGAAAGGCCGACCCGCAGGCTGCCGCCGGTTTGTGGTTCGCCGGTAGGCGCGGCGATCACCGCAGGCTGGGCCCCGCAGGCGGTCAGCACGGCGCCGAGGCCGAGGGCCATGCCGCTGCCGAGCAGGGCCCGGCGGCTGAATCCCTCACGACCCGAACGTCGGGCATGGGCCGCTGGGGGAGGCATGGGGAAGAGGGAGGGTGGAGTGGAAGTCACGGTGGGGCTCCTGGAATAGGCGGGTGGCTAGCAGGTGATGGATCGGCCGCTCCAGTCCGGGGACACATCACGATGGGTTTCGATGTCGTCCAGGATGTCCTGCCCGAAGGGAAGGGTCTTGCCCGATTCCTGGTTCACATGCAGGCCCAGGATCTCCTCGGTGGCAATCACCGTGCCGTCGACCCGCATCGTGTGGGCCAGATGCAGCTTCTTGGCCCCCGAACCGGCCACCGTCGTGGTGACCTCCAGCTCGGCGCCGAGGCCGGTCTCGTTCAGATATCTGACGTGGGCCTCCACGGTGTACAGGGAGTTGGACGTGGCTGTCCGGTAGTCAGGGCCCATGCCCAGCGACTCCATGGCCGCATCGGTGGCGAATCCGAAGACGAGAACGTAGTAGGCCTCGGAGAGGTGGCCGTTGTAGTCGATCCACTCCGGCAGGACGTCCGTCGAATACGGTTCCAGTGCCACCTAGACCGCCGCCTTCGGTGCCGCTTTCAGCTCACCGATCACGTTGCGGACGGCGATGATGGCTGCGTCGCGCTCGGCGACCAGATCGGCGAAGCCGCGCGCGCCGGCCTCCTCGTCGCAGCCGGCAATGACGTCGTCGCGTAGCTTCGGGGTCAGCTCCGGGGCGTCGAGCCGGGTCCAGGGGGACTTCAGCGAGGGGCCGAAATGGTCCAGCATATGGGCCATGCCTCCGGGCCCACCCGCCAGGTGGAAGGTGAGCATGGGGCCCTGGATCGGCCAGCGCAGGCCGGGTCCGTCGGTGATGGCCAGATCAATCTGCTCGACCGTGGCCTCGCCGTTGTCAATCATGTGCAGGGCTTCGCGCCAGAGGGCCTCCTGCAGGCGGTTGGCGATGAAGCCCGGGACCTCGCGGTCCATGGTGATCACCGACTTGCCGATGAAGTCATACCATTCGGAGGCCCAGGCCACTGCCTCGGGATCGGTGCCCTGGCCACCGGCGACCTCCACGAGGGGGATCAGGTACGGCGGGTTGAAGGGGTGGCCGACGACCAGGCGTTCCGGGTGGGCCGCGCGCTGGTTCATCTCGCTCATCCCGTAGCCGGAAGTGGAGGAACCGATGACGACGTCGGGGTCGGTCACCGCGTCGATGCGGGCCAACAGCTCCGATTTGAGATCGAGGTCCTCGGGGGCGCTCTCCTGGATGAAGCCGACACCGGCGACGGCGTCGGATAGTTCGGCGTGGACCGACCAATTGTCTCTGGAGGCGTTCGGTGCCAGACCCAGCTGGGTCAGCGCCGGCCAGGCGGCGTCGATCAGTGCGGCCAGCTTGTCACCGGCGTCGGGGGAGGGGTCCCACGCCTGGACGCGGAAACCGCGGGACAGGAAGTAGGCGGCCCAGCCGCCCCCGATGGTGCCGATGCCCACGCAGGCCACGGTCTCGACGTCGTGGATGTTGGGGTAGTTGCTCATGAATCAGGCCTTACTTTTCGAGCTTGAGGATTTCGCGGGCTTCATCCGGGGTGGCGATGGAGGAGCCCATGTCGGTGACGATGCCGATGGCGCGTTCGGTCAACTGCGCATTGGTGGCCTTGACGCCCTTGGACAGGTAGAGGTTGTCCTCCAACCCGACGCGGACGTGTCCGCCGAGCAGCACCGACTGGGCGACCCAGGGCAGCTGGTTGCGGCCGATGGCGAAGGAGGTCCACTGGGCGCCCTCGGGCAGCATGTTCACCATGGCCTGGAGTAATGCCGGATCCACGGGGGCGCCGTAGGGGATGCCCATGCACAGCTGGTAGAGCGGCGGTGGGGCGATCAGCCCTTCTTCGACCATGACGTTGGCGAACCAGAGGTTGCCGGTGTCGAAGATTTCCATCTCCGGCTTCACGCCCAGTTCCTTGATGCGTGCGGCACCTTCGCGGAGCATGTCAGGGGTGGAGACGTATAAGGAGCTGCCTTCGCCGAAGTTCAGCGAGCCGCAGTCAATGGTGCAGATCTCCGGGCGCAGCTCCTCGACGTGGGCCAGCCGTTCCATGCCCGAGACCAGGTCGGTACCCGGCAGCTGGACCGTCGGCTCGGTGGGGTCGACCACCAGATCCCCACCCATGCCCGCGGTGAGGTTGATGACCGGGTCGACGTCCGAGTCCTTGATCTGGCGAACGACCTCGCGATAGAGCTCGGTATCGCGTGAACCTTGTTTGGTTTCGGGGTCCCGGACGTGGATGTGGACGACGGAGGCGCCGGCCCGGGCTGCGGCGATGGCATCCGCTGCGATTTCATCCGGGGTGACGGGAACGTATTCGCTTTTCGACGTGGTGTCTCCGGCGCCGGTGAGGGCGCAAGTGACGATGACTTTACGGTTCATGGGATGACTCCTCGGGGGTGACGATGGTTCGGTCAATGAAACTTTCGATATGCTCTTGCATCTGAACGGTAGTCAGCATGCCGGTCAGGACCTTGATGCCCAGACCGTCCATCATGCTGGTGATGTCCAAGGTCAGGTCCGCGGCATCGACGGAACGGAACGCCCCGCTGCGTTGTCCGTCGGAGATGATGCCCTCCACGGTCTGCCGCCACCGCTCGTAACCATGTGCATGGTTGTCCCGTTGGCTCGGATCCACGGCCGCCTGACCCCAGGTCTGCAGCCAGATCGACCACTCCGCCTGTCCGGCAACACCTTCGGGGAGCTGCAGGCGGATCAATTGCTTGAGCCGTTGGGCGGGGTCCGGGAAGGCATGCAGCTCCATGACCTGGCGGTCGAAGGCGAGCTTGACCGAGTACCGAAGCGTCTCGGCGAAGATCTCCAACTTCGTGGGGAAGTAGTAGTGCACCGAAGCCGGTGACATGCCCGCTTCCCGGGCGATGTCGGAGATCCTGACGTTGGCGTGGCCCATCTCGGCGAAGAGCCACCAGGCTCGTTCGATGATCAGTCGGCGCTTGCGGGCAGAGGTCGTGTCCTCGCGGTGCCGGGTGGGCAGCATGCGTGAGGAGGGGGCTACCGAGGCTCCCGTTGCGGAGTGTGATCCGGAGACCAACCAATTGGCGGTCACGCCGGTATTGGTCGCCAGCAGGGTCAGCTCCTCGGGGCTGAAGCGCCGGATGCCCTTCAGTGACTTGGACAGCTTGGTCTCGTCGATGCCGATGAGGGCTGCGACGTCGCGTTGGGCTAGACCGGAGTCGTGGATGGCACGGCGGGCGCGGTCGGCCAGCGTGTCAGCGGGGGGTTCGGCGGTCGGCATGCGACCCACAGTAAGTGAGGGCTTGCGATGATGGCAAGTCGATTGACTGATAATCAAAAAGAATTGCGATCATGGATTGTGGTTCAGATCGTGGGTGGCACGGTGGTCGCCCATCGATCCTCAACCCGTCCGGCGTACTGTGCGGAGGCTCGCACCGTCGTCGTCGGAGCCCCGAAATCCGGTGGTGATCGAGCTCATGTTCCGCCTTGTTCCGGACCCCGCCAGCCTCTGCCCGATCGACGTGTGAACGCGTACGATTGCGGCCATGAGCGCCTCAACA
>JBBSRM010000155.1:0-6223 GCA_038243055.1 Actinomycetales bacterium
CACCCGCCAAACCCGCCAGGGCGACCCGCTCGGGGGTTTGCGGCGCCGGCCCCCGGCCGCCCGCGGGCCCCGCCGGGCGGACCGTGCGGCCACTTCTGTGTCTTGACGAAACAGCCACGGCTCGCCGTTGGGGGAAAGGCGAACCGCCGCTGCCGTCTGGCGGGAGCAGGGCCCCCGCAGTTCAGGTTCCGGGGCTGTGCCCCGGGGCCGACCTGCTTACTTGGTCGGCAGGTTGAGGCTCTGGCCCACCGTGATCACGTTGGGGTTCGAGACCGAGTCGGTGTTGACCGAGTACAGGCCCTCCCAGTTGTTCAGGCCCTGGGCGTTGGCGATCTTGGACAGAGTGTCGCCGGCCTTGACCGTGTAGTTCTTGCCCGAGTCGTTGGCCTTGACCGTGGCAACGTGCTTGCCGGTCGACTTGACCTGCTGCTGCGGCGCGGCCTGCTGGACCGGTGCCTGGGCGGCGTGCTTCGGAGCAGCCTGCTGGACCGGAGCCTGCTGGACCGGAGCCTTCTTCTGGACCGGGGCCTGCTGGACCGGAGCCTTCTTCTGGACCGGCTTAGGGCCGGCCGGAGCCTTGCCGTTCAGTCCCAGCTTGGCCGAGCATGCGGGCCATGCGCCCCAGCCCTGACCGGCCTGAACCTTCTTGGCCACGGCGATCTGCTGCGACTTGCTCGCGTTGGCAGCCGAGCCGCTTCCGCCGAAGGCCTTCCAGGTGCTGTCGGTGAACTGCAGTCCACCCTTGAAGCCGTTGCCCGTGTTGATGGACCAATCGCCACCGGACTCGCACTTTGCGAGCGAATCCCAGGTGCCTGCAGGCGCTGCGGAGGCGGGAGCTGCTCCGATGCCTGCGGCCGCGCCGGCCAGAGCCAGGGCTGCTACACCGCTGGTTGCGCCGATGCGGGAAATCTTCGAAAACTTTTTGCTGTTCTGCTGGATCACAGTTTCTCCAGGGGCCACCCCTGCGCTCCAGCCGTCCCCGGCCCTCATTGCGCGATCGTCCGGCGTCGATGTCGACTCCAAATTAAGTGGGCAGTCAGGTGGACGATCGAAAGGTACCTGCTCTGCACTCCGTCTTGCACCACCCCGAACGGCGAGGTGTTATCAAAACGTGACTTGATTACGATAACTGTACGAAGGGGGTCCGCGTCAACCACGGACGACCCCCTTGAGGATCGATACACAAAAAGTTGACAGCACGAACCGCGCGTTCTTGCGGCAGGATCGGCGTCCCTGTGTTTCCTGTGAGTCTTGATGCAGGGCTTCCACGAGGTGTCCAGCAAGAGCTTCGGACTCGTTTCGGACTCGTTATCTCTCGTGATCCACATGCTTAGATCACGGTTTCGTGACCTTGATCAGCGTCCGAGGACGTGCCGCAGCGCCGATTCGAGTTCGGGCTCACGGAACGCATAGCCGAGCTCCTCGATGCGCCGTGAGGAGCCCCGCTGGTCGGATTGGACGATTTCGCGGGCTCCCTGCCGGCCGAGGAGCAGCGCCGGGCCGAAGCCCGGGACCGTCACCGCCGCCGGCCGGTTGAGCACCCTGGCCAACGTGGCGGCATACTCCCCGGCATCAACAGGATGCGGAGCGACGGCGTTGACGGGGCCGGAGACTCGGTCCGCCAGGGCGGCATGGGCGAAGATCCCCACGACGTCGTCGATGCCGATCCAGCTCTGCATGCCGGCTCCGCCCATCCGGCCGCCCAGACCGCTGACGAACAACGGCAGCAACTGCTGCAGCATTCCGCCGGCGGGGCTTTGGACCAGCCCGGTGCGCACGTTGACCACCCGGACCCCTGCCCGTACCGCCGGTTCGCAGGCGGCTTCCCAGGCGGCACAGACATCGGCGAGGAAATCGGTTCCGGACGGGCTGTCCTCGGTCAATTCCGTCGGCGCCTGCGCCGGACGAGCTTCCGGAGAGGCCCCGTAGTACCCCATGGCTGAGGCTGCCACGAGGGTGCGCTGTTGCCCGTCGGCCGACAGATCGGCCAGCGTCCGGGCAATCAGCGAGGTCCCCACCGTCCGCGAGGACATGATGCGTTGCTTGGTCGCAGCGGTGAACCGCCCGCCGATCGGATGGCCAGCCAGGTGGATGACGACGTCGCACGTCGCCAGCGCTGCGGTATCGATCCGACCGGCATCGGGATCCCAGGAGATTTCGTCGACACCGGCGGCCGGTCCCCTCACCAGCCGGAGCACCTCGTGTCCACCGCCTTGCAACAAGGCGCGCAGCTGGGTGCCGATCAGTCCGCTGGCGCCGGAGATGGCGATGCGCCGGGACGGCGCATCGGGCCCCGAATGTCGGGAGTGGAAGAGCAGGTCGCCGATGACCTGGCGTTCGCGGTATCCGAACATGCGTTTCAACTCCGTGTTGAAGCGCTCCTTGCCCCAGTCGGCGAGGCGCCCCATCGGACCGGAAGTCGTGGACAGTGGAAGGCTATAGGACACGGAATCGCGCATGAGGGTCCCGCCGTCGTCATCCTCGAAGACGTGCTCGTGCCGCCAGGAGGCCAACGGGCCGGAATCCATGACATCGGTGAAACTGCGACCGGGGACCAGTCCGACGTGTCGAGCGTGCCAGGGGATTTCGGGCTTCGCCCAGCCGGGCAGATGCAGCGGGCCGGCGATGGCTCCGATGGCCGGCCCCAGCCCCAGGCCCAACTGGCCTGGCGCCCCGACCCCGATCGCGACCGTGGAGCCGACGTTCAAGCCGTCGCTGGGCTCGCTGTGTACGCTGCCTGAAAACGGTGGGAGCAGCCTCACCAGGGCGCCGGGACGGGAAAACCAGGCGAAGGCCTCCTCGCGGGGAACGGGCAGGCTGGTGGTGAATTCGAAGTCTGACAGAGGATTCTCCATGCCCCGAGGCTACGCGTGATCCCGCGCGCCCACCATTACCTTTTCCCGGTATCGGTTCGCGCCCGCGCAGCTCAGCTGACGGCAGCACCGAGGGAAAACAGCGCCCAGTAGGCACAGGCGCCAATGACGAGGGCGAATCCGGCCAGCCAAACCACTGAGGGCACCCCGGTGGTCCTGGCCAGGATGTAGGCATCCGAACTCTCCAGCCGGCGGCGCCGGGCGTGTACGGCGGCGACCTTGAACCAGTCCTTCACCGCACCAACCACCAGGGCGATGCCCAGGCAGACGACGACGTAGGCGGAGAACTCCCGGTCGGTGAAGAGCACCAGCAACTGGGCCAGGATGGCGCAGCCGACGGCGATGGCGACGCCGACCAAATTGCGGATGAACAGCAAAGCCACCAGCAGCAGAATCGCCCCGATGGACAGTGCCGCCCCGGCCCATCCCGAGGACGCGGCCCAGATCATGGCCGCCCCGGCGACCGCCGGGGCGGGGTATCCCCAGAACCCCGACCAGGCGATACCGGCGCTGCCCCGGCCAACGCTCACCGTCTCGCCCGAATGGTTCAGGTTCAGCCGGATCCCGCTGACGATCCTGCCCGTCATCAAAGCTGCCAAGGCGTGGCCCAGCTCGTGGACGAACGTGACAAACAGGCCGAACCAACGCCACGTGACCCGGGGAGCGGAGAGGGCGACGGCAGCGGCGATGATCAGAACCAGCGTCAGGGCCTCGGCATGGAGGGAGGGGCCGCGGGTGAAACCGACCACGAGGGCCTGCCACCAGGAATCAACGGAAATCTGCTCAAGCATGGGTTCGAGGGTAAGGCACCGGGCTGTGAAGAACGTCTTGGCCGAAATCGTCATCCGATCGTCATGTTGTGGTCCGCTTCCCCGGAGCTCCAGTCCCTAGGCTGGGAATCCAACCTCTTTACCCAGGAGTATTCAGTGCACGACCCCACGCCAGCCGGCCTCGACCGACCGACGCTTCGTTCCCGATTGTTCTCCCGCCCACGTACCGTGCTGCTTGCCGGGATCGCCGTGCTCGCGGTGACAGCGGGAGCCACCCTCCTCGGCGGGCAGGGACAGACGGAGGAACAGGTCCCGCTCTTCTCCGACGGCTTCCCGCTGGCGCGCCCGATGGCTGCCAGCGACGCCCAGGCGGTCACGTTCTCCGTGGTCGGGGACTCCATCACCGCCGACCACGCCTATCCGGAGCAGGTTTCCCGCCGGATCGTCGGCGAGCGTTCCTGGGCCGTCTTCGCCCAGGAACCCGGCACGTCCTTCGCCGGAGGGTGGGCCCTGGGAGGTGCCACGACGGCGGACATGTTGGTCGGATACTCCCCCGTTTCCTCAGATGTGCTGGTGGTGATCGCCGGGACCAACGACATCCGTGCGGGGGTCCCCTTTGAACGGATCGGGAAAAACCTGCAGGCCATTATTTCCCAGGCCGATTCCGAACGGGTGCTCGTTTCCTCCGTCCCGCCGCGTGACGAATTCCGCGCCCGCACCGTCGAATACAACGCGTGGTTGCACGATTTCGTCCTCGAGCAGGGCTGGGGATGGATCGATGGGTCCCGTGGCCTGCGAGATTCGACCCACCCCGAGGTATACGCCGAGGGCCTGACCTACGACGGCACCCATCCCACGGCGGAGGGGGGCCGCATCCTTGGCTCGGCAGTCCAGGCCGCACTGGGTACCCAGCCCACCGCCCAGGACACGGCAGTCGATCTCCCGTAGCCACGGGTTTCCGCCCTCGGGCTCGGTTCCGGAGGCTAAAAAGCGGCCGGGTCTGCGCCAAACGCATTCCCGGCCGCCCCTTGCGGCTTCGAAGGTGTACTACTGCATGGATTCGAGCTCGAGGCCCTTGGTCTCGGTGACGAACTTGAAGACGAAGAAGAAGGACAACAGCGCAAAGAGGGCATACAGCCCGTAGGCGAAGACCAATCCGGCATCCGCCAGCGACGGGAACGTCGTGGTGACCAGGAAGTTGGCCAGCCATTGGGCGGCAGCTGCGACCGAGAGGGCCACGGCGCGCATCTTATTGGAGAACATCTCACCCAGCAGCACCCAGACCACCGGACCCCAGGTGGCACCGAAGGCGACGACGAACAGGTTGGCGGCGACCAGCGCGATCATGCCCCACGGCTGCGGCAGCGACACGTCATCGCCGGTGCCCACCGACTGGCTGAAGGCGATGGCCATGACGCCCAGGGCGACGGTCATGCCTGCGGAACCAGCCAACAGCAACGGCTTACGGCCGATCTTATCGACCAGGAGGATCGCCACGATGGTCACCAGGATGTTGGTGACCGAGGTGATGACGGTGATCGTGAACGAGTTTTCCTCGGTGAACCCGACGGACTTCCACAGGCTGGTGGAGTAGTAGAAGATGACATTGATGCCCACGAACTGCTGGAAGACCGAGAGCAGGATGCCGACCCAGACGATCGGCAACAGCCAGCCCTTGCCTCCAACGAGGTTGCGCAGGCCCTGGTTCTTCTCGGTGCTGATGGTGGACTTGATCAAGGCGATCTTCTCGTCGACCTCGTCCCGGCTCTTCAATCCGACGACTTCGTGCAGGACCTTGCCTGCGCGGGCCAGCTGGCCGCGGGCCACGAGATAGCGGGGGGATTCGGGGATCTGCATGGCCAGCACCCCGTAGATGACTGCCGGGACGATGCCGGCCAGGAACATCCAGCGCCAGGCGTCGAGGCCGAACCAGCCCACCCCGGAGGCGCCCCCGGAGGTCGCAGCGATGAACGCATCGGAAAGCAGGGCGACGAAGATGCCGAGCACGATGGCCATCTGCTGCAGCGAGGCCAGCTTGCCGCGGCTGTGGGCGGGGGCGACTTCGGCGATGTAGGCCGGGGCCAGGACAGAGGCCATGCCCACACCCAAGCCACCGATGAAGCGCCAGATGATCAGGTCGACCTCGCTGAAGGCGAAGCCGGATCCTGCTGCGGAAATGGTGAACAGCAGCGCGGCGACCATCATGGCCCGCACCCGGCCCTGTTTATCGGCGAAGGGGCCGGCGAACCATGCCCCGACCATCGCACCCAGCAGCGCGCAGGAGACGGTGAAGCCCAGCAGCACACCGCTGAGTTCAAACTGTTGGCCAACGGCGTCGACGGCACCGTTGATCACGGCACTGTCGAAGCCGAAGAGGAATCCGCCCAATGCGGCGACGATGGAAACCATCACCACTTTTGTCGGCGTCGAGTCATGTTCTGTTGAGGCGCTCATGGCCGCAATCGTACGCGTTCACACGTCGATCGGGCAGAGGCTGGCGGGGTCCGGAACAAGGCGGAACATGAGCTCGATCACCACCGGATTTCGGGGCTCCGACGACGACGGTGCGAGCCTCCGCAC
>JBBSRM010000156.1:0-6216 GCA_038243055.1 Actinomycetales bacterium
AGTGGTTCCCACAGGCGTCATTGCCGATGGAGCCGCCGACCGTGGCCCGGTTCTTCGAGGACGGATCGGGAGCGAAGGTGAGCCGGCCGGAGGTGTGCGCTTCGATGTGGGCCGAGAGCGTGGCCAGGACCATGCCCGGTTCGACGTCGACCCACAGGTTCTCCTCGTCGATGGCGAGGATTTTGTTCAGATGGGGGGAAGTGTCCAGCACCAGCCCCGGGCCCACGGCATTGCCGGCCATCGACGTGCCGCCGCCCCGGCCGGTGACCGGGGTGCCGGTCTCGTGGCAGGCCTGGATGATCGCGGCCACCTCCTCGGCGTCGTGCGGGAACACGACACCGAGGGGTTCCACCCGGTAGTTGGAGGCGTCATAGGAGTACTCGGCCAACCGCCTGGGCGAGGTGTCGACCTCGATTCCCGCTTCGAGCAGGATGGCCGTCACGGCCGGGGTGGTCGGTGGTGCGATCTGGGTCACGGGCGTCGGGTTCCTGTCTACGTCCGGCTCAGGGAGCGTTCGGATACGGCGGAGAGGGCTGTCTCGAAGAGTTCCAGCCCGAGGGTGATCTCCTCGGAGGTGGCCACGAGGGCGGGGATCAGCCGCACGACGTTTCCGTGCGGGCCGCAGGTCAGCGTGAGCAGGCCGTGCGCGGTGGTCTCCTGCTGGAGGGCGGCGGCCGTGGCGGCGTCGGGTGTGCGGTCCGCGGTGCTGAATTCGATGCCCTGCATCAGGCCCAGTCCACGAACGTCGCCGATCGCCGGGAAGCGGGTCTGCAGGTCCTTCAATCCGGCCTGCAACTGGTCCCCGCGTACCCGGGAGTTCTCCACGAGTCCCTCGTCCTCGACGACGGCCAGGGTGGCGACGCCTGCGGCGGCGGAGACCGCGTTGCCGCCGTAGGTTCCGCCCTGTGAGCCGGGCCAGCCCTTGGCCATCAACTCGGTGGAGGCGGCGATGGCGGAGATCGGGAAGCCGGAGGCGATACCCTTGGCGGTGATCAGGATGTCCGGCGTCGCATTGGAGTGCTGGTGGCCCCAGAACTTGCCGGTCCGTCCGACGCCGGCCTGCACCTCATCGAGGATCAGCAGGATGCCGTGCTGGTCGGCCCGTTCGCGCAGGCCTTCGAGGAACCGGGGAGGGGTGGGCAGGTAGCCGCCGTCACCCAACGCCGGTTCGATGATGAAGGCCGCGGTGTCGTTGGGCGCGGTGCGGGTGGCCAGCAGGTAGTCCAGTTCCTGCAGGGCGAAGTCCACGGTGGTGTCCAGGTCCCAGCCATAGCGGTAGGCATAGGGGAAGGGGGCCATGTGGACCCCGGCCATCAACGGTGCGAAGCCGGCGGAGAACCGGGTGCCGGCGCTCGTCAGCGAGGCGGCGGCCACGGTGCGGCCGTGGAAGCCGCCCTGGAAGGACACGATGTTCGGCCGTCCGGTGGCCATGCGGGCCAGTCGGAGTGAGGCCTCGACGGCTTCGGCGCCGGAGTTCGCGTAGAACACCGAGTCCAGTCCGGTCGGCAGCTTTTCGCCGAGCTTTTCGGTCAGTTCCAGCAACGGCTGATGCATGACCGTGGTGTTCTGGGCGTGGATGATCTTGCCGCACTGCTCTTGCGCGGCAGCCACGACGCGTGGGTGGCAGTGCCCGGTGCTGGCCACCCCGATGCCGGTGGTGAAATCCAGGTACTCGTTCCCGTCCGTGCCGTAGATCCAGGAACCGAGGGCGTGGTCGACCACTACGGGGGTCGCTTGCTTCAACAGGGGGCTCAAAGAGGTCATATGCTCATCGTGAAGGCCCCCTCGGTAGATTGTCAACAATCTTGCAGACCGGTAGCGTAGGTGACGTGAAACACGATGATTCGAACCGTCCCCGCCTGGCCCTGCTCACTGCCGCCGGCGTCCCCGAACCCCATAACCTGGAAGCGATTCGAGAGCGCGCCGACGTCGTCATCGCCGATGCCGATGGTCTGGCCGAGGCACTTGAGGGCGCCGACGCCGTCCTGCTCTGGGACTTCTTCTCCTCCGCGCTCAGCGATGCCTGGCATGCCGCCGACACGTTGGACTGGGTACATGTCGCCGCGGCGGGCGTGGATGCCATGCTCTTCGACGGGCTGCGCGAGGCGCCGGTGACGCTGACCAACGCCCATGGGACCTTCTCCCAGCCGATCGCCGAGTTCGTGCTGGCTTCAGTACTCGCCCACGATAAGCAGTTGCACCTGAGCAAGGCACTGCAACGGGAACGGACCTGGAAGCACCGCGAACTCACCCGAACCGCGGGGGAGCGGGCCATCGTCGTAGGCACCGGCGGCATCGGGCGGGCCACCGCACGGTTGCTGCGGGCCGTGGGACTGCAGGTCGAAGGCGTCGGACGCAGGCCACGCGAATCCGACCCCGACTTCGGCACCGTCTTCACCAGCGACGAGCTCGCGGACAGGGTGGGGGAGGCCGACCATGTGATCATGGCCGCACCGCTGACCGAAGCGACGCGCGGGATCGTCAATGCCGAGGTGCTGGCCGCGATGAAGCCCAGCGCCCACCTGGTGAACATCGGACGAGGAGCCCTGGTGGAGGAGCCGGCACTGATCGAGGCACTACGGTCCGGGCAGATCGCCGCCGCCTCCCTCGACGTCGTCGCCGTGGAGCCGATGCCCGAGGACCACCCGTTCTGGGGCATGGAGAACGTACATATTTCAGCCCATATGAGCGGGGACGTGCATGGCTGGCGTGATGAGCTGGCCGACCAGTTCCTGGACAACCTCGATGCCTACATCGCCGGCAGGGAGCTGGCCAACGTGGTGGATAAGGACCGCGGTTACGTGTCCACCGCACCGGCGTCGTCCTAGCGAAGGCAAAGCCCATGAGGTGGAGGGCGTGAATCGCCCAGACGATCCTTTGGTCATCAGCATCCGGGGTTCCATGAAACTGGACCAGCCGACCTTGGTCGCCATTCGTTCGGGTGATCTCGAGGCCGAGGGAGCTTTTGCGTGCTTCTACGCAACTAGCAAGGCACTATCGCCGTGCACGATGGTCCAGGACCTGTTCGAGGCGCACGAAGGGTTCTGGGGTTTCGATACCAACCTGCAAACTGATCGGTTGAATGGCGAACTGGGCTGGTTTCAGACGGGAATACATACGCGGCGTCGAACGGTGCTACCGGTTCCCCTGCTGGTGCATTCGGCGTCCCAGGCGGTTGCACAACTCGGCGAGTATGAATTCTCCGGCTTGCGGGTGCAGATCCCGCTTTCCGCCCATGTCATCGGCTGGGAGGCCATCCAGGTTCTCCTTGATCAGTTCGCCGCGACCGCGGAGGTCAGCAGGCCGAGAACGGCCACGGCACGACTTTTCTCCCAGTCGCACTGCAATGCGTGGCAAACGAAGGGTGCCGACTGGTTCAACAAAACCCACCTTGAACCGTTTGTCGCTTCAGGAATATCGAGCGGGACTCCCGACATCGAGTTCGACGGCGGGTGGAGCCTGTCCAAACCCCAGGCATCAGGAAGCGCCACCTTCACCACGCCGGAATGGTCGCATCCAGCAGCGGCAACCATGGTGATGTTCATGCTCGAAGCCGCTCGTGCCGCTGGAATCAAGGGAACGGTCATCGTAGACGTCCAGCTGGGCTGGGCCCGTCACCTGCCGGCTCATCCGGGCGGGGACCTGCACGGACGTCGGCCTGGCGCCGATCGGGATGGCGGAGCGGCCTATCGGAGGGCGATCAGACGTCCGGGTCGTCCATGATCTTCCGGACCTCCTGGGCGCAGCGACAGGCGGCAGCGATCTTGGCGGCCCATGAAAGCGCCTCCTCGTGGGAGGCCACGTCGATAATCGAGAATCCACCGATGTGCTCGATGATCCGCGGAGTGGTGACCGAACCGTCGGTATCCACGACACTCACGTCGTGACTGCCGATTCCGCCGCCGAAGACCCATACCCCGGCCTCCTGGGCCTGCCTGACCACTGCATGGGACGCGGCGCCCACGGCGGGAAGGTCTTCTTCGGGAAAGGTCATCGCCCCGTCCTCGAACGAGATCAGATAGCACGCCATGGCATTCCTCCTGGTTTCGGATGCGAGGAGTATAGCCATGCCCGCCGGCACCAACAAGGATTCCGGCTGGTCTTCGATACCGGCCAGTCGTCCCTGCAGGGAGTGGAACCCGACTATGGGCGTACTGCAAAGCCGCGGGGGATGAGCTCGTTGGGGAGCTCGTCGGCCAGGCCGACCAGGACCACTCTGGACTTCTCTTTTCCGGTTGACCGGTCGTAGCTGATGATGCGGAATTCGGTGCCATCGTTGTTATCCACCAGCTGTACGACCTCCGTAGGGGTGAAGACCACCTGCGACGACGCGGCGTCGTTGTTCTGCCCTTCGACATCGAAGCGGTGCGTCGTTTCTCCGGTTTTCAGGTCGGTGGAGAGTATTGCAGTCCCGGCTCCGTACCATTCCATCGCCCCGTCCCGGATGGAGCCGGAATCCATCTGGGGCAGACTCGTTCCGTCGTCGCTCATGAGGGATTTCTTACCCGAGTCATTCTTCAGCGCAATCTGCCGGTACTTGCCGGTTTCCGTATCCCAGGTCGACAAGACCGGTTTGGCCTGGATGCCCAGGCCAGACTCCGAGGCATTGGAAACGTAGTAGACGGTGCCGTCAACACACGGAGCATCGGGTACCACTGCACCCTCCTTGGCCGTCTTGCTGATCCCCAGGACGTGCTCGGCGTCGTTCTTTGTGCCGGTCAACTGCGCGAAGAACATGGGTTCGGTGTCGGGGTCGTCGGTCCGCGAGTAACGTCCGGTCGCCCGGCTGGCTCCATAAATGGTGTCGGCGCACTGGGAGGCGATGAAGTAGTTTCCCTCGACCTCGCGTTTGGACGCCTTGCCGTTGGAAGTGGTGACAATCTGGCTCACATAGCCTTCTTCGCTGAAGCCGTCGTTGTAGATGCCAATGACAGAGCCGTTGCCGAGGGAGAAGGCCGCGACTTGGTTGTCTGTTTTCGGGCTCGGAACGGTTTCGAGACCTGAAGTGCCGAGCTTGTAGTCGGCCTTCATATCACTGAAAAACAGGCCAGCCTCGTTCCAGCTCAGAAGTCCAAGATCCATCCCACTGGTCTCGACTGCCGTGTATTGGCCATCATCCTCGGCCAGTAGCACCCTGCCCGGCTTCCCCTCCAGGTCCTCAAGGTCCGTGCTTTGCGGGCTGAGGTACACCGCATACTCGGCCTGACCGAGGTTGTCAGGGGTAGCTGCCTCCAGGCCCGGCTTGGATGAGTCGTCAACGCAACCGGTCACGGCCAAGGCCAGCGCGGTTCCAAGGGTCATGGTCAAGGCTCGAACTCGAATCATCCGGTCGTCCTCCAGGGCGACGACCTCGACCAGCGGTTCGTCCCCGTTGCAACCTTGCACATGGGGTTCCACGGATTCTGACGCATGGTTAGTCCTCGATGCCGACCAGCCGCGCCTGCAGGGAGCGGATCTCCGTGGTGAATTCGGAGACCGGGCCGATGACCTGGATGCCGGGGGCGACGGTGTTGATCGGCAGTGGTGCGACCGGACCGGCCGGCACGCCCCATTCGCGATGCCAGGCGGTGAGTTGTTCGGAACTGGAGGCCAGCACGATGGCCCCCAACCCCACCCAGGCGTGGGCGGCACTACACATCGCGCAATGTTCGCCCGAGGTGTAGACCACCGCTTTGCGGCGTTCGGCCAGGCTGAGGTTCGCCGCCGCCCAGCGGGCGATCGTGATCTCCGGATGTCGAGTGGCATCGCCGTCCTTGACCCGGTTGCGGTCCTCGAAGCGGACCGTACCTGCGGCGTCGACCAGGACCGAGCCGAAGGGTTCATCCCCTGCATCGAGGGCTTCGCGGGCCAGATCCACACAGCGGCGCAGATGGGCACGGGCGGTGTCATCCAGCCCGGGGTCGTCCATTCCGGTGCCGTCGAGGTTGCCAACAGAAGTATTCGGGTCCATGTCGCCAACCTAGCAGGCAGGCCCGGCATCCCCTGGAAACCAAGGGGGAGGCCGGGCCTCACTGATGCGGGACGGTTTAGCGGCCCGAACCGCCATGGACTGTTGCCTCGGTCTCGCCGTCGAGTTCGAAGGCGCCGTGGACGGCGCGCACGGCGGTGTCCAGCAGGTCGGCGTCGGTGACGACGGAAATGCGGATCTCCGAGGTGGAGATCATGTCCACGTTCACCCCGGCCTGGTGCAGGGCCTCGAAGAAGCGGTAGGAGACG
>JBBSRM010000157.1:0-6201 GCA_038243055.1 Actinomycetales bacterium
CTTCCTGCAGGAACCCGTCAGGCGGAGGCTGTGGTCCATCTCGGTTCCGATCCGGAGGCGGCGGCCCTGTTGCGCCAACTCGTCGTCGCCGGTGTGGGCGTGGTGGCCTTTGCCCCCGCCGCGGGGATCCTGGAGGAGTCCTATCTGCGCGCCGTGAACACCACGGAGGATCCTCCGACCCGTCCAACACCAGCAGGGGAGCCCCGGCCATGAGTGCATCAACGGTGACCCGCCGTCCCGACGACGGGGACCAGGGGAAGGAAAAACGCACCGGCTCCGCATTGGGTTTCTGGGCGGGAGTAGGCACCGTCTTCCAGCTCGAAAGCCGGCAGCGGATGCGCTCGCGCGGCTGGTACGTGATGCTGGCCGTCTGGTTCGCCGTCACGGCACTGGTTGCCGGGCTGGCCGCCTGGACCGCGGGATCCGAAGAGGGTTTCGGGCAGGTGATGTTCGAACTGGTCATCGGCTTCGTGCTGTTCTTCGGCCTGCTGGTGGCCCCTGCCCTGTCCGCCAACACGATCACCGGTGACCGTGCCGGCGGGACCCTGGCCATCCTGCAGAACACGCTGCTCACCCCAGGCCAGATCCTGTGTGGCAAATGGCTTGCTGCCTGGGTTTCCTCGCTGGCGTTCCTGCTGGTCTCGGTACCGATGATCATCTGGGCGATGACCTATGGGGACGTCTACCTCCCCGCGGTTCCGGTGCTGGTCCTCCTGACGGCGGTGGAACTGGGGATCGCCTGTGCGATCGGGGTGGGGATTTCCGCCCGCTCCGCACGGCCGTTGTTCGCGATCGTCGCCAGCTATCTGGTGGTCGCCCTGCTGGGGCTGGGGACCTTGATCATCTACGGCCTGAGCTTCCAGCTGGTCAAGGAGACGGCCATGGCCTCCGAACAGATCTGGCCGGACGACCCCTGGGAAGAGGTCAAGTACAACGACCAGGACGAAGCAGTGGACGCCAACGGCGACGTCATCGAGGACCAGGAGGCCTACTTCGCGGAGATCGAGGAGAGGTCGGTGACGGATTACGACGAACAGAACTTCACCTGCAGCAAGTCGCTATCCCCGGTCAACGTCTACCACACGGAACGAAACACCTGGCTGTTGGCGGCGAACCCCTTCGTGGTGGTCGCCGACGCGGCTCCGGTGAGACACCGAAACGCGGCCTCGGAAGACTATTTCGGTGAGGGGCCGATGGAGGCCGTCAGCACGATGGTCCGTCAAGCACAACGGGGTACCGCGGCAACGGACCCTTGCCTCGACGGGGTGAAGCAGCCGGTGGTTGATGAATACGACATGGCCGGTACCGCACCGCTCTGGCCGTTGGGTCTGGGAGTCCAGGTCGTGCTGGCGGCGGGTTTGCTGGAGTCGGGACGACGCCGGCTGCACACCCCCGTCGGGAAGCTGACGCGGGGAACCAGGCTGGCATGAGAACAGCCGGGCCCCTGGGGGTCCGGCTGCGGGGATGCCGAGTCGGCAGACGTGAAAACGCGGGTGTTCCCATCCCCCCCTGGGAACACCCGCGCGTCTAGTGGGTGCCGATGGTGTTCTCACCCTCGCCGAGCACGGCGTGCAGGAAGTCCTTCGTGCGCTGGTGCTTCGGATCGCTGAACATGACCGAAGGCGAGGCCTCCTCGACGATCTTTCCGCCGTCGAACATCAGGACGCGGTTGGAGACATCGCGGGCGAACTGCATCTCGTGGGTGACGATCAGCATGGTGATGTCGGTGGTCTCGGCGATATTGCGCAGGATGCCCAGCACATCCCCGACGATCTCCGGGTCCAGGGCGCTGGTGACTTCGTCAAGCAGCAGGATCTCCGGGTCCATGGCCAGGGCGCGGGCAATGGCCACACGCTGCTGCTGACCGCCTGACAGTGACGACGGGTGTGCGCCGGCCTTATCGGAGAGGCCCACCCGCTCCAGTAGCTCCTTGGCCTTCATGGTGGCCTCGCGCTTGGACTGCCCGAGCACATGCACCGGTGCTTCGATGATGTTCTCCACCACAGTCATGTTCGGGAAGAGGTTGAACTGCTGGAAGACCATGCCGATTCGTTGGCGGATGCGCTTCTGGTTCTTCTTGCTGACGGGAACCCGCTTGCCACCGCGATCCTCATGCGTCAGCGGTTCGCCACCGACGAAGATGTACCCGCCGGTGACCTCCTCCAACGTCATGACCAGACGCAGGATCGTGGTCTTGCCCGAGCCCGAGGGGCCGATGAGGGTGACCCGGTCGCCCTTCTGGACACTGAAGTTCAGGTCGTGGAGCACCACGTTGTCGCCGAAGGCCTTGTCGACATCGCGGAAGTCGATCACGGGTGTACCGGCATCGCCTGCCCTTGTCGTCGGGGTGGCTGTTGACTCAGGTTTTGAAGGCAAGGCGCTTTTCCAATCTGCCAATGAGGAGTGAAGTCGGGTAGCTGGCCAGCAGGAAGATGATGCCCACCAGGGTGAACGCTTCGGTGTACCGGTAGGTGTCACCGCCGTAGATCCTGGCGGCGTTGACCATATCGAGGACGCCGATGACCAGCAGGTACGGGGTGTCCTTGAACATCGAGATCGCGTAGTTGCCCAGTGCCGGAATGGTGGCGCGCAGGGCCTGCGGGATGATGATGGCGGTCCAGGTGCGTCCCGTGGACATGGACAGGGCGGTGGTGGCTTCCCACTGTCCCCGCGGTACCGAATCAATGCCGGCCCGATAGACCTCGGACATGTAGGTGGCGTAGTGGATTCCGTAGACGATCACGCCGATGGTGATCAGGTCCAGGGACAGGAAGGCGTAGGAGGCGAAGAGCAGTTGGATGATGATCGGGGTCATCCGGATGACGTTCGCCATCCACTTCACGGCCTCGGAGAGCGGACGCGGGAGGACTCGGATGGCCATGGCGATCACCAGCCCCAGAAGCGAGGCGACGACGGTGCCGAGGACGGTGACCAACAGGGTCACCTTCACGAATTGCGTCAAGAGGGTTGGCAGGACGTCCGAGACGGCGCTCCAGTCCCATTCGATGGCGGCGGGGATCCCAATCATTGGATACCTCCTGCTCGGGTGGTCGCGACAGGCGCCGGGGAAAGCATCCGCCATATCGACGTGCCTTGTCCCAGCTTGTGCTTGGCCTGGCGCTCCAAGACATTCATGATGAACGTGAGGACCAAGGCGAAGAGGAAGTATCCCAGGATGCCCACGACACCGTAGGTGAACAGGGTGCCGGCAGTGCGCTTGACCTGCTCGAGCTGGTAGGTGAAGTCCGCCAGCAGGATGAACCCGACGATGGCGGTGCCTTTCATCAGGTGGATCAACAGGCTGGACAACGAAGGGATCATCAGGGCCCAGGCCTGGGGGAAGATGATCCGACGCATGCGCTGGATGGGGCCCAGGCTCAGCGCAGTCGTGGCTTCCCACTGTCCCGTGGGCACTGCTTGGATCGAGCCGCGGACGACTTCCGCGGAGTAGGCACCGTAGTTCAGGCCCAGCGCCAGAATGGCGGCCACCATGGGGTGGATGGGAATACCCAGCAGTGGCAGGACGTAGACGAGCCAGAAGACCTGGACCACCAGGGAGGTTCCGCGGAAGAACTCAATGATGACGCGTGCGGGGATGCGGAATGCCTTGGAGGGGCTGGCTGCCGCCAGACCAAGGATCAGCGCGAGGATGAGTGCGGCGATGGCGCCGAGGATCGTCAGTTCAACGGTGAGGCGGAAGCCGTCGAGCAAGCGCGGCATGGCTTCGCCGATCGCGGCAAATTTCTCGTCCACGGAGGGTGGGCTCCTTCTGGTGCGGGAGGGGGCGGGGTAGCAGTGCTGCGGCCGGCCGGATGGGACCGGCCGCAGTCAGGTGGTGCTACTACTTGTCGCCGGGAGCGCCCTTGCAGAGCTCTGCGGTGGTCATGTCCTTCGGTGGCAGGTTCTCTGCCGTGAAGCCGAATTCACCGACGACGTCCAGGTAGGACTTCTCGGATTCGGTGACCTTGGCCAAGCCCTCGTTGTAGGCCTCGCGCAGGTCGTCGTCACCCTTGGCAAAGACGGTCGAGCCGGCGCCGAGCTGCTTGACGCCGTCGATCTCCTGGACGAATCCGTCACCGACGGAGATGTTGGCATCCGGGTTGTCCTTGGCCATGGTCGTCAACGAGATCGCGGTCATGGCGAAGGCATCGGCGCGACCGTTGTCCACGGTGTCCATGCCCGTCTGTGCGTCGGGAACCGACTGGACCTTCAGGCCCAGGGACTTCGCGTAACCGGCTTCGATGCCACCGGCGAGGACGGCGAGCTTGATCTTCTCTCCGTCATCGATCTTGGACTTGATCGTGTCGAGATCGTCGAGCCCCTTCGGGTTGTCCTTCTGCGTCATCACGGCAGTGGTGTACATGATCTCCGGATCGGCGAAGTCGGCCTCGGCGCAACGTTCGGGCAGGATCGACATGCCAGCGCTGACGGCGTCGAAGCGTCCGGCCTTCAGGCCGGGGATCAGCGAGTTCCAGTCGACGAGCTTGGTGTCGACCTTGTCGATGCCCATGCCGCTGAAGATCTTCTCTGCCAGAGCGATGGTGGCACCAGTGGGCTTGCCCTTCTCCTCGTAGGAGTACGGGACTTCGCCGGCGATGGCGACGGTGATGGAGCCCTTGTCCTTCAGATCCTTCAGGTGGCCCGAGCCTGCCTCCACGGAGCCGCTGTCGCCGCCGGCTTCGCTCTCGGTGGTCGTGGAACCGCCACACCCGCTCAGAGCGAGGGAGGCGGAAGCGAGAATGGCGCCGGTGGCCAGCAGGGACCTGCGACGGATACTGCGGATCATGGTGTACCTCTTTCAGGGATGCATTGACCGGGTGGCGACGGTCCAGACTCCCCCTGGGAGGACGGACCGGCGTCGGGCGAACCCGACCGGTTGGTGCTGAGTGGTGTGAGTCACGCTAGTCATGAAATAGTCAATTGACAATCCGACTTTCGGGACGTTGGATTGTCGACAATCGATGTTCCTTGAAACGTAAACCGCGGAAATCCGCGGGAATTCGGGCCTTCCGCTTGACGAAAGGTGCGCAAAAAGCTCCACAATCACGATTAAGTTACGATCGAACACCCGCGGTTGCGGTAGCAGGCCTCTCGAAGGCGCGAGCTCCCGCAAGCCGCGAGCGACAGAGAGGGAACTTCCAATGCCCATGGGGCAGCACTCAACGGCACCGAACATGGCGCGCGTGCAACGGTCTTCCACGGTCGACCTGATCACCGCTCAGCTCCGCAATGCGATCTACGAGGGACTGCTCCTGCCGGGAAGCCAACTCCACGAGGCCATCGCCGCCCAACAGCTGGGCGTGAGCCGGGGTTCCCTGCGCGAATCAGCCCAACGACTGGTCCAGGACGGGTTGCTGGTCGCCCGTCCGGGTCAAGGATTGAAGGTGGCCACGGTCGGCATCGACGATCTCGACTCCCTCTATGCCGCCCGTCTGGTCATCGAAGGAGCCGCGCTGCGCACCTTGGCGGGGCTCCCGGGGCGCGAGGTTCGACGCGGGCGTTTGGCCACCGTCATATCGCTGCTGGAACGGTTGGAGGAATGGGATGCCGGGAAAGGTGCTCCCGGCTCCCCGCGCGCCATCGGGGACACGGATCTGGGTTTGCATTTCGAAACGGTGAAGGCCGCAGGGAACCTCCGGATGGCCCACTACATGACCTCGCTGGTCATGGAGACACGGATCGCCAGCCTGGGGCACCCGCGAGGCTACATCGTGCGAACCGATGTGGGTGAGGTGCATCGGCAACGCCTGGAACTGGTGCTCTCCGGGCGGGGGGAAGCTGCGGTGGAGCAACTCGGCGAACACTTCCGGGACACCCTGGACCGGCTGACGGGGCGACTGCCCGCGACAGTGGCAACGGCTGCCGTCGAGCAGCCCGAGGGAGACCAGCAATTGGGGCCCATCGTGACCTGAAATCCGCCACGGGAGGACGCGGCAACGGCTAGCGCCTACGCTGAAACCCATGCTGACACACCACGAAGTCCTGGTTCGATACCTGTGGAACCATCGCGAAGCATTGCTGTGGAAGCTGGAAGGCCTGGACGAATACGACCTCCGCCGTCCGCTGACCGATACCGGAACCAACTTGTTGGGGATCCTCAAACATGTCGGAAGCATGGAGTACCAATACTTCGGTCAGGTCTTTTCCCGTCCCGCGCCGGAACCGCTGACCTGGCTCGCTGACGACGCCGAGGACAACGCC
>JBBSRM010000158.1:0-6198 GCA_038243055.1 Actinomycetales bacterium
TCAGCGTGAAGATGTTCTCCGCATCCAGGTGCTCCATGATCGACTTGCGCGCAAAGACGCCCAACGGGATGGTCCGCCCATCGGAACTGGTCAGCTCGCTGCGCACCGCCTCATAGGGGCCGGCGATGAGCGCGGTGATGTAGGAGGAGATCCGTGCGGTGGGGGAGAAGGCCCAGGTGGCCTTGCCCTCCCCGGCAGGCGACGGAGTGGGGGTCGGGGAGTTGGAGATGAGGTCCCAGTAGTCGGGGGCGGTGACGGTGAAGGAGAACGCGGCCTTCAGGTCGGGCTGCTCGAAGACGGCGAACATGCGCCGTGAATCGGGGACCTCGAACTGCGAGTAGAGGTAGACCTCTTCGTCCACCGGGTCCACGAAACGGTGCAGGCCTTCGCCGGTGTTCATGTACAGGGCGTCGGCGACGATGCGCAGCTCATTGCGGGCAGCGAGCTGGGGCAACTGGATGCGCACGCCGTCGTTCACCTGGCTCGGATCCAGCTCCACCCCGTTGAGGGTGACCGAGTGCACGGTGTCGGTGACCGCGTCGATGAATGTGCCGGCCCCTGGGGTCGCCTCGAAGTGGACGGTCGTGGTGGAACCGAAAATCCGGTTCCCCCGGGTGAGATCCAGTTCGATGTCGTAGGTTTCGACGTTGACCAGCCCGGCGCGTTCACGCGCTTCGTCGCGGGTGAGATTCAATCCTGGCACGTTGATGCCTCCCTGTTGTCTTTCGCGGTTGATGGCGGTCCAGGGAGCGCGGATATCTGAAGCGATTCCTGAACATTACGAATATTGTCTCACTTAAAGCCCCGGATGGCGCTACCCGGGGGCAACGAAACCGGCGTGTGGTCACACCGGGCCCGTGTCCCGGTCAGACGGTGCCGGATAGGATCGGTTCACGGGATCCGTCCCGCAACCACGCGTCGATGACCAGGAGAAGCACCGTGAACCAGACCCATGTCTACGTTGGCTGCGCCAAGGCGGGAACCGTCGAGACCTTCGGCTTCGATCCGCAGGCAGGAACCCTGAGTCCCGCCGGCGGACCGGTGGCCGTGGACGGGGTGCGTTCACTGGCCTCGGACCGGCAGCGCGGTTTGCTCTACGCCGGGGCCTCCAGCAAGCCACCGGTCCTCACCGCCCTGCGCATTGATGGTTCCACCGGGGCGCTGAGCGACGCCGCGAGCGTCCAATTGGCGGATACCACCGCCTACATCAGTCTGGATGCCGACGGCAGGACGGTCCGCAGTGCCTCCTATCACCAGGGCGCCGTGCACTCGGTGCATCTGGACTCCGACGGGCTGCCGGTCGGTGAAGCCAGGCAAGCACCCACTCCGGGGGAGAAGGTCCATAGCGTGCGCGCCGCCCCCGATGGCCGGTTCGTCTATGCGGCGTCCCTGGGCAGCGACCGGGTGGTCTGGTATTCCGTGGATCCAGCGCAGGACACCGGGGAAGACGGCGGTGCTCCCGCCTCGGGGAAACTCACCCTGGCCGGTTCCATCGAAGCCCCGACCGGCTCGGGGCCACGCCATCTGCTCTTCAACTCAGACGGATCCCGGGTCTATGTCATCCATGAGATGTCGGGGGAAGTCGCCGTTCATGAACGTGCCGCCGATACCGGGGCCTTGACTGAGATCCAGCGCATTGACTCGGTTCCTGCCTCTCTGGGCCTGGTCCCGGGATTGGCCCGCCATCCGGGAGGCGCGTTGCCCGGACCCGAAGCCATCTGGTGCGCCGATATCCGCATCGGGGGCAACGGCAGGTTCCTGTTCACCACCGAGCGTTCGACCTCGACGGTATCCACCTTCTCCATCGACCCCGAAACCGGCAGGTTGGACTACCTGCGCACCACTGAAACCGAGCAGCAGCCGCGCGGCGCCGGCGTGGACTCCACCGGCGAACACCTCTTCGTCTGCGGGGAACTCTCGGGGCACGTGACCGCTTATAGCATTGCCGCCCAGGACGGCACGCTCACGGCCACCGATCGGGCGGAAACCGGTAAGGGCCCCCTGTGGATCGAGGTCGTCGCCCCCTTGTAGGGTTGGAAACGTTCCCCTGCCACGGATGACCCGAAGGACACCATGCGCGTTCACATTGCCACCGACCATGCCGGACTCGAACTCAGTGCCCACCTCGTGGCTCACCTGCGCGGTGCCGGCCACGACGTCGTGGACCACGGCCCGACCTCCTACGATCCCGAGGACGACTACCCGGGATTCTGCATCAAGGCCGCCGAAGCGGTGGCCGCCGAACGGGCCAGGGGGCTGGATTCGCTGGGGATCGTGCTGGGCGGTTCGGGCAACGGGGAACAGATCGCCGCCAATAAGGTCAAGGGCATCCGCGCCGCACTGGCCTGGAACCTGGACACCGCCCGACTGGCCCGCCAACACAATGACGCCAATATCGTCGCCGTCGGCGGACGTCAGCACAGCCTCGAGGAGGCGACCGGGCTGATCGACGCGTTCCTGGCTGAACCGTTCAGCGATGCCGAACGCCATATCCGTCGTATCCAACAGATCGGTGCCTACGAGAGCACCGGCCAACTGGGGGACTAGGGATGCCCGAGGGTCACTCCGTCCACCGGCTCGCCCGCCAGCTGGACGACGTCTTCGCCGGTCAGGCCTTGCGCGTGTCCAGCCCGCAAGGCAGGTTCACCGCAGGGGCGGCGCTACTGGACGGACGTGAACTCCTGGAGGCTACGGCCCACGGCAAGCAGCTCTTCGCCCGATTCGCCGGCGAACAGATCCTGCGGGTCCATTTGGGCCTCTACGGCGCCTTCGGCTTCGGTGGGGACGAGACGTTCCGGGGAGCCTCGAGCATCGGTGCGCCCCGGCGCATCGGCGAAAAGGAGGCGTACGACGACGAGACTTCCGCCCCGTATGACGGGCCTCCCGAACCGGTGGGTCAGGTCAGGATGCGCCTGGTGTCCGACCACGGCTGGGCCGACCTGCGGGGTCCCTCGGTCTGCGAGGTCCTGACCGTTCCCGAGGCCGAAGCGGTCCGCGCCCGGTTGGGACCCGACCCGTTGGGACCGGATCACGCTGCGGGGGAGGAGGAATTCGTCCGCAGGATCGGTGCCACTGCAACAGTGATCGCGGCAGCGTTGATGAACCAGTCGCTGATCGCCGGGGTCGGGAACATCTACCGGGCCGAAGCACTTTTCCGTGCCGGGCTCGATCCATGGATGCCGGGCCGCGATGTCCCGGTACCGGCACTGCGCCGGCTGTGGCGGGATATCTGCGCGCTGATGGCCGACGGGGTCCGCGATGGCCGCATCATCACCACCCTGCCGCACGACCGTAACGATCCCGAAGCCCCGGTCTGGCCCGATCATGCCTACTACACCTATCAACGCCAAGGTCAGCCGTGCCTGGTCTGCCGGACGCCGATCGGACTGGCCGAGCTGGCGGCGCGCAAACTGTACTGGTGCCCCGGATGCCAGCCCCCGACGCGTCCGGCGGCCTAACCCGGCTGGATCCTGCCTAGGCCTCGTCTACCGTGCCCTGTTCGAAGGAGGCCATGAGTGCCTCGAACTCCGGTTCGTCCTGGGCCCGATGCCCACTTCCGGGCAGGATACGGTGGTCGGCTCCATGCCGGGCCAGGACCTCGGCGATGGCCTCATACTGTTCATTCCACCCACCGGTCAGAACCAAGGTGGGCAGGGCTTCGATGATGCCAGGTGTGATGTCGTGACCCCACGACGCCGGCAGGGTGCTGAACCTCCGGGCGTGGGGTTCGTCCTGCTGCCAATCCGCCTCCAGTGCCGGCCCGCCGAACATCTTCGGCTTGACCAGTTCCCAATAGCCGAAGAGGTCCCCGTCGGCGGCGCGTTGCCGGGCCCGGGTCATGAGTGTGATGTGGTCCTCCACCGAGGGGTTGCCACGGATGATGTCGAACAGCGCCGGTTCGAGCAGGACCAACCTGGCGGGCTGCAGTTGTCCGGCTCCGATCGCCAGCAACGCCGCAACGGCACCCAGCGAGTGGGCAATGACCGTGGCAGGCTCCGCCGTGGACAGGTTCCCCAGGCTGGCGGCCCGGTGGTCCAGGGGTGAATCAGGGGGGAAGGAGGCGTACAGCCCGTCCTCTTCGCTGGAATGCGGCCAGGCGGCCCTGCCGGTTCGGTTGGCTCCCGGAACGTAGATGCGCATAGCGGGACACTAGCAGCCGGTTGCGCGCCCCTTAACGACGAAGGGCCGCCCTGAGGCGGCCCGGTCTGTGCAGAGGGGATGACGGGAATCGAACCCGCGTCATCAGTTTGGAAAACTGAGGCTTTACCATTAAGCTACATCCCCGCAAAGACGGGCCTTGCGGCCCGTTGCTTGGACAACATTAGCAGTGGGTTCGGAGCACAGCAAAATTGACGCTCCAGCCCTGGCGGCGCATGCTCGGAAGGTCGGGATCCGACGTCGTGACGAAGCCCCGGGCAGCGGGGCGTGGGGGTGGAAGATGGCCGGGGCCAGGAAAGTACCGGATCTGCGGATCCTGCAGGGACTCAGCGAGCTGGGACTGACCAACGAACAGATCGCCGAGCGCTACGGCGTCACCGCCGCCGGCGTCCAACGGGCACTGGACCGGGGGAGGGCACGAGCGGGCCGGCCCACGTACCGCGACATCCTGCCCTGGGCCGTCGAGCCCGAGCACCACCGCAGCGCCGTCATGGCCCATGCGCGGGTCCTGCTGCGGCAGCGTTCGGGCCAGGAGGTCCCGCTCGAGGAGGTACGGGCCCTGCACGCCTGGCTGGATTGGGTGCAGCGACGGGGACTGGTGCTGAACTACCACCCGGAGGCCCCGCCGAATCGTGCTTCGGCCGTGGGTGGGTTCTACTACATGGACCGTTTGCCCAGTGATGAATGGATCATTCGGCGACCGGTCTCCGAGATCGTCGACGGCGAGTAGGACCGGGACCGTGTCATGGTGCGCACCGGCACCTGCCAGCAATTAGTTGTTCCGCGTCGATTCTGCGTAAACTAGCCTCTGCACCAATCGGGGTGTAGCTCAGCTTGGTAGAGCGCGCGCTTTGGGAGCGTGAGGTCGCAGGTTCAACTCCTGTCACCCCGACTCTGAACCTTCAGCCCCGTCAGCTCCACATCGGGGACGAGTGTGCAGTGTCTTATAGCCCAGATCATTCAGGAGAGCTACGTAGTGAAGAGCGCCGTCGAAAACCTCACGCCCACCCGGGTCAAGCTCAATGTCGAGGTTCCCCTCACCGAATTGCAGCCCAACATCGACGCGGCCTACAAGTCCATCGCGGAGCAGATCAATGTTCCCGGCTTCCGCAAGGGCAAGGTCCCGAACCGTCTGATCGACCAGCGTGTCGGCCGCGGCTACGTGCTGGAGACGGCCATCAACGACGGGCTCAACGAGTTCTACCAGGAAGCGGTCCGCGAGACGGAGATCGTTCCGCTGTCCCGCCCCGAGGTCGACATCACCGAGGTTCCGGAGCCGACGGCTACCGAAGGCAACCTGGTCTTCGATGTCCAGGTGGACATCCGCCCGAAGATCGAACTGCCGGAGTACACCGGCCTGGAGGTCCAGGTCGACGCCGTCGAGGCCACCGATGCCGACGTCGAGACCGCAATGGACGAACTGCGCGGCCGCTTCGGCACGCTGAAGACCGTCGAGCGCCCCGCCGCCGATCAGGACTTCATCACCTTGGACCTCACCGCAACGGTGGAGGGCAACGAGGTCGACGCAGCCACCGACCTGTCCTACCAGGTCGGCTCCGGCACCATGCTCGACGGCCTCGACGAGGCAGTCACCGGCCTGTCGGCCGATGAGGATGCCACGTTCGAGACCAAGCTCGCCGGTGGCGAGCACGCCGGGGAAACCGCCCAGGTCAAGGTCATCATCAAGGCAGTCAAGGAGCGCGAGCTCCCGACGGCCGACGACGAGTTCGCCCAGCTGGCTTCCGAGTTCGACACGATCGGCGAACTGCGCGAGGACCTGACCAAGAAGGCCGCCGAGTCCAAGCTCGTCGACCAGGGCGTTCAGGCGCGCGACAAGGTCATGGACAAGCTGACCGAACTGATCACCGTTCCGGTTCCCGAGTCGGTCATCGACGAGCAGGTCGAGCAGCACTTCGCCCAGGCCAATGAGAACCCCGGTGAAGAGCACGACACCGAGGAACACCGTGCCGAGGTCAAGACCAACACCGAGCGTGCGTTCCAGAACGAGGTCATCCTCGACGAGATCGCCGAAAAGGAAGA
>JBBSRM010000159.1:0-6196 GCA_038243055.1 Actinomycetales bacterium
CCACACGGTCTGCCAGATCGGCGGGCCCCATCTGGGTGGTGGTCGGGATCATGACGATGCCCAGCTTGATGGCGGCGAGCATGATCTCCCACAACTCGACCTGGTTGCCGAGCATCAGGATCGCCTTGTCGCCGCGCGAGAAACCCACGCTGCGCATCCAGTTGGCGACCTGGCCGGAGCGTTCGGACAGCTCGGCCCAGGTCCTGCGGGTGGAGGAACCGTCCTTCTCGACGATGATCAGGGCCGGGGTATCGGCCCGCTCCGGTGTGGCGGCGACCGCGTCGAACCAATCCAGCCCGAAGTTGAACTCGGCGAACTCGGGCCAACGGAATTCCTGGCGGGCCGTGGCGTAGTCCCCCCGCAGGGAGACGAGGCGGTCGCGGGCTTCACGGAACTGGTCGGTGACGGTCATGTCCCACCTTTCGTCGGGGCGCCGGGGCCATTCCCGACGAGGCGTTTCCCAAAATATACGTGGACATCCTACTGTTTGGAAGGGTTTTGGTGGATCCGTCCCTTAGTCGGCGCCGCGGGTCCACCAATCGTCGAGAAGTGACACGGGGGTGGTGCGTTTATGACGGCTGCGCAGGAAGCGGGTCTCAATGGCTTCCGCGACGGCCTCCGACACCGGGAGGCCTTCGAGGTAGTCGTCGATATCGTCATAGGCCAGGCCCAGCTCGTCCTCGTCGGTGCGCAGAGGGGTCCCGTCCAGCAGATCCGCCGTCGGTGGTTTGGCCCATAGCCGCTCGGAAGCACCCAGATGGCGCAGCAGCTGGCGGTTCTGCCGTTTGTCCAACCCGTACAACGGCAGGATGTCGGCCCCGCCGTCACCGAATTTGGTGAAGAACCCGGTCACCGATTCCGCCGCGTGATCAGTGCCGATGACCAGATGGCCGTGTTGGCCGGCCAGCGCGTACTGGGCGGTCATGCGCAGCCGTGCCTTGATGTTGCCCTTGTTGAAGTCGCTGATCGTTTCTCCGGTGGTCTTCACATACTCCGCGGCCAGGGCATCGACGCCCGGTTTGATGTCATACGTCCAGGCGGTCTTCGGGGCGATGAATTCCATTGCCGCCGCGGCGTCGTCCTCATCGGACTGGGTGCCGTAGGGCAGGCGGACGGCGACGAAGTCCACGTCGGTCCCGTCCGTCGCCGCGGCTTCGACGGCCAACTGGGCCAACCGTCCAGCGAGGGTGGAATCCAGGCCTCCCGAGATGCCCAGCACGAAGCCTCCCGTACCGGTCGCCGTCAGGTAGTCCCGCAGGAACGCCACCCGCCGGGTGACCTCTTCCTCCGGGTCGATGGTGGCCTTGACGCCCATTTCATTGATGATCCGTTCCTGCAAATCGCGCATGGAATCAGCCTAACTTGCCGCCGTTGTGCAGACGCCGTGGCGTTTCGCCGCCGAACCCGCCCCGGATGGTGAATAGTGGGTTCGGTAAGGCGTACCACCTGCGTGAGGAAAGCGGTCATGGAACCCATCCGCCCGGAGCATCCCGCTCCGGACCGAGTGCTCATCCACCTGAGCGACACCCATGTTCGAGGCGACGGCCATCTGCTGGCCGGAACGCTGGACAGCATCGGACGGCTGCGTTCACTCGTGAACCGGATGGAGGCCTCAGGGGTGCGTCCCGACGCCCTCGTCGTCACCGGGGACCTGGCCGATAAGGGGGAGGCCGACGCCTACGCGGCCCTGCGTTCGATCCTGGAACCTGCTGCCGAACGCCTGGGGACCCGGATCATCTGGGCTGCCGGCAACCACGACGACCGGTCGAACCTGCGCACCGAACTGCTCGGTGAACCGGCGGACACCACCCCCTTGGATCGGGTCACATGGCTCGGTGGGCTGCGGCTGATCACCTTGGACACCACGGTTCCCGGGTACCACCACGGGCATCTGGACGATGCCCAGTTGTCCTGGCTGGAAGCCGAACTGGCCACCCCGGCCCCCGACGGAACCGTCCTGTCCATGCACCACCCGCCGATCGCCAGCGTCCAACCCCTGGCGATCCTGGTGGAACTGCGGGGGCAGGCGCGGCTGGCCGAGGTCCTGACCGGCACCGATGTGCGCACCATCCTGGCCGGACATCTGCACTACTCCACGTTCGGGACCTTCGCCGGAATCCCCGTTTCCGTGGCCTCGGCGAGCTGTTACACCCAGGATCTGGCGGCGCGGGCCGATACGGTCCGCGGGATCCACACCACCCGCGGGCGGGACGAGGCGCAGGCCTACAACCTGGTGCATGTGTTGCCCGAGACCGTGGTGCACTCCGTGGTCCCGGTCGCCAGCGGGGTCAGTGTCGGGGACGTCGTGGAACCGGAGGAGGTGGCCGCGATCCTGCGTGAACACGGCATCGACCCGGACGCCGTGGGCAGGAGCCCCCGGCCCGTCGGCACCCCGGTTGCCGGGCACGACGGCGGTGCCCCGGCGGCACAGGACCCTACTGGTCGGGCTGGGCCAGCTCCCACGGAGCGGTCAGCGGGAAGTAGCTCTGCAGGAATCCGGTGACCACTTCCTGGCGTTCCCTCGCGGGGACCTCGGGGAAGCTGCCGTCGTTGAGGCAGAAGAAGTCCTGGTTGCGTTTCTTGAGTAGCTTGCGCAGTGCATCCAGGCCCGAATACATGGTCGTGTCCACATATTTCACCTTCGCCTTCTCCTTGGTGACGGCCCGGCCGGTCAGCAACGAGTAGTAGTGGTAGAGCGAATTGGTGACCGAGATGTTGTCCTTGGCGCGGAACCTGCTGGCGGCCGTGGCCGCGAACTCCTCGGAGAAGACCTCCTCGAGCTCCTTGAGCACGCTGCGGCGAAGCGGGGCAGCTGTGTGTTCGAGGTGTCGGGTGGTGATGCGTCCGAACCGGTCGTTGAGCAGCCGCCGGTTCACCCGGGCCGAATTCTCGAAGCCCGACCGGTCCAGGTGGTTGTCGCCGAGCCCGATGCGAATTCCGGCCTCGATGAATTTGGTGATCCCGCCGGGGGAGAAGAACATATCGGGACCCAGCGGACGGCCGAAGAACATGTCGTCATTGGAGTACAGGAAGTGCTCCGAAAGCCCATCGATGTGCTGCAGCTGTGACTCCACGGCCTGGGAGTTGAACGTGGGCAGCACCGAGGGGTCGCGGAAGTGATCGGGGGCCCGCACGACGGAGATGCGTGGATGTTCGGCATCCAACCAGGCGGGGATGGGCGAATCCGTGGCGATGTAGATATGTCTGACCCACGGCGCGAACATGTAGACGCTGCGCAATGCGTACTTCAGCTCGTCGATCTGCCGGTAGCGGGCCTCGGAATCGTCTCCCTCACCGACCACGACGCCGTCCATGAAGGACGCGCGGTAGCGCTGGTGCTCGGGATCGTTGCCGTCGACCCACGAGAAGACCATGTCGATCGGGAAGGAGATGTCTGCTGCATGGTCGGCGAACATGTTCTCGATGGTCGGCCATTCACGGCCGAAGCGGTGGACGGTGCCGCGGACCGCCTCATCGGCCGGCAACGTGGCCCGGGTCAGCGAGTTCTCCATGGGCAGGTGCAGCTGGCCCGGATCCTTCCACTGCCACAGCTCGATCTGCACACCCGTGGACGCTCCGAAGGCCAAACCGCCGATCGGTTCGATCCGGGGGCGGTAGAGCCGGTACATGCGGGCCTTCGGCCGGTCCGCCAACGCGCCATCGGCCACCAGCAGCGAATTTCCCTTGCGGGTATCGACGGCCAGCGAATAGAACGGTTCGTTCTGGCAGGCGGCCACGAGGGCGGCCCGCATGGCCTTGCGGTCATCCCAGGAGACGGCGATGACCGGGCGGGCATCGTTCCCACGCACCAGCAGATAGGCCACCGACGCGGCATCGAGTGCGTCGCGGATGAACAGCAGATCGGTCACCATCGCCTCATGCGGGGTGATCGTCGAATTCACCAGGGCGTACCGGCCGTCCGAACGCACGACGTCGGTGCGCTCCATGAACCGGGCGATCGCCGCCGCCGAGGTGACTTCCCTGACCGGGGAGGCAGCGTCGTCGTCCTCCGGCGTCCCGTGGAAGACCTCATCGGGATGCGGGGCCGTACGGGTTGCCTCGAGCGGGTCGGTGGTGGGGTCGGCTTGGTTCATGCGCGGCCCGCCTCGGACCAGCCGAGGTTGGTCGCCATGCGCTGCAAGGTGGCGATGGTCGTCTCGTATTGTTCTTCGGTGACTCCGGCACTGGAGCGTTCCCGCATGCCCTCGACCAGTTCGGTGAGCCGTTCCAGGCTGATCTTGCCGCGGTCGGTCAGGGCGTAGGATTCGCCATCCTGGGCGACCCAACCGGATTCCAGGAGTTCGGTCAGATGCTCTGCCGGGGAGGCCGGCTCGCCTTCGGGGGAAACCTCGTCGAAGAACGGGGCCAGGGCGGACATGAGTTCCTCCGAGGTATGGGGTTTAGCCCCCAGGAGGTTCAGGAGCTGCCATTGTCGGCGCGTGACGCCGTGCTCCTCCAGGGACGTGGCGAACTGCTCGGAAATGAGTGAGTCCACCAGCTTGAGCCAGTATCCGATCGGTCGTTGAGCGTTCATGGTTTCACCCTAGCTCGGGACGGACCGGCTGTCGCGCCATCGGCGCGGACGTGACCCGGGAGGTCGGGCGGGACCTAGAATGAAGCCCATGACCTCGAACAACCACGCCCGCGCCCGTCTGCTCGAACTCGTCACCGAACTCGCCGTGGTCCGCGGCAAGGTCATTCTTTCCTCCGGCAAGGAGGCGGACTACTACATCGACCTGCGCCGCATCACCTTGCACCACGAGGCGGCACCGCTGGTCGGTGAGGTCATGCTCGATCTGCTTGATGACGCGGGGATCGACTTCACCAACGCGGGGGGCCTCACCATGGGGGCCGACCCCGTGGGGACCGCCTTGATGCACGCCGCCGGGCAGGCCGGCCGCGAGGTGGACGCCTTCGTGGTCCGCAAGGCGCAGAAATCCTACGGGATGGGCCGCCAGGTCGAAGGCCCCGAGGTATCGGGGCGCAACGTCGTCGTCCTGGAGGACACCTCCACCACCGGCGGCTCGGCGCTCACCGCCGTCGAAGGCGTCCGGGCAGCCGGCGGCAACGTCGTGGCCGTCGCCGTGATCGTGGACCGTGACACCGGATCGAAGGAGCGCATCGAGTCCGAGGCCGGAGTGCCCTACCTCTTTGTCTACGGCAAGGAAGAGCTCGGGCTCTAGTCCGGGTGGGCCTCCGGCTCGCCGGTCGGGCTGGAGGGGTCCGTCTCGGGGGTGGGCCCGGAACCGGCATGCGCGGTGGTGAAACCCTCGGGATTCGCGGCGCGGATGACGGTCTGCTGAACCAGCGGGATCCGCACGCCGGCGGCATCGAGGTCGGCCTTGAGCTGGGCCCTCATTGCGCGGGCCACCGCCCACTGCTGTAGTGGCCGGGTGCGGAAGACGAGCCGGATGGTGATGGATTCCCCGCTCAGATCCTGTACACCCCAGATCTCGGGATCGTCCAGGATCTCGCGGGCCCACTTCGGGTCGCTCTGGAGTTTTTGTGCCGAGGCGAGGATCAGGTCGTTCACCTCGGGCATCTTCGAGTCGTAGGGGACCGGGACATCCAGTACCGCACGGGCCCAGCCCTGGGAGAAGTTGCCCACGCGCAGGATCTCGCCATTGCGTACGTGCCAGAGACTGCCATCGACGTCACGGACCTGGGTGATGCGCAAACCCACCCCTTCGACCTCGCCGGAGGCCTCGCCGAGGTCCACATAATCGCCGATGCCGAACTGGTCCTCGGCGACCAGGAAGATCCCCGAGAGGTAGTCCTTGACCAGCGCCTGGGCGCCGAAGCCCAGCGCAACACCGACGACGCCGGCGCTGGCGATGATCGGGCCCATATTGATGCCCATCTGTGAGAGCACGGTCAGCAGCACGATCGTGGTGATGACAATCGTGGTGACCGAGCGCAGGACGGAGCCGACGGTCTGGGCACGCTGGGTGCGCCGGGCCACGGCGATGGGCGATTCCTGCACCAGCCAGCGTCGACCGCCCTTTTCGGTCTTCCGGCGCTCCTTGGACAGGGCGGCGGCCTCGCCGGCGGCAATATGCTCGGTGGTCCGGCGGATGAGCCGCCGAATGATGAAGTTCAGCAACACGCCGATGAGGATGATGATCGCGATCTTCAGCGGGCGGTCCAACCAGAAGGACCAGTCCCATAAGGGGGATGCATCGGTGGGGGGAGCAAG
>JBBSRM010000160.1:0-6185 GCA_038243055.1 Actinomycetales bacterium
CTGAACAAGGCCTACCTCGACGCCGCCGAGCGGATCGCCCGACTCGACGAATCCCTCGCCCCCGTGGACGCCGATGACGAACTGCAGCACCTGCCGCTGGACGACCTGGTGATCCGGCTCAAGGGCCTCGTCGACGACGAGAACGCGTTGCACGTGTTGCCCGAGCGGACCCTGGTCCTGGAGCAACTGCGCGAACAAGGACTCGGTGAACTGCTCGAGGACCTGGCCGAACGCGAGGTCGGCGCCGATGAGGTGGCCGCCGAGCTGGACCTGGCCTGGTGGCAGTCGGCGTTGGAGGCGATGATCTCCGGTGACGAATACCTGGCGATGTCAGACGGCGCGAGCCTGCGCCGGCTCGAGGCCGAATACCGCCTCGCCGACAACGCCCACATCGCCTCGGGTGCCTCGCGCCTCCGGTGGCAGTTGGCCCAGCGATGGAAGGCAGCCTTGGCCGATCATCGGGCCGCCTCCCGCGAACTACGGGCCCTGCTCAAGAATGGCGAGCCCACCCTGGATGACGTCGCCGGTCTGGGCGTCGGTCTGGTCAACGCCCTGGTCCCCGTCTGGATCGGGTCCCCGCTCCTGATCCCCGCCGTCGTGCCCGAGGACGTCGAATTCGACGCAGTGATCCTGCTCGACGCCGATGCCTTGTCGCTGCGTTCGGCGGTCGGCTCGATCAGCCGCTCCGGCCAGGTCATCGCCTTCGGCGACGCCATGCTGGGCAAACCACGTGGTTTCAACGTCTCGGTCGATCCGACCGCCTCGGCCCGCGCACCACACGAACCGGCCAGCACCTTCGAGGAACTGTCCACCGTGCTGCCCCTGCGGCGGCTGCGCACCGTGTACCGGGGAGTCGATGAAGGATTGACCGAAGCCCTGGGCCGTGCCTACTACTCGGGATCGCTGCACCGGCTCCCGGCCGCCCGGGCGATGTCCGGGGGAACACCCTCGCTGTCGGTGGACTATGTCCCGGACGGGACCGGGATGCCCGGTTCCGGTGGGGAAAGCGTGGAGACGACCGTCGCTGAAGTCAACCGGATCGTGGATCTGGTCTTCAGTCACATCCGTCGCCGCCCGCACCGTTCCCTGGCCGTGATCGCCGCGAACCAACGCCACGCCGCCCGGATCGCCGAGGCCATTTCGCTGCAGTTGCCCAACCACCCCTGGGCCCAGCCCTTCTTCAAGGAACGGGTGGAACCCTTCCAGGTCTCCTCCGTGGAACGCGCCCACGGGTTGGTCCGCGATGCCGTGATCTTCTCGCTCGGCTACGGGCGGACCCCGCATGGCAAGAGCCTGCATGATTTCGGGGCCTTGTCCTCCGAGCGTGGCGACGAGCTCTTCGTCACCGGGGTGACCCGTTCGCGCGATCTGCTGCATCTGGTCAGCGCCGTCGCGCCGGAGGACATGGACATGGACCGGGTGAACGGCGGGGCCCGTCAATTCATCGAACTCGTGGGCCGTGTGCTCTCCGGGGAATCCGGTGTCACCGGTGACGGACACCCGCTCGAGGACCCGCTGGTGGCGGATCTGAAGGAGCGGCTGGAAGCCGCCGGAGCCATTGTGAAGGAACGCTACCGTGGCGTGCTGGATCTGGCAGCCCAGGCAGCGGATACGAGCCAGGGAGCCGAGTTGCCACTGGCCGTGGTCTCCGACGGGACCGAGGAATACCGGAACATGACCGTGCGCGAACGCAGCCGTCTGCGCCCGCAGCTGCTGGAGACCATGGGCTGGCGCTACATCCCGTTGTGGACGATCGACGTGTTCTCGGACCCGGCAAGCATCGCCTCGACCATGGCCCGCTACCTGGGTCTGGATGACCCGGCAGATACCGAAAACCATCGGGAGGATGACATGGGAGCCGACGAGCAGGACAACGACCGGACCGGCCAGGAGGAAACCTCCACCGCCGGCAGGCACGCCGCCGACATGGGGGCCGGTGATTCGGCAGATGGCACTATGGGCCAAGGAACCGAACCGGTGCTCCCCACCCGATCCAGTGACGATGACCCGCGCGGCTGGGGCGATTCCGAGGGAAACGACGACCAGTGGCTGCGCGAACAGCGCCCGCCGCACTGGGGCTAGGAACCACCGGGACCGACGAGGACCAGGAAGATCCGGCCCCGGGCGGCGGCCCCCGCCAAGGCGGCCGAATCCTGTTGTGATGCGGCGACGACCACCATGCCCGCCGACTGGCCCGAATCGAGCCAGGTGTCGGCGGCGCCGGTGGGCACCCACAACACAGGCACCCTGCGGGCGATGACTTCGGAATCAACGGCCCGCTCATAGCCATTGCCCTGGCTGAGGACGACGTCGACGAGTTGGCCGGGGGAGAGCAGCCCGATCGTCTCGGGATCACTGGGCCTCACCGGCACGGCTACCGTCCCGGATGCCGTGCCGGTCAACAGTCCAGGTCCGACCAGCATGGCCGAAGCCACCGGCGAACCCGAAGCCGCAGGAAAGGCCAGTTGTTGTCCGGCGACGGCTTCGACGTCATCCAGGACACCAGGCGGCAGGGCCTCACGAGCCAGATGGACGATCCGCAGCGAGGAGGCATCCAGCACGGCTCCCGAGGGCAGATCCCGGGCCGCGACCACGACCGGCGACGTCTCAGTGTGTTCCGGGGCCAGGGCCGACAGGGAAACGGCCACCGTCAACGCAGCCAAGGCAGCGACCAGCGGCCGGCGGTAACGAGCCAACACCTCACGCCAGGATCGGCGGTATCCGGTGGCTCGGCCGTTGGCTGCCACGCGGCGTTCTCTGGTTCTCATGCCTCCAGTAGGCGCGCACCGGACCGATCAGGGCAGCCCAGCGGGGGAGGCCTGTGGACGACGACGGCGTCGACGGAAGCAAACGCCACCTGTGGGGTGCCCGTCAGGAGTTCGAGGAGACCTTCTGCCCCGAGGAGGAGCCGGAAGAGGAATCCGAGGAGGAGCCCGCCGAGGAACTCGACGAGGAGCTGGAGGAGGAATCCGAAGTGGATGAGGAATCCGAACCGTTGCTCTTGGTCGCGGAGGAGGAATCCGCTGTAGCCGGCGCGGAACCGTTGGAACTGTTACGTGAATCCGTACGGTAGAAGCCCGATCCCTTGAACACGACGCCGACGCTGTTGAATTTCTTACGCAGCAATCCGTGGCACTCGGGGCATTCGGTCAGCGAATCCTCGCTGAAGGACTGCACGGTGTCGAAGGCGTGGCCGCAATCCTTGCAGGCGTAGGCATAAGTGGGCATTGTCTTCCTTCGTTGCACTGGTCTCGGCGGAGGGCCGGTGCGGTCCATCGAGGCCTTCTTGGCACTCACATCCGTCGAGTGCCAATTCTACCTCATACGTTGCGCGGAGGGCCGATCCAGCTGATTCCCGAAGCGGTGATGACCCCATCCACCGGCTGGTCCAGCACGCCGACCTCGAAGGTTCCTGCCGGGACGAGCTCATGTTCATAGACCATGGCCAACAGCACCGGTCGAGTGGGCCGCGCAGCCAGCGAGGCGATGAAGCGATCGTAGTACCCGCCTCCCTGGCCCAGCCGTCCACCAGCGGGATCCACGACCTGTGCGGGGACCAGGACGACATCGACGTCGTCCATGACCTCCACTCCGTGGCGGGGCCCGACGGGTTCGTCGATCGGTGCCACCGTGGCCCGGGCCATGGGAACCGAGGGGTACCAGTCGGCCCACGACAGTTTTCGCCCGGGTTCGCAGATGGGGACCAGGATCCGGTGGCCGAGGCCATGGAGCTCGTCCAATAATGCCGCGGTGGGTGGTTCGGAACCGAAGGACAAAACCGAGGTCAAGGTGCGCTTCCGGTCCTCGCCCAGCCAACGGAGCAGGACCGAGGTGATACCCCGGGCTTCCTGCCGCCGTCGTTCCGGATCCATTTCACTGCGCAGGGTCCGGAAATGCGTACGGGCCGCCGCCTTCGACATCGTCTCCACCCCTCGATGGTAGAACAGCAGCGGACCGAAGCCGAAGGCGAGCCGGAAGCCATGAAGAAGCGACCAGGCGTCGGAGCCCCTGTTCCCCGATGCTGCGGATAAGCTGACAGCATGGGATTCGGGACCGGTTCGTGGCCGGTGGCATTGGAGAGCGGCGATCTGGTGTTGCGACCGCTACGCCACCGGGACAAGGCCGAATGGATGGCACTGAAACGGCGCAACGCCGAATGGCTGCAACCCTGGGAAGCCACCTCCCCGCGGCCCGAGGGACCGTCGCCGAGCTACCGTGACATGGTTGCCTCGCTCAATCGCCAGGCCCGGGCCGGGCTGACCCTTCCGTGGGCGATCGGCCTGCGCACCAGTGAACGACGGGAACCGACGATGGTCGGCCAGCTCACCGTCTCGGGCATCCTCTGGGGGTCGGCGCTCAGTGCGTCACTGGGATACTGGGTGGACGGTCGGCACGCCGGCCGGGGGATCACCCCCCATGCCGTCGCCCTGGCCACCGACTACTGTTTCTCGACGTTGGGACTGCACCGGATGGAGATCAACATCCGGCCCGAAAACGCCTCCAGCCTGCGCGTGGTTCAGAAGCTCGGATTCCGCGATGAAGGCGTGCGCGAACGCTTCCTGCACATCGACGGCGCCTGGAGCGACCACCGTGCCTTCGCGCTGACCTCCGAAGAGGTTCCCGAAGGACTGCTCCACCGCTGGCTCGGCGACGCCGCCACCCGCTGAACCGCAGGTCACCACGGGGTCGATGACCGACTTCAGGCCGGACACACCGGGGTCAATGCCGACACCTGCGCGGTGGGCCACGTAACGTCGAGGTGTGGACATCCAAGTCGAAAGCTCAGTGGTCCTGGCGGCCATGATCGCCGTGCTGCTCGCCTTCATCGTCCCCTCACTCATCCGTCGCGGTCGGCGGACCGGCGAGCCCGCCCTGTCGCTCGCCTCGGCGCCCGACGAAGCACTCACGTCCGGCCCCGCCCGGCAGGACGAAACACTGGCGCGGGTCGGCCCGGACCCCGCCGATGTACAGCCGGCACCGACCCCGAAGACCACCCGACCCCACGACACCGAACGTCCCCGGAGGAACACCATGGCAACGCCCGCACGGACCCGGTCCGCCGCACCGACCACGGCCGGCTTCCGGATCCGATACGGCCGACTGACGATCGCTCTGGCGGGCGCGCTGGCCGCGCTCGCACTGGTGGCCGGCGGCCTGCTGGCCCCGTTCGGAATCCTCTCGGGGTTCGTCCCCCTCGTCGGGGCGATCGTGCTCGTTGGATCCTTCATCGGGTTGCGGGTCCTGGCCGTACGGGATCGTCGACGCAAGGTCCTGGCCCGCATGGACGCGATCTTCCACGAAGCCATGTACACCCAGCCTGCCGAGCCGGTCGCCCGGCGCCGGGCGACGAAGGTCTTCGATGCCCGTGAGCAGGAGACCGCGGTCGCCCAGGCCCCCCCGGCCAACGGATCCGTCCGGCACCACACGCCGGTTGCCGCCCCCAGCGCCACCACTCCCTCGACGTGGGAACCGGTGGCCGTGCCGAAGCCGACCTACGTCGGTGCCGCCAAGGCCGAACGTCCCGCCCCGGAGCCGCTGCCGGCAGGCGAGGAGAAGAAGCCGCAGAAGGCCACCAGCATCCTGGCGCAGACCCGCATCGCCGAGCAGGAGGCCCTGCTGGCCGAACAGACGGAGCGCGCCGAACGCGGCGAAGAGGTCCCTGCCGTTCCCGAGGCTCCCCGCCGTCGTCCCGCAGCACAGACCGGCGGCATGAACCTCGACGCCGTCCTGCAGCGCCGCCGGGCCTGACCCGGCGGGTAAGCCGAAACCGCGGTCCCCGCCCATGCAGCCCGGATGGTCCGACGCCGAACAGGCAGAGGCCCTGGGCCGCCACGCAGTAGCGCTGATTGCCAAGGTGTGGGCGGACCGCTTCGAACCGCATGTGGCCGGGTCGGCCCGGCAGGTCCAGTTCCAGCTGCGCCCCGGTGCCGGAGCCAGTGCCGTCTACTCGCTTCGTCGCGGCACCACCGAACATTTCATCGGCCTGAGCACCGAACCACTGGAGGCGAGACGGGGGCTGCGCCGCAGCGACGTTCCAGCCCCCGCGGACGCACCCCGGGCGAGGGTCCCGTTGCGGATCTCCAGTTGGCTCCACCCGCAGGACCCGCGGCTGCCGGGACTGGCCCATGCCGGTGTCGTGGCCAAAGCCGAGCGGCTCTGGGGTGGGGGCGACCGGCTGACGGAGC
>JBBSRM010000161.1:0-6173 GCA_038243055.1 Actinomycetales bacterium
ACCTTCGGCTGGTACTACTCGGCAGTGATCGTGCTGGTGCTGGTGTTCGTCATCGCCGTGGCCATCAGCAAGATGGGCAAGATCCGGTTGGGGCCGGACCATTCGCGGCCCACGTTCAACCTCTTCACCTGGACCGCCATGTTGTTCGCGGCAGGCATCGGCATCGACCTGATGTTCTTCTCCGTCTCCGAGCCGATCACCCAATACCTGGCGCCACCGACCGGGGACGGGCAAACGGTCGAGGCGGCCCGCCAAGCGCTGGTATGGACGCTCTTCCACTACGGAATCCTGGGCTGGGGCCTCTACGCGCTGATGGGCATGGCGCTGGGCTACTTCGCCTACCGCCACAACCTTCCGTTGAGCATCCGCTCGGCCTTGTTCCCGATCCTGGGCAAACGCATCCACGGCTGGTTGGGCGACGCCGTCGACATCGCCGCGGTGCTGGGGACGATCTTCGGCATAGCCACCTCGCTGGGCATCGGCGTCGCCCAACTGAACTACGGCCTCGAGTTCATGTTCGGCCTCGACCAGTCCACCGGCATGCAGATCATCCTGATCGCGCTCGCCGTGACCATGGCGACCATCTCCGTGTTGACCGGCGTGGAGAAGGGCATTCGACGGCTCTCCGAACTCAACGTCCTGCTGTCCATCGCGCTGATGCTCTTCGTGCTCATCGCCGGCCGGACCAGCTACCTCTTTGACGGCATTGTCATCAACATCGGCGACACGCTCTCCCGCTTCCCCTCGATGGCGCTGGATACCTTCGCCTACGACCGCCCCGATGCCTGGCTGAACGGCTGGACCTTGTTCTTCTGGGCCTGGTGGATCGCCTGGGCGCCGTTCGTCGGCTTGTTCCTGGCCCGGATCTCCCGCGGTCGCACGCTGCGCCAGTTCATCCTCGGGGTCCTTGCGGTCCCGTTCGCGTTCATCCTGCTGTGGATCTCCATCTTCGGAAACTCCGCACTGGACCTGGTCAGGAAGGGCAACACCGCCTTCGGCGAAGTGGCCATGAACGAACCCGAGAAGGGCTTCTACGGTCTCTTGGAGCAGTTCCCGATGCTTCCGCTAACCGCAGCCGTCGCGACTTTCACCGGCCTGCTCTTCTACGTCACCAGCGCCGACTCCGGAGCCTTGGTGATGTCCAACTTCACTTCCAAGCTCAAGGATCCCGAATCCGACGGCGCCAAATGGGTCCGGGTCTTCTGGGCGGTAGCCACCGGCCTGCTGACCCTGTCCATGCTGCTGGTCGACGGGGTTTCGACCCTGCAGAACGCGACAGTGATCATGGGCCTGCCGTTCTCGGTGGTCCTGCTGTTCATCATGCTCGGCCTCTATAAGGCCCTGCGCGTTGAAAGCGCGTTGGCCGGGAGCTTCCGCGCCGGCCTGCAGGGGGTGCTGGCCTCCCGTGCCCACACCGGAACCGCGGAATCGCGTCGTGGCTGGCGTCAACGCCTGTCCCGCGCGGTCAGCTACCCCGGCAAGCGTTCGGCCCAGCGCTTCATCTCCGAGGTCGCCCGCCCGGCCTTGGAAGCAGTGCGCACCGAATTCACCGAGCAGGGGATCGACGCCACGCTGGACGTCGAGTCGGTGGACGGCGCAGGTATCGACACGTTGAACCTGATCGTCCAGCATGGAGACGAGCGCGCCTTCAAGTACCAGATCTATCCGGTGCAGATGAAGGTGCCGACGTTCGCCACGGCCTCCGCCAAGTCCGAGAAGTTCTACCGCATGGAGGTCTTCTCCATCGAGGGCAGCCACGGATACGACCTATTGGGCTGCACGGTCGAACAGGTGATTGCCGACGTGCTGGACCAGTACGAGGTCCATATGGCCTTCCTGCTGGAAAACAGCGGCGGCGTTGGCGCCAGCAAGATCGCCGAGGACGTTGAAGAGACGACCGTCTGGGAGGCGGACTTCGAGCCGGTCACCGACGGGCCCGACGACGGCACCTCCCCAACAACAAAAGAACCCCGCAACCCGAAGGAGCAGGCATGACTTCCACCCCGCAGACCCCGTACCCCAACCAGCACACGCTGTTCATCGGCGGGCAATGGGAGGCGGCAGCCTCCGGTGAAACCCGCGATATCATCTGCCCGGCCGATGGCGCGCACGTTGCCACGGCCTCCGAGGCGGCAGCCACCGATACCGAGCGCGCGATCGCCGCGGCCCGCACGGCCTTCGACTCCGGGGTCTGGTCCTCGGTGCCGGCCCCGGAACGCGGTGCGTTCCTGCTCAAGGTCGCCGAGCGTCTGCGTGAGCGCAAGGAGGAGTTTGCCCGCGCCGAAACCGGTGACACCGGCAAGCGCATCCTCGAATCGCGGATCGACATGGACGACATCACCAACTGCTTCGAGTACTTCGGCCGGTTGGCCGGGCAGGATGCCGGCCGGGTTGTCGACGCGGGGGACAACACCGTCGTCTCGCGCATTGCCTACGAGCCGGTCGGCGTGTGCGGGATGATCACCCCGTGGAACTACCCGCTGCTGCAGGCCGCCTGGAAGATGGCACCGGCCATTGCCGCGGGCTGCTCGTTCGTGCTCAAGCCCGCCGAGCTGACCCCCTCGACCTCCATCCTGATCATGGACCTCTTCGCCGAACTCGGACTGCCTGACGGCGTCGCGAACCTGATCACCGGTGCCGGGGCGACCGCGGGTGCACCGCTGTCCGAGCACCCCGACATCGACATGGTCTCCTTCACCGGCGGCCTGGTCACCGGTCGGCTGATCGCCGCCGGTGCCGCCGGAACCGTGAAGAAGGTCGCGTTGGAGCTGGGTGGTAAGAACCCCAACGTGGTCTTCGCCGACGCCGACTTCGACGCCGCCGTGGACAACGCCTTGAACGGCGCGTTCGTGCACTCCGGTCAGGTCTGCTCCGCAGGTGCCCGGCTGCTCGTCCACGAGTCCATCGCCGAGGCCTTCGTTGATGAACTGGTTCGTCGTGCCGAGGACATCCGCATCGGCGGGCCCTACGACGACGAGGCCGAAACCGGCCCGTTGATCTCCGCTGCCCACCTGGAGAAGGTCGACGCCTACGTGAAGAAGGGCGTCGCCGAGGGGGCCCGCCTGCGCACCGGCGGCCGTGCCGCAACAGAGGACGACGGCGCCGGGCTGAGCGTCGGGCACTACTACCTGCCGACCATCCTGGATCAGGTCACCCGGGGCATGTCGGTCGTCGCGGACGAGGCCTTCGGCCCCACGGTCACCGTCGAGACGTTCTCCACCGAGGACGAAGCAGTCGCCATCGCCAACGACACGATCTATGGTCTGGCCGGTGCCGTCTGGACCCAGGATGCCGGACGCGCCCAGCGGGTCGCCGGACGCCTGCGTCACGGCACCATCTGGATCAACGACTTCCACCCCTACCTGCCGCAGGCCGAATGGGGCGGCATGGGCCAGTCGGGCGTCGGCCGCGAGCTCGGGCCGACCGGGCTGGGTGAGTACCAGGAAGCCAAGCACATCTACCAGAACACGGCTCCGCAGGTCACCGGCTGGTTCGCCGACCGCGCCTAGCCCGTTCCCGATCCTGAGCAAGGAGAGTACTGAGATGACTGATTTCGAGACGTTGGATGGTTCGGCCTACGACTACATCGTCGTCGGCGGTGGGTCCGCCGGGGCAGCGGTCGCGGCGCGGCTGAGTGAGGATCCTTCACTCGAGGTGGCCCTGGTCGAAGCCGGGCCCGATGACCGGGGAATCGATGAGATCCTGCAGCTGGACCGCTGGATGGAACTGCTCGAATCCGGCTACGACTGGGACTACCCGATCGAGGAGCAGGAGAACGGCAACTCGTTCATGCGCCACGCCCGCGCCAAGGTGATGGGCGGCTGCTCCAGCCACAACTCGTGCATTGCCTTCTGGGCACCGCGCGAGGACCTGGACGAATGGGAGTCGAAATACGGTGCCACCGGTTGGAACGCCGAGACCGCGTTCCGGCTGTATCAGCAGCTGGAAACCAACGAGGACGCGGGCCCCGACGCCCCCCACCACGGCGATTCCGGGCCCGTCCACCTGATGAACGTCCCCCCGGCGGATCCCAGCGGCGTGGCAGTGCTCGACGCCGCCGAGCAGGCCGGCATCCCGCGGGCGAAGTTCAACAACAACGAAACCGTCACCAATGGTGCAAACTTCTTCCAGATCAACCGCAAGGCCGACGGCACCCGTTCCTCCAGTTCGGTGTCCTATATCCACCCGATCGCCGACCGGAAGAACTTCCACCTGCTCACCGGTCTGCGCGCCAAGGTCCTGACCTTCGACGACGCGAACACGTGCACCGGCGTCGCCGTCGTGGACAACGGGTTCGGCAAGACCTACCAGCTCGACGCGCGCGAGGAGGTCATCGTCTCCACCGGCGCCATCGACTCGCCGAAGCTGCTGATGCTCTCGGGCATCGGCCCGGCAGCACAGCTGACGGAGAACCGGGTCCAGGTCCGCGTGGATTCGCCGGGTGTGGGCGAACACCTGCAGGACCACCCGGAGGGGGTCATCCAGTGGGAAGCGAAGAAGCCGATGGTTTCGGAGTCGACGCAGTGGTGGGAGATTGGGATCTTCACGCAGACCACCGAAGGACTGGACCGTCCCGACCTGATGATGCACTACGGCTCGGTGCCGTTCGACATGCACACCCTGCGTCAGGGCTACCCGACCACGGAGAACGGCTTTTGCCTGACCCCGAACGTCACCCACGCGAAGTCCCGCGGCACCGTGCGCCTGCGCAGCAGTGACTTCCGCGATAAGCCCAAGGTCGACCCGCGTTACTTCACCGATCCCGAAGGCCATGACATGCGTGTCATGATCGCCGGCATCCGCAAGGCCCGTGACATCGTCTCCCAACCGGCCATGGCCGAATGGGCAGGACGGGAGCTCTACCCGGGAACGGAGACGCAGTCGGATGAGGAGATCGCCGACTACATCCGGCGCACGCATAACACGGTCTACCACCCGGTCGGCAGCGTCCGGATGGGGCCCGCCGACGACGAGATGTCGCCACTGGACCCCGAACTGCGGGTCAAGGGGGTGACGGGGCTGCGGGTCGCCGACGCCTCGGTGATGCCTGAGCAGGTCACGGTGAACCCGAATATCACCACCATGATGATCGGCGAACGCTGCGCCGAAATGATCAAGGAAGCCCGCCGGGGCTGACCGGTCGCCGGCCGGGCCGGCGGGAACGAATGCGTGCGGCGGTGCCATGCTCAGTAAACTCTGGGGATGACATCGCAGCGCGCCGTTTCCGTCCGTCCGGCCGTTTTCGTCATCACCGCCCTCGCCGCCGCCGTGGCATGGCTGGTGGCCAGCTTCATCAACCAGGCCCTCACGGCCGTCGAGTCCGGGCCGGTCCTTGCCGGGGTGAAACCGCTGATTCCGGCCACGGGTCCCTTCTCGACCGCGTCGTGGCCGGCCCCGTGGCCCGTCCTCATTCCGCTGGCCGGCGCGCTGATGCTCGGCTCGCTCCTGATGGCCGCGCTGCCCGCCGTGTTGCGACCGGCGCCCCGGTCCAACGGGCTAACGGTCTTCCTGCTGGTCTGGGCATGCGTGGTCGCCGCAGCCGCCGTGGTCGGCGGGCTGCTGGTCCTGGGCGGAATCGTGGCCGACTGGCCGCCGGCGAGGTGGGCGTTCCTGTTCCGCGACGTCCAACCTCAGGTCGGGTCCGGAGCCTATTGGGGATTGGTGTGGGGTTGGATCCCCGCAGTGGTCGGGATCCTGACGGGTCGACGTCCCGCCGAATCCGCCACCGCGCCCTCCCCGCGGAGGATACCTGCCGGAAGGGGCACGACGGCGATCCTGCGCCTGGGCCCAGTGCTGGGCTTCGCCGTCGTCCTGGTTGCGGCAATCTCCCTGGCCTCCACCGCTCATCGGGACGCGGCCCCGGCACAGACCCCGGTGGCGTCAGAGCCGGCCCCCGCGCCGGTCCCCATCGGGCACCCGGACGTCTCGGCTGCCGTCGAGGAGGGAGCCCCCGGATCGGCGCATCCCGACGGAGGTCACTGGTGCTCAGGGGATGAGGTGCGCACCGTCTTCGGAGTCGGGAACGCGGCGACCGGGCACCGGGTTCAGGAACTGCGGGTCACCAACACCTCGTCCAGGGCCTGCCGGCTGGGGGACTATCCGGATATCGCCTTCGATGATGCCGGGGGCAACGCGATGAACGTGCTGTTCTACCGGGGCGGATCGTTCATGAC
>JBBSRM010000162.1:0-6104 GCA_038243055.1 Actinomycetales bacterium
CCCACCAGTGCACCGATACTGTAGGCCGACAGTGCGAAACCGTAGGCACCATCAGGGGCATCGGGTAGCCCGGCCAAGTAGGGCACCGCGAGTGCGGTGGCGGCAGCAACCAGGAACGATGCGCTGGCGGCTGAGAAGAACGACATCGTGACAACGGGTGGGAACCGCCCCTTCTGAGTCGCGGCCCTGGGGGGGCTTCTTCACCCGGGCTTTCCGGTCACCCGCCGCTTCCCCGGCGGCTGCTGGCATGGATTGTCTCGGGGCCAGCAGAACCAGCGCGAGCACGAACGTAAACACGTTGATGCCCAATGCAAGTGTCAGGCCCCCGAGTCCGAACAGGAGCCCTCCCACCGCTGGACCGACCATTTCCGAAACGGTTTTGCCGCTCTTGCGTGCTGCCGCAAGAGACTGGAGATCATGTCTATACGAGGCTCTCAGCGCGGACTCGGCCGCCGGGTTGTCGAAGGAACCCGCGGCGCCGACAATCACGCCGATCACCGCGAAGGCGGCCGGCTTTGTGTCCGGTAGGGGGATGAGTGCCGCCACGAGCACGGTCCGCACTGCGTAGCTGGCCAGAAGCAGACGCCGTCGATCCGTGAAGTCCGCGATGGCTCCGCCGGCGACTGCGAATAAGGCCCCGGCGAGCATGCGCCCCAAGAACGTCGAGGCCAGGGCAATGACGCTGTCGGTGAGGGCATAGACACCCAAGGGGACAACGACTGCGGTGATCCCATCGCCGAGTTCTGACACCAGAAAGGCAGCCAGAAGACGGCGGCTCCGCTTGTCAGTGAAGGGCCGGGCCAGCCGTTTGGAGCCTTCCCACCGACCGGTCACGGCTTTCGTCGCCCGGACCGTCCTAGCGAGTGCGCATCGAGAGGGACTAGGCGGTCGGCCCGGGTGCGGAATCCGGTTACTGGTGAGTTCATGGTCGAAACCTATGTCCTCAAGTGCACTTGAGAACCAGTCGGAATGTCCATAGGTTCGGTTCATGACCTCTCGCACCTCCGACAGACTGCACATCACCCAGGTCTCGAGCAGGTCTGGGTTGACGACCGCAACCCTGCGGTTCTATGAGCATCAAGGGCTGATCGCCCCTGCTGGACGGGTTGGTGGCAAGCGGGTTTATCACCGACACATACTTCGCAGGCTGGCGTTCATTGCCGCCGCACAACGGGTCGGCCTCACCCTGGCGGAAATCAGCGAGGCACTGACGCCCATGCCTCTGGACCATGCGCCGAGTCCGTCGGACTGGAATCGATTGAGCGCGCCCTGGAAGGAACGGGTCGACGCTGCCATCGCTGGTCTGCAGAACCTGCGTAGATCCCTCGATGACTGCATCGGATGTGGATGCCTATCCATGAAGACCTGCTCCATCCTCAACCCGGAAGACGAAGCGGAAGCCGAGGGCGCCGGAGCTCGCTGGCTACGATGAGTTCGCCGAACCCGTTGCCGGTTTTCCGAATCCCCAGCTCGACGGTCGTATGCGTGGGGAATCCCTCTGCACGACGGAGTTCGACCGGCGGACACCGAACGGGGGACTCCGTTGGCCACCAGTGCCCCTCGAACCACCGCGCGATGCCCACACCGAGCCACTGAGGTGGCCTAGACGTAGTTCATCGCCGCGATCAACTCCACCCCATCATCGGGCGGCTCAGCGATCCCTCTAGGATTCGAGTCCGGCTTCGATATCCTGCGGCTGCAGCGTGGCGATGCCCCGATACATGGAAGTTGGCATACTGCAGCCCTGAAGAGACCGTATGCCCGGCCAGTAGGCTGGCAAGGAGGGCTGGGCGCCCCTGATGCGCCTCGATGTCCGGTGGAAAAAGTCCGGGGGAGTGGGCAATGCGCACAAGTCATCTCATGCACGACAGGTTGATTATTCGCTTCCTGGCGCTGCTTGCAGTCGTCTTCGTGGTGTTCGTCTGCGTCTGGGGCGCAAGCTATTGGCTGTTGCCGGAGCATTTGTTGACGGGACGTGCCGGCTCACAGATCTTGGCAGGGAGCGGTCTGGCGGGAGGCAGCGTCTGGCTCGAGTGGATGAGGATTTTTGGCCTCAACCTGGCGGTTGCGGCTCTTTTCATGGTGTCCGCCAATCTCATCATCACCAAGCGTGGATATCCTTTTGGCTACGTGACCGTCGTGATGGTTGCCGCGATATTTGCCGTGATCATCGGGACCAACTCCTTCACCATCCCCATGCCCGTGAGGATGCCGCCTTCAATCCGGATTTTTAGCAGCTCCGGAGCCTACGAGATCATGGCCTACGTCCTTGCGGTTACGGCGACGACTTCGATTGGGCGGTGGCGTATCAAGCGATGGTGGGCGCTCCGCGGGACCACGGAACGAGTCAGGCCCCCAAAGGACAGGGCAACCATCATTCAGCGCAATGTGGGAGTTCTTCTGGCACTCGCCGTGCTTGCCGCAGCGTGTGCCTGGGAGGCTGTACAGATCTCAGTCGACCTGAGCTTGTAAACATCCCGAACTGCGTTCCATCACTCACACTTTTTCAACCGACTGTGTTGGCGATTAAGCGGTTCAGCGGTATCGGTATGAGAAACCCAGCTGCAGGAAAAGTCCGAAGTTTTTCCATGGTGGGCCGATGCCAGTAGATACCCACCTGAAAGTAGCTTCCCAAGGACTAGCTGAGGGCACCGGCGCGCGTCTGGAGGTGGTGCGTAGTCGGGTGCTCGAAACAGCAATCAGCGGCTCGTCGGGAGCCGGACCTCGTGGGGCCGGCCCGGCGAGGTTCCTCACCCCTTGGCACAGCGCCGACCCGTTGGTACGTTCTCGACATGGATAGCCAAAACGAGATGAACTGGACCCTCGAGGTGGTGGTGGTCCCGGTTTCAGACCTCGACAGGTCCTTGGCGTTCTACCGCGATCAATTCGGGTTCCGCCTTGACCACGACCACGACCTCGGCGAAGGCCGGCGCGTCGTCCAACTCACGCCTCCAGGTTCGGGCTGTTCGATCGTGCTCGGTACCGGCGGCGTGGTCCCGGAGATGCCTCCTGGCGCGGTGAAGGGTCTGCAACTGGTGGTCTCCGATATCGAACGAGCGCACCGGATCCTCTCGGAACGCCATGTCGAAACCAGTGGAGTGCAGGTCCTGGGCGAGAACCCCGAAGGGACCGCAGATCCACTCGACAACGTCGGAATGATCTTCCTATCCGACCCGGACGGGAACGCGTGGGCGATCCAGCAAATGTCGAGTCGGGGTCGATGAGCATCCCGATCACCCCATCCACCCCGCCGCCGGCCGCATTCGCACTCACGGCCTACACGATGACGCATGCGACGACTTATCGGCAGGAAGGCGGTGACCATGGGAGCGGGGAGTGAACGGGAGGTCCTGGCCCAACGACTCCGCGACATGTTCACACCCGACCAGGATGTGCGTGAGGTGCCCATGTTCGGCGGACTGTCCTTCATGGTCAATGACAGGATGGCGGTCGCAGCACGCACCAACGGCGATCTCCTGGTGCGCGTGGACCCTGCTGCCTACGACGAGTTGCTCCAACGTGGGGCCATGCCCGCGTTCATGGGCACGGGCCGGCCCATGGGGCGTGCCTGGATGTCCATACCGCAAGAGGAAACCGAGGACGCGGCGGACCTGACCTTTTGGGTGGAGCTTGGTGTCGCCTCCCGGAATATCCGGACGTGACGATGGGCGATCGTCGCCATCCAGCGGCCTGCTGCGCACGAGGACCTCAGCCGGCGTTGCGCGTCCGAAGCCGCGTCACCGCCGCGTCGACCAGGGGCCCTCGGCTGCGGTGATTCCGGTCCAGGATCTGGTCGACGACGGCTGGATCCGTGCCCGGCCGGCCGGGCGCCCCGGCATCGAAGGGCGGATGGGGGTCGTACTCGATCGTCAACTGGGCTCGCTTGGCAGTCTCTTCGTCCCACAATTCAGCGATGATCTCCAGCCCGAAGTCGATTCCGCTGGTCACCCCACCCCCGGTGACAAGTGTCCCGCCCCAGACCACCCGTCCCTCTTGGGGGATGGCACCGAACCGTTCAAGTAGAGGGCGGGAGGCCCAGTGGGTCGTCGCCCGCTTACCTGCCAGTAGGCCGGCGGCACCCAAGACGAAGGCGCCGGTACAGACGCTCGTGACATAGCGGGCGCTCCGTGCTCGGGAGCGGACAAAGGCCAGGGCTGCCTCGTCGTTCATCAGGTCGAATGCCCCGTTCCCGCCGGGCACCATCAGCAGATCCGCTTGCGGAGCGTCGGCAAAGGTCCGGGTGGGCAGGATGGAGAATCCCGCGTCCGTGGGCACCGGCTCGATGTCGTGCCAGACCAGATCGATGACGACGTCGGGAGCGAGCGAGAAGACCTGCACGGGGCCGGTCAGATCGAGTTGCGTGACCCGGGGGAATAGCAGGCAGACAATTCTGACGGGTTGGTCCATGTCAGGATGATCTCATCCGATCGCCGTCAGTTCGATGGCATCGGAAGCCCCGGCCACTGCGGAAACTCATGTAGCCGGGGCGAAGTAGAGGTCTGTGTGTAACTTGCAGCCCGGGTTGAACCGCGCGCCGCAGCCGGGACAATCGGACCGTGCGAGGTACCCGGCGATGCTGAGCTCGTGTCCACACACCCCACACATCACGGCCCGCGCGTCGTACTCGGCGACCGGCCAGCGCTTTGCCTCGTGCTGCCCGGGAACCTCGGCGTGGCAGAGGTGGCACGGGTAGTACTCTCTGCAGCAGAAGAACCGGATAGCGATCACGTCCAGGGCGGTGTTGTAGTGGGCGCAGCGGGTTTGTGCGTCGACGACTTGGCCGAGAACCATTGGCCGGCTCATTGCACGCCCCGGGCCGAGAGCGCCTCGCCGAGTTCATCGGCGTGCTTGAGCGAGACCACCAGGAACGGGACCACGAAGGTGGACAGGCCCCCGCGGGCGCCACGGGCTCGTTGGGCCTCGCGCACCCCGGCGCCCAGGCGGGCCAGCACCGGCACCGTGGTGATCGTGACCGCCAACAGCAGCGCCATCCGTTCGGGGTCGATCCCCAGGCGTGCCAGCGGGGACAGGCACCGTTCGACGGTGGCCAGCAGGTCGGTCAGCCGGGTGGTCAGCACCAGCAAGCCCGCGAGCAGGATGGCGGCGACCACGCGGGATGAATTGGCTACCGCTGCTTCAGGGGGCATGAAGATCAGCTGGGCGAGCAGGGTGACGCCGATCAGCCAGCGCACGGCGACCAGTTGGCGCCAGAGCTCGGAGAGGCCCAGACCTCCGACGAGGTACCCGAACAAGGCCACTGCCCAGGCCAGCCCGGCCGCCTGGTAGGTCGAGGGAAGGAAGGACAGGGCCAACACCATCAGCATCAGCAACAGGGCCTTCGGCCCCGTGGGCAGGCGGTGCAACAGTCCGTTTCCCGGACGGTACAGACTCAGCATGCCAGGGACCGTTCGTAGGTGGCCAGGACCTCGGCGGGCTCCCCGAGAGCCTGGATGCGGCTCGAACCCACCAGGACGGCGGTATCGCAGCGCAGGGCCAACTGTGGATCATGGGTGACCAGCACCAGCCGGTGGGCCCCGCGGGTCAGGAGGTGGTCAGCCACCCTGCGGGCGTTGCGGGTGTCCAGCAGTGCCGTGGGCTCATCGGCAATGACCAGTTCGGGGCGACGGATGAAGGCCCCACACAAAGCGAGGAGCTGTTTTTGGCCGCCGGAGAGCTCGTGGGCGGAGCGGTCGGCCAACTGATCCAGGCCGAATTCGGACAGTGCGTCGTTCACACGGGTCGCTTCTTCCTGACGGGGAAGCTTCTCGGAACGCAGCGAAAAGGCCACATCCTCGCGGACCGTGGGCATGATGATCTGGGCGTCGGGGTTGCTGAAGACGATGGCCACCAGCCGCCGCAACTCACGTGTCTGTTTCACCGGATCCACGCCATGGACGCGCAGGGTCCCCGAGGACGGGGCCACCAACCCGCCGATGACCCGGGCCAGGGTCGATTTACCCGAACCGTTCTCCCCGATGATCGCGATCCGACGGGACTCCAGTTCCAGGGTGATGCCTTCAAGCGCCGTCGTCTCACCCAGACGCACGCCCACCTGGTCCAGCGAGATGGAGTTCATCGCACGACCTCGAAGAGCGCTGCCACGC
>JBBSRM010000163.1:0-6085 GCA_038243055.1 Actinomycetales bacterium
AGTCCTCCCAGGACGGCCACGCCTCACCGCCGTCGGGCAGGCGGGTCACGATGCCGGCGGCAGACTCCCTGATGCGCCAGAGCGCGCGGGTCTCCGCGTACTCGGTGACCACGATCGATGCCGCGGCCGTGGTGACCGTCGCGACGAAGTCCTCGGCATTCTGTCTGGCATGCTCGACCGTATCGCCGACGGCCTCACAGAACAGCCAGCCTCCGGCGTCCTGTCCTCCGGCTGGATCATTGACTCCGGGCAACTCGGAGCCCGCCGATTCCTGGCCGGGGCGTGAACGCAAGGCCTCGAGCAGGTCGTATCCCATGCCTTCGGCTGTCGTCATGCCGGTGCCGCGGACCACGGCCGCGGCTTCGGCTGCGTCGAAAACCGTCTCGAAGGCCAGCACGGCGAGCGCGGTGGCCCGCGGACGCTCAACCAGCTTCACGGTCATCTCGGTGATGATCCCGCAGGTCCCCTCGCTGCCGGCCAGGGCCTTGGCCGCGTCGAAGCCGTTCTCGGCCAGCAGGTAGTGGAGGCCGTAGCCGGAGACCTGGCGCGGGAACTGCCCCAGCTCGGTCCGGAGGATCTTCAGGTTGTCGTCACGTAGCGCCAACAACGCGGCATTGATCTCGGGATCGTCGGTGCCGTCGGGCCCGAAGACGACCTCCCGGCCGTCGGCGAGCATCAGGGTCACCGACTCGAGGTTCTCCGCCGCTGTCCCCCATACCAAGGAATGTGAGCCGCACGCATTATTGGCCACCATTCCCCCGAGGGTGCAGCGGCTATGTGTGGAGGGATCGGGGCCGTAGGTCAGCCCGAATTCCCCGGCAGCGTCACGGAGCTGGTCGCAAATGACCCCTGGCTGGACCCGGGCCGTGCGCGCCTGGGGGTCGATGGAAAGAATCTGGTTGAAATAGCGGGAGGTATCGAGCACCAGCCCTTCACCGATGCCGTTGCCTGCCACCGAGGTGCCTCCACCACGCATGGTGATCGGCCAGTTTCTTTCGCCGGCCAGGACGACGGCGTCGCGGAGGTCTTCGACGCTGCGCACTTCCAGCACTGCCGCGGGGACGCGCCGGTAGATCGAGGCGTCCGAAACGTAGGCGGCCCGGGTGGTCATATCGGTACGCAGCAATTCATGGATCGTCCCCGGGGGCACGGCCTTGAAGGGGTTCGGCGCAAGTTGTTCCACTGTCGCTCCTCACGATCACTGATGTGAATTAGAGTAACATGTTACTTATGAACATCCAGTCTTCAGCCACCGGATCCACGAGCAACAGCCCGGGAACCGGGGACGACCCACCTGTCAGGAGGTCGTTGACCGAGCAGGTCATGGACTTCGTGCGCACTGCCACCGCTTCGGGGGATATGCGTCCCGGCGAGCTCTACAGCGTCTACCAACTGGCTGAACGCCTGGGCTTGTCCCGGTCCCCGGTCCGTGACGGCCTGCTGCGACTCGAAGAAGCCGGACTGGTGGAGTTCGCCCGCAATCGCGGCTTCCGCATCATCCCCACCACCCCACAGGATGTGGCCGAAATCTTCTCCATCCGCCTGGCCCTGGAAGTTCCCGCAGCACGTCGGGCCGCGATGGCCTGCACCGATGAACTCGCCGCCGCGTTGAAGGCGTTGGAGGCCAGCATGGCTTGTGCTGCCCAGGCGGCCGATGACGAAACATTCTTTACCGACGACCAGCACCTGCACGATCTGCTGCTCGAGGCAGCCGGAAGCCACCGAGCCAGGGAGATGGTGAACCGCTTGCGGATATCCACCAGGCTTTTGGGTGTCTCCACCGCCGGCAGGCAACGGACCTACGATGACATCCTGGCCGAACATGCGCCCATCGTCGCAGCGGTCACGGCCAACGATCCACGGCGCGCGGGGTTGCTCATGAGCGAACATCTGGCCACCACAGGGCGGCTGCTCCTGACCCAGGCGGCCGCTCGACAGGACCTCGACCTCGATGCCGACCGTCTCTGGGCTGAGCTAACGCAGGGCTACTAGCCAGCAGCCCGAGGCCGGGCGTCTTTGTACACTCGGGGCATGACACAGACTTCAGGAACGGAAGGTGCCGCCATCGTGGAGGACTTCAAGGGCCAACGGTTGGTCATCACCGGGGCCGCTGGAAAGATCGGCCGCCCCCTCCGTCGGGCCTTGGTCGAGCTGGGGGCGACCCTGGTCTCGGTCGATGTGGCCGACACCGAGCCGGTGGGGCCCACGGACACCGTGGTGCGGGGCGATGTCGAGGATCTGAAGGAACTCGAGCAGGCCTTCGCTGAAGCAGATGGCGTGATCCACCTCGGCGGCATTTCGGACGAGGCCGACTTCCATGACCTCGCGCAGGTCAACATCGTGGGGACCTACCATGTGTTGGAAGCCGCCCGTCGGGCCGGTGTGCGCCGCGTCGTCTTCGCCAGCAGCAACCGGCTCACCGGCTTCTACGACGTGGACACCGAACTCACGGTCGACATGCCGGCCAGACCGGATGGGTTCTATGGGGTCTCCAAGGTCGCCGGCGAAGCACTGTGCCAGCTCTATTCCGATAAATTCGGCCTGAGCACCATCGCCCTGCGCATCGGAACCTACCTCTCCGAACCCGAAACACCACGCCATATGCGCACCATGCTCAGCCCCGGGGATGCGGTGCGGGCCTTCACGGCGGCCATGAGCACCCCGCAGCACCACGGCGTCTTCTATGCGGTGTCCAATAATTCAGAACTCTGGTGGAACCTCGACGCCGGCAAGGCCCTGGGCTACGTGCCCGTGGATGATTCGGCGGAACATGGCGCCTTCGAGCCCATCAAACCCGGAACGCCACAAGGCGGGAACTTCGCCTCCCCCGAATACTCACTGGACAAGATGAAGTCCGAGGGCGTCATCGACTGATGCCTCGCCGGCTCCTGCTAGCGGGTCGCCTTATCCATCTCCGGGGTTTCCATGAGGCTGCCGTTCAGGATGGTTTCCAGGGTTTCAACCACACGGCGGACCGAGCGGCGCTGCATGTGACTGGCTTTGGCCAGCGTGACCAGGGACCTGCTGGACCCCTCGGCCAAGGCAAGGGTCTGCAGCCGTCGAGGGTGTACTTTCTGCATCAAGGGCGTGGTGATCGACATCCCCACCCCTGCTTCCACCAGGGCCAGCACGAGCGCGGTGTCGGTAATGCTGTGCACGTCGTCCAACTCGGCCCCCTGGCTCAGGCACGCCTGCCGGGCAGCACTGCCGAACGCCGTTTCGGCAGGGGGCAGGATCCACGTCCGCTCCCGCGTCAGATCCATTTCCGGGTGCAGCCCGGCATGGTCGTTGCCGGCCAGAAGCATCGGCTCGGTATGCAGGACCACCCGTTCCAGGTCCCTGCCCACCAGGTCCGGTAGCCGGGAGTACTCGACGGTCAAGGCAACGTCCACGGCTCCCGACCTGACGTATTCGGCGTCGCGCTCGACGTCGATCTCCTGGAAGATGACTTCCAATTCCGGATCGGTGACGCGCAGTGAGTCGATCAGGGGTTTGCAGGCGACAGCGCCGACGGTGGCGAAGATCCCCAGGGTGACCACTGACTCGCTGCCTTTCGAATCGTCATCCACGCTCCGCACGGCGTCTTGTTCGGCCGTCAGAAGCGGGCCCACATGCTTGAGCAGTTTGATCCCGGCATCGGAGAGCGTCACTCCGCGCCCGTCCTTGATGAACAGCGCGGAACCGACTTCCTGCTGAAGGGCCTTCATCTGTTGGGAGACGGCCCCGATCGTATATCCGGCGTCGTCGGCGGCCGCCGTCATGCTGCCGGTGCGCGCGACGGCTGCGAATAATTTGAGTTGGTGGAGCGTCCAGTTCATGCTTTGATCTTACCTATAGTTTCACTAAAGCAATTACTCGAAAAACAATAGCTTGTGTAATGGCTTCTTCCGGGAGATGGTGATTCCAGAAGAAAAACATGACGTGGGTCACGCCCACGGTTCACATCCGGAAGGAGGAGACATGGCCAGTATGCTCACCGATCTCACCCCAGAGCACCCGACAGATCTACCGGAGGCCGCCGACGTCGTGGTGATTGGCGGTGGCGTCATCGGCATGAGCGTCGCCTACCACCTCGTTGAGGCCGGAGTTCAAAACGTCGTACTCCTCGAGCGCGGCGCCCTCGGAGCCGGTTCCTCCGCCAAGCCTCTGGGCGGGGTGCGCGGCACGTTCTCCGACCCGAACAACATCCGCCTGGGTCGTCACAGTCTGCGCAAGTTCCGCGACTTCGAGTCAACCCACGGCATCGACATCTCCTTCCGCGAGGTCGGTTACCTGTTCCTGTGCCGTACCCCCGAAGAACTCGCGGCCTGCGAAGCCAGCGTGGAGCTGCAGAACAGCCTCGGCGGCAACAGCAGCATGGTCAGCCCGCAGGAAGCCCAGCAGATCAATCCATACATCGCCCCAGGCGCCTTGCTCGGCGCCCAGTTCTCCCCCGAGGACGGCCTCGCCTGCCCCGGCAGCGTGGTCGACGGCTACGCATCGCTGTCCAAGGAACTCGGGCTCGTGATTGCCGACCGGACCCAAGTCACCGGAATCGGGGTGTCCAACGGTTCCATTGAATCCGTCCGGACCTCGCGCGGGACCATCCGGGCCAGCTCGGTCATCTGCTGTGCCGGGGCATGGTCGGCCTCGATCGGGGACATGGTCGGCGTGGACCTGCCGGTCGTGCCGGTCAAACGCCAGATCGGCATCACCCGGCCCGACGGCGGCCCCACTCCCCCGGTCATTCCCTTCACGCTCGATCTGGGCACCACCATGTACTTCCACAACTACGAGGACCAGTTGCTGCTCGGCATCTCGAACCCCGGCCAGGAAGAAGGCTTCGACCGCGACTTCAGCTTCGACTGGGTCCCGGACTTCAACGCCGGAGCCAAGATCTGCGCACCGGCGCTCAGTCATCGCGAGCTGGAGCACGGCTGGGCCGGCCTGTATGAGAACACCCCCGATAGGAATGCGCTGATCGGTGCCTCCGAAGACATCCGCGGGTTCTCCTACGCCACCGGCTTCTCCGGCCACGGGTTCCTTCAAGCCCCCGGCGTTGGAGAGATCATGCGCGACCTGCATCTGGGCCGCGAATCGTTCATGGATGCCTCCGGGTTCTCCGCCGAACGCTTCAGCTCCCAGGATGTCCCGCAGCTCAGCGAAGTACACATCATCTGACCTGTTCCCGCCACGACCACAACACCCCGGAAAGGAAGAACACGTGCCGTTTCTGCACACTTGGCAACTACGAGCCGAATTCGCCCTGCGCCTGTCACAGATGTATGGCGAAGAGGTGCCGGCCTACAACACACTGGTCGAGGTCTCCAGTCATGTGAACCAGGACTTCATGGACCGCCACGGATCCGACGCCGAACGGCTGGGCACCCTGGAACGGGTCACCGCCGAACGCCACGGCGCCATCCGCGTCGGCTCACCTAAGGAGCTGGCGGCAGTCGCCCGCGTCTTCGCCGCCTTCGGCATGCATCCCGTCGGCTTCTACGACCTCCGCGATGCCTCCGCGTCCTCGGTCCCGGTCATCGCCACCGCGTTCCGGCCCGTCGACGGGGATGAGCTGGCCAAGAACCCCTTCCGGGTCTTCACCTCGCTGCTGGCTACCGAGGACCCCCGCTTCTTCAACGAAGAGCTCCAACGCGAGCTGCGGGACTTCATCGACGCCCGCAACCTGTTCCCCGATGGCCTGCTGGAACTCGCCGACCGTGCCGCCGCCGGCCAAGGCCTGGACACCGATGAGGCCGAACGGCTGCTGCATCTGGCCACCAGCGTCTTCCAGCTCTCCAATGAACCGGTCGATGATGTCTGGTACCGCAAACTCGAGGCCATTTCAGCGGTCGCTGCGGACATCGGCGGGGTGGGAAGCACCCACATCAACCACCTCACGCCCCGCGTGCTGGACATCGACGACCTCTATCAGCGCATGGAGGATCGCGGAATCAAGATGATCGACGCCATCCAGGGCCCTCCGCGCTGGAACGGACCGGATGTGCTGTTGCGCCAAACCTCGTTCCGCGCCCTCGACGAGGAACGGACCTTCCGTTTCGCCGACGGGACCGAAGGACAGGGAAAGCTGCGCGTCCGCTTCGGC
>JBBSRM010000164.1:0-6014 GCA_038243055.1 Actinomycetales bacterium
GACCTCGATGAGCTCCGACGCCGCCGAGGCCTACGCCCGGCAGATGCATACGGTGACCACCCGGCTCGAGGCCCTGCCCGTTCCGGTCATCGCCGCGGTCAATGGATTCGCCCTCGGTGGCGGTTGCGAACTCGCGCTGGCCTGCGACTTCATCTATACCAGTGCCCGCGGCAGCTTCGGCCAGCCGGAGGTCAACCTGGGGCTGGTCCCCGGGTTCGGCGGCTCGGTGCGCCTGCAGCAGCGGGTCGGCCTCGGCCACGCCCGCGAACTGATCTACACCGGACGCCGGATCAAGGCCGATGAGGCCCTGCGGATTGGTCTGGCCAACGCGCTGTTCGACGACGCCGAGGCCCTGCTGGCCGGGGCCAAGGCCACCGTGGAGGAAATCGCGGCCATGGCCCCCACCTCGGTCGACAACACCAAGCGGGCCCTGAACCGGATCAACGGGCTCCCCGTGGCCGCCGGTCTGGAAGCCGAAGTGGACAGCTTCCGGGAGGCCTTCGCGACCGAGGACTCGGTCGTCGGACGGGCCGCTTTCCTGGCCAAGGAGACCCCCGCCTTCCCGGGGCGCTGAGCCATGGCAGCAAACGACGACGCGGCGGCACCTCGGCGTGAACCGGATTCGGTCCACCACTACGGGCCGAATCCGAGCCAGTACGCCGAACTGTATGTGCCCAGCGAGCGGCGGCTTCCCGGGGTCATCGTCATCATCCACGGTGGATTCTGGCGTGATACCTACGATGCCTCGCTCGGGCACCCCCTCGCTGCCGATCTGGTCCGCCGCGGCTGGGTCGTTTGGAACCTGGAATACCGGCGGACCACCGATGCCGCGGAAACGGGCCCCGATACCGGGGGATGGCCCCGGACGTTCGAGGATGTTTCCGCGGGCATCGACGCCCTGGGCCCTGCCCTGGCAGAGGCAGGATTGGAACAGGGCCACGTCGTCGTCCTGGGGCATTCCGCCGGAGGCCACCTCGGTGCGTGGGCTGCCGGACGGCATAAACTGCCCACCGGCGCGCCGGGAGCGGACCCGCTGGTGAAAGTCGACGGCGTCGTCAGCCAGGCTGGCGTGCTGGAATTGTGGATGGCGAATTGGCTCAAACTCAGCCATTCGGCGGCCGTGAAGCTCATGGGTGTCACCTCGGAGGAGGACCCGCGGCGTTGGCAGCTGGCCGATCCGGTGCGGATGCTACCCATCGGGGTCCCGGTCATCGCCGTGCACGGCAAATCCGACGCGGATGTTCCTTCAGCCCTCTCGCGGGCCTATACGGACGCGGCACGGGCCCAGGGCGATCCCGCACGGATGGTTTTCACGACCGGTGACCACCAGGCGCTGATCACCCCCGGGACCCCGGCATGGGATGCTTGTCTGGTGGCCTTGGCCGAACTGGCCGTTCCTGCCTAGCAGGGTCAGGCGACGGCGCACGGGAACACCGTCCGGTGGGGCGTCTTCAGGCATCCACCGAGAGCAAAGGTAAGGTTGAGTAGTGCTGACTGTTATGGGCGAAGCCCTCGTTGACGTGCTGTCCGGCGGCATCGCCGCGCCCCAGGCCTATGTCGGGGGCAGCCCGATGAATGTGGCGGTGGGGTTGGCGCGGTTGGGCCACCCCGTTTCCTTCGTCGGACGCTACGGCGATGACGAATACGGGGCCATGATCCACGAGCACCTGCGTTCCAACGATGTGCAGGAAGTGCTGTCCCCCGATGGGCTGCCCACCTCCACCGCCCGCGGCACCCTGGACCCGGTCGGCGCGGCCAGCTATGAATTCGACATGGTCTGGGATCTGTCGGCCTTCGACCCGGCCTCCTCCGATGTCCTGGCCGACAGCCAGCTGCTGCATACCGGATCGATCGCCACCGTCCTGGAGCCGGGTGCCGGAACCGTACGGGCCGCCGTCGAACGCGCCCGGCCGCATGCAACGATCTCCTACGACCCCAACGTGCGCCCCAGCTTCGTCACCAATCTTTCCCAGGCCATCGAGGACGTCGAACGCTTCGTCGCGCTCAGCGATGTGGTGCGGGCCAGCGACTCGGATCTGGCCTGGCTCTACCCCGAGCGCAGCATCGAGGAAACCGCCCACGCCTGGCTCGAACTCGGCCCGGCCATGGTGGTGGCCACCTACGGATCCGGTGGCCCCTGGGGTGTCGTTGCTGCCGGGGAAGCGCGGACGCAGGCGCCGGTCGTCGATGTCGCCGACACCGTGGGTGCCGGGGACTCGTTCATGGCGGCTTTGCTGTCCACCCTCGTGGATCGCGGGCTCGTCGGAGCAGCACACCGCGAGGCCCTGCGCGGGCTCTCGGTCGGCCAGCTCGAGGAAATCCTGGACTATGCGGCACGGGCTGCCGCCATCACCGTTTCCCGGGCGGGTGCGAACCCTCCGCGCCGCGACGAGATCTCCTGACAGGTTCACCTGTGATCCCCTGGTACCCATGCGGCTGATCGCCAGCGACCTCGACGGCACGATCCTGCACCCGGACGAGACCATTTCCCCCCGGACGGTCCAGGCCTTCGCCGCAGCTCGCGAGGCAGGCATCCACGTCGTCTTCGTCACCGGACGCCCCTTCCGCTGGCTGACCCCCGTGCAACGCGCGCTCGGACATCTGGGGACGGTCATCTGTTCCAACGGCGCCCTGGTCTACGACCTCGAAGGTGAGCGGATCCTGGGCAGCCACCAGGTCCCCGGCCCCGCGGTGGGTGAGGTCCGGCGGCGCATCCAGACGCTCGAGCCCGCAGCGACCTTCGCCGCGGAGACCCTCTCTGGTCTGCTGCTCGAACCCGGGTTCCTCGACGCCGAGGACGCCGTCCGGTTGTCCGTCATGGCCGAAGTGCCCTTCGACGTCGGCCGGCTGGAAGCCGAAGGCGTCGTGAAGCTGCTGGCCAAGACCTCCAGATACGACGCCGAGGCCTTCCAGGCGCTCGTGGAACCCGAGGTCGCCGAATTGGTGTCGGTGACCCATTCGGCACCCGGCGTCTCCTTGCTGGAAATGTCGCACCCCGGGGTCAATAAGGCGGTCACCCTGGCCGAATACGCGCTGGAACTGGGTGTTTCCGCCGCCGAGGTCATCGCGTTCGGGGACATGCCCAACGACGTGCAGATGCTGGCCTGGGCCGGCCGGGGCTACGCCATGGAGTCCGGGCATGCGCTGGCGAAGGCCGCCGCCGGGCGCACCACTGCGTCGCTGCAGGAGGATGGCGTCGCCCAGGTCATCGAACGCCTGCTCTCCGGAGAGCCTCTCTAACCGGGACTGCCCATCCGTCTCGCGGTCGCTGGGCGGTCGGCTCAGGAACCGAAATCAGCGGGGTGTTGCCGCTCTGGGCCGGACCACCAGGAATCGGCGATGCGCGGCAAGGGCCGCAGCAACGGCTCGGGCAAGCGGCCCGCCTGCGGGAACGGCACCCCGGTGTTCTTCGGTGCCCAGGCTGCGGCGGGGACGGAGGCCACCTCATGGGTACCGGCATCATCCAGGGCCAGGACGGTCCGAACCCCGTGATCGCGCAGGTAATAGCTGACCGATGGATCCCGGGCATCTGCGGAAAAGACCATGGCCACCGGACCATCCAGACCCGGCAGGGAATATACCGATTCGGGAATGATGGGTGGAGCGCCATCCCAGCCGGAGAACCCCCGGGCGCGTTGCCAGTGGGCCAGATGCTGTTTTCGGGTGTGGGCCACGAGGGCCCCTGAGGCATCCCACCAGTGGGCCCCGATGTAGATCGTGTCCCCGGTTGCCTCGGAAGTGGAGGCGATCAACCCCACCCCTGCGGATACCGCAATGCTGCGCAGCCTCTCGCGCAGGGCTGCGGTCCCGGTGGTGGTCTCGGCGGTGACGAAGAGCTCTGGGGTGAGTAGCAGGGAAGCCCCGGCCAGCCCGGCGGAGTCCGCCCAGACACGGATGCGCTCCAGGTTGGCCTCCGGGTCGGGGCCGGGGGCCGCACAGCCGTGGTGCACGGTAGGTACACCCATCAGGAACCTCCCGGACGGTAGAGTCGGCACTGTGAGAACTCGGCAAACGCGCAGGTTCCCTTATCTGCATCCTACTGGTGGTCCCGTCCGTGAGGGTGGGCCGTTGGCCTTTGCCCACCGCGGTGAAGCACTCCAAGGTGGTGAGAACACCATGGAGGCCTTCCGCGCGGCGGTCGAGCGCGGTTTCGGGTATCTGGAGTTGGACGTGCACACCACCCGGGACGGCGTCGTAGTGGTTTTCCATGACGAGGAACTGGGCCGGGTCAGCGACGGTAGCGGCGCGATCGCGGACCACGACCATGCCGACATCGCGGCCTTGCGTGTCGCCGGGCGCCCGATTCCGCGTTTCGAGGAGGTGCTCGCCGCCTGGCCGGACATCCGACTGAACGTCGACATCAAGGATGATGCCTCCGTGGCCCCGTTCGCCGCCCTGATCAACGAATACGCGGCCCACGACCGGGTGCTGGTGGCCTCGTTTTCCGATGCCCGGCGGCACCGGGTGCTGCGCCTGTTGGAAGCGCCCGCGGCTTCCAGCCCCGGAGTGGTCACCATCGCGCTGGCCGTGCTCTTGGGAAAGGTGGGCCTTTTCGGTCTACTGCGCCCCAGGCTGCGCGGGGTCGCCGCACTGCAGGTTCCCGAACGCCACGGGCGACTCCGCGTGGTCACCCCCCGCTTCCTGGCCCAGGCCCACCGCAGCGGAATCCACGTGCATGTGTGGGTGGTCAACAGCAGAGCGGATATGGACCGCCTGCTGGACCTGGGGGTCGATGGGATCATCACCGATCGGGCGGACCTCCTGGCAACGGCCATGGAGGCCCGTGGCCTCTGGCCGCAGCGCGAGGCCACCGATGGGGCGTCGGGAAAACCCGGTTCCTAGAGGGTCAGCGGGGTGACCAGTTCGGCCAGCGGGCGCAGGGCATGGACCGCATAGCGCTCCATATCGGCGTCGCTGGCTCCGGCGAGCATCGCCATCCAGGTCCCGTGCGACTGCAGCTTGCCCAGACGCAGGGCCGGTTCGATCAGACGCCCGAGTTCGGTCGGCGTGCCGTATTCCTCCCACTCCTGCAGGTAGGCGGACACCGCCCGGCGGATCCGCGGATCGGCCGGCGTCGTCCCCAGTTCCTTGGACATCGTGCGCAGCGGCAGTGCCAGTGAGGAGAACGGGTGTGCCCAGTAGGCGTCGCCGAGGTCGATGAAACGCAGCGGTTCCTCGGCGGAGGCCGGCAGGAAGGCATTGCCACGGTGCAGATCGTTGTGGTCCAGGGACAACGGCACCGGGGCGGCGGCCAGGAATTCGCACATCGTGCGCACCGGCCCGAGTTGGCCGTCCAGTTCCTCGGCATCGCGGGCCGGAAGATGTAGCGGGTGCACGGTGGGCAGGGAGGCGTGGAACATGACCTGGTCATCGATGTAGCCGGGCAGATGCTGCGGATCGAACTGGTTCAGACCCGCATCGAAGAGTGCGTCACCGTGGGGGATGAGGGTCTTCTGCAGGCGGGCGAAATCCCGCAGGATCCGCTTCCAGAGCTGGTGGTCGGTGCTGGGGATCCTGGCCATCGTCTCCCCGTAGTCGGGGGAGATCATCCAGCCACGCATCGGTTCCACGGCCAGCGGCATGACCAACTGGTCCGGGGAGATGCCCGCCGCCGTCGTGGTGACGGCTACTTCGGCCTGTTGGCCGGGATTGATGGCCTTGACATACAACGTGCCGTGATCGGTGGGGACGAGGACCTGGGTGGACCACAGCCGGATCGGACCGCGTTCCAGCGGGCCGGTGCGGCGCAGGTCGTAGGCGTCGAGCACCATGGAGACCCAGCCCTCGATCTCCTCGAGCCAGTCCTCGGTACCCCAATAGTCATTCCACTGCGCCACGGGCCGATCCTAGCCGAGTTTGCTCGGTGTCGCGCCCGCGTACTCGGGGGAATCGGTGGGTTCGGTGCCACGGAACCTGGCGATGGTGCGCATACCGTGGTAGATCGCCAAGGTGGCCATCGTCCCCAGGGCGATGCCGCCGAACTGCATGGTTCCCACGGTGATGGTCGGGTCGGC
>JBBSRM010000165.1:0-5791 GCA_038243055.1 Actinomycetales bacterium
CCGCTGACCGATACCGGAACCAACTTGTTGGGGATCCTCAAACATGTCGGAAGCATGGAGTACCAATACTTCGGTCAGGTCTTTTCCCGTCCCGCGCCGGAACCGCTGACCTGGCTCGCTGACGACGCCGAGGACAACGCCGATATGTTCGCCACTGCCGGGCAAAGTGCCGCATGGGTGTTCGGGTTCTACGACCGGGCCTGCCGGCATGGAGATCAGACCATCGCCGCACTGGACCTGGAGGCCGAGGGTTTCGTGCCGTGGTGGACGCCCGCCAGCGCGCCCACGAACCTGCAGCGGATCATGGTGCATGTGATGGCCGAGACCGCCCGCCATGTTGGACAAGCCGATATCCTGCGCGAGGCCATCGATGGGTCGGCCGGGCTGATGCCGGGCAACTCGAACCTGCCTCCGGGCGACGGGGATTACTGGGCAGCGCATCGTGCCCGCTTGCAGGACCTCGCCGATCAGTTCAAGAAATAGCCGGGCCCGGCATCGAAACCAAGAAGGTCAGGACATGACGCGGCGGCCTTCGAAGGCCCGCCCGAGGGTGACCTCGTCGGCGTACTCCAGATCGCCGCCGACGGGAAGCCCGGAGGCCAGACGCGAGATCTTGATGCCGATGGTGGAGAGCATGCGGGCCAGGTAGGTGGCCGTTGCTTCGCCCTCGAGGTTCGGGTCGGTCGCGATGATGACTTCGGAAATCTTGTCGTCGTGCAACCGCCCGAGCAGTTCACGGATGTGCAGCTGGTCCGGTCCGATACCCGCAATCGGGTTGATGGAGCCGCCGAGCACATGGTAGCGACCGCGGAAGGAGCGGGTGCGTTCGACCGCCATGACGTCCTTGGACTCCTCGACGACGCACAGCACCGTGTCATCGCGGCGCGGGTCACGGCAGATGCTACAGGTCTCGGATTCGGTGACGTTGAAGCAGATCGTGCAGAACTTCACCTTGTCCTTGACCGCACGGATGGCATCAGCGAGCCGGTTCATGTCCTCCCGATCGGCTTCCAGGATGTGGAAGGCGATGCGTTGGGCGGACTTGGGCCCGATGCCGGGCAGCCGACCGAACTCGTCGATCAGCTCTTGGACTGCACCTTCGTACACGAAACCTCACACTGCAAAGTCGGATGACGGCTCCGGGCGGAACCTAGATGATCGGGGTGCCGTCGTGGTTGCGCTCCTCGATCAGGCGGCCGTTGAGCAGGCGTTCGATCGCCGGGCGGCCGACCACCCCGGATTCCTCGATGGAGATGTCATCGTCGCTGGGAATGTCCTCAACGTACTTCGATTCTACGTCCGTCCGAGGCCGCGGGGGCGTTGCCCCGCCGCCGGGCGCCATTCCCGGGGTGCTTGAAGCTGACTGCTCCTTCACCCGGGCTTGGTTCAACAACTGCTGGTACCGGCTCATCGGCTTATCGACAGCGGGCTGCGGTGCCTCCCGTTCGGGGACGTCAGGGGCCGACGGCGGTGGCACGACTCCGGGAGCCGGGGCCACGGGTGCCGCGGAGTCAGCCGGTGCCGGCGCTGCTGGTGAGGCCGAACCGGCGGGGGTCGGCGCAACTGGCGAAGCCGAGCCGGCTGGCGCGGGTGCCGCAGGCGCCGGAGCGGCAGAAGCACCGGCTGCCTGGTCTGCCGGTGCCGAGGGCGCGGGGGCCACAGGAGCAGGCGCTGCCGGCTCCGGACGCTGCCAGGTTTCGCCTTCCGGGCGGGTAGCGCGCGGTGTCGGAGGTTCGGCCGCCGGCGTCGTGGGGCTGGAGGGTTCGTCCCAGGGGGCCACGGGCACGGTGTCGCTGCCCCAGTCATAGCCGCCGTCGTCCTCGGGCTCCGGGCCGAAGTCGGAGGGCCCTTCATCAGGTGAACGGCCGGGCGCACCACGGGAAGGACGGGGGGCGGGCGTTGCGGCTCGATGCTGTCGCAGGGCCGCAGCAGGACCCGACGCCGTCGGGGTTTCCAGCTTGCTGCCTGAGGGGGCCGGGGCTGCCGGAGGTTGCGCTGCCGGTGCCGGGGCTGCCGGAGGTTGCGCTGCGGGCGCCTGACCCTCGGGTGCTGGGCTGCTGGCAGGGGCAGCTGCGGGCGCGGTGTTGCTGGGAGTCGTGCGAGCGGGCGTGGGTGCTGCCGGGGCACTGTTATGCGCTACCGGGCCGCGGGACGCCGGCGCGGGCCGGCGCTCAGCTTTTGGGCCCGAACCACCCGCCGGAGCGGAACCCCCGCCGGTGATGACGATCTCGGGTGTGACGCCCAGGACCTGGTTGATGGCGCCCCGGAGCAGATCGGTGTTCTCCTGTTTGGCGGAGAACGCCTTCATGGGCCCCGGGTTGGCGAAGGCGACGGTCAGCGTCCGTCCATCGAAGCCGGCCAGCGAGGCGTGTGGCTGAATCGTCATCCACACGAATTTCTTCTCTTCGCGCAGGGCATCCATGATTTCCGGCCAGGCCCGACGGAACATCTCCACGGTGCCGGCAGCGCCGCCGGTCGAGGGCTCCTCGGCGGCTGGTTCCGGCTGGGCAACCGGTTCGTTGGCCGGTGTCGTAGGTTCTTCCCGTGCAGGGGAGGGCTCGGGCACGTGCTGTTCCGCAGTGCTGGAGGGCGAAACACCGTCAGCCGGGCCCGCGGTTTCGGGGTGCTGGGGGTTGCTTTCTGCCGGGGCCGGGGCCGGGGCGGGGGGCATGGTCGTGGAGGGAGCCGCAGCAGCCGTGGGCTCGGCCGGTGCTGCTACGGCGGGCTGTTCCGGTTCCTCATCGACGGGCCCCCAAGCGCCCCAGTCAGCCGAGGATTCCTGCGGCGTGCCAGCGGGCTGCGGTGCAGCCGCCGGGGTGCTCGGCGTTGGCGCAGCGGCTTCCGTGCCGACCGGCTGTGGGGTGGCTTCCGGTTCGGCAGGTTGCGGTGCAGCACTCTGCGGTTCGGTGGTCGTCGGCGTGGAGACAGGCGTGGGAGCCGGGTCCGCTGGTGGGGATTCGGCAGGAGCAGCGGCGGGCTGTTGGGGCTCGGGCGTGGCCGGCTCGTCCTTGCCCCGGGCAGCACGCAGGGCTTCGCGGACGGCAGCCGCCCCCTGGGGGCTGGTCGTGGATTCGAAACCCGTAGCGGTCTGGGGTGTGCCGGCGTCGTGCACCGGCCCGGCGGCGGCCGGCTGGCCTGCAGGGACCTCGGGAACGTCCCCGGCGTAGCTGAGGCGGCGTTCGATCCGATCCACCCGGGCGTTGACGCCCCGTTCGGTGGTATCCGACGCCGGCAGCAGCAACCGGGCGCAGAGCAGTTCGAGGTGCAACCGCGGGCTGGTGGCACCGGTCATCTCGGTCAGGGCCTGGTTGGTGACGTCGGCGCTGCGGCTGAGTTCGGCATGGCCCAACAGTGCTGACTGCTGGGTCATGCGGTGCAGCTGGTCCTCGGGCAGCCCGCGGATGACGTGGGAGGCACTTTCGGGCATCGCCTTCACGATGATCAGATCGCGGAAGCGTTCCAGCAGGTCCTCGACGAAACGACGTGGATCGTGCCCGGTCTGGATGACCCGGTCGACCGCCGAGAAGACCGTCGCCGCGTCCTGGGCGGCCATCGCATCCACGACGTCGTCCAGCAAGGTGGCATGCGTGTACCCGAGCAGGGAGACGGCCAACTCGTAGTCCAGCCCCTCGGGTCCGGCGCCGGCCATCAGCTGGTCCAGCACCGAGAGGGAATCGCGCACCGAACCGCCACCGGCACGAATGACCAGCGAGAGCACTCCCGGAGCCACGGGCATGTCCTCCTGCGAGCAGAGCCGCTCGAGGTAGGCCATCAGGGGTTCGGGTGGGACGAGCCGGAAAGGGTAGTGGTGCGTACGGGATTTGATGGTCCCGATGACCTTGTCCGGTTCGGTCGTCGCGAAGATGAATTTGATGTGCTCCGGCGGCTCCTCGACGATCTTGAGCAGCGCGTTGAAGCCGGCCGAGGTCACCATATGGGCCTCGTCGATGATGAAGATCTTGTACCTGTCGCGCACCGGGGCGAAGGTGGCGCGTTCACGCAGGTCGCGGGCGTCGTCGACGCCGCCATGGGAAGCCGCGTCGATTTCGATGACATCCAGCGAGCCGGACCCGCCGGTGGCCAACTCCAGGCAGCTATCGCAGGTGCCGCAGGGTTCCGCAGTCGGGCCCTGGGCGCAGTTCAGGCAACGGGCCAGGATCCTGGCCGAGGTGGTCTTGCCGCAACCGCGCGGACCGGAGAAGAGGTAGGCATGGTTCACCCGGTTCTTCGACAGGGCAGCCATCAACGGGGTGGTGACATGCTCCTGCCCGATCACGTCCGAGAAGGAGTCCGGACGGTAACGACGGTAAAGGGCTGTACTCACGAGTCGAAGCCTATCCGTTCCGCCGTGCTCATTGCATCCCCGGGGTGCCCGCGGTGAACCCGCCGAAGACCCACGGATGGCGTGGAAGGGAGGTGGGGTCGAAGGAGGCCAGCGCGGCGGTCAGGGAACCACCGGGAAGTCCCAACGATTCCAACAGCACCGCACGCACCCGCTGTGGCGGGACGCCGTCGTTTGCCAGCTTCGCCAACGTGACCGAACCGTCCCGTTTGGCCAGCCGTTGGCCCTGCTCATTCAGAACCAGCGGCACGTGCACATACTCCGGCAACTTCGTGCCGTGGAAGCCTCCGTCCAGACTGGAGAGCAGTGTGGCCAGGTACCCCTGACGCGGGGTGGAGGGCAGCAGGTCATCGCCGCGGACCACCTGATCGATCCCCTGCAGGACGTCGTCGACCACGACGGCGAGGTTATAGGCGGGGACACCGTCATTGCGGACGACGACGAAGTCATCCACGACCCCGGTGTATTGCCCGTGCAGGACATCGGTGACGGTGAACTGCACGACGTCGGTGCGCAGCCGCAGTGCTGCCGGACGCGCTGCCCGGCGGGTGGCTCGTTCGGCCTTGGACAACCCGCGGCAGGTTCCCGGGTAGGCGCCGGGGGCGGCATGCGGTGCCGAGGGGGCTTCGGCGATATCGCGTCGGGTGCAGAAGCACTCGTAGAGCAGGCCGGCCGCCTCCAAGGCGTCGATGGCGGCGCGGTAGCCCTCGGGCCGTTCGGTTTGGCGGACCGCGGGGCCGTCCCAATCGATGCCGATGGCGCGCAGATCGGCCAACTGGACCTCCTCGGCCCCGGCGCGGGCGCGATCCAGGTCCTCCACCCGCAGCAGGAAGTCCCGGCCGGTGGAGCGGGCGAAGAGCCAGGCCAGCAAAGCGGTGCGCAGGTTCCCCACATGCAATTCACCCGAGGGGCTGGGGGCGTAGCGGCCGGCGCCCATGGTGGCCTCCTCATCGCGCGGCGGTGGGAAAAGTAAAGACCCCTCATGCACCTGCCAGAGCCCACCTACCCTTGCTACCTTCCGGTCCTGGGGGAGTTCGGCGGGATGACACCACATGAGGGGCCGACAAATAGTGTACCTGAAAACGGCTGCCGTCCCGTCCCGGGCATCGACCCCGTGGCGCGCTCGATCGTCTCCTGTTCGGCAACGGTTGGACCCTGGGATGAGCGGGCTGTTGGGGCGATTCGGCCTGCGCGGATTCTTCCGGTACGCTGGAAGCTGCTCTTTTGGGCAATCTGGAGGATTCGCCTAGCGGCCTATGGCGCACGCCTGGAACGCGTGTTGGGTTCACGCCCTCGGGGGTTCAAATCCCCCATCCTCCGCGGATACGAAAGCGGCCTCGACATCGAGAATGTCGGGGCCGCTTTTGTCTGCCCGGAAACCGGTTCCTGTCGCGCCCACGCATTCGTGCCTAGGATGGACACTAGGTCCGCTGCCGGGCCGGTGGCGGA
>JBBSRM010000166.1:0-5790 GCA_038243055.1 Actinomycetales bacterium
GGATCGCAGGTGGAAAACGACGTCGCCACCCAATGCGTCCAAGCCGCCCTGGATGCGGGGATCACCACCTTCGACACCGCGGACGTCTACGCCAACGGCGCTGCCGAGGAGGTCCTAGGCACCGCACTGAAGGGCCAACGTCGCGAATCGCTGGAGGTCTTCACCAAGGTCTTCGGACCGGTGGGGCCCAAGGGACCCAACGACTGCGGCCTCTCACGCAAGCACATCATGGAAGGCATCAACGGGTCCCTGAGCAGGCTGGACATGGACTACGTCGACCTGTATCAGGCGCACCGCTACGACCACCAGACGCCGTTGGAGGAGACCATCCAGGCCTTCGCCGACGTCGTACGTGCCGGAAAGGCCCTCTACATCGGGGTCTCGGAATGGAGCGCCTCCCAGCTGCGCGAGGGCCAGGCCCTGGCCAAGCAGGCGGGCTTCTCCCTGGTGTCGAACCAGCCGCAGTACTCCGCGCTCTGGCGGGTCATCGAGGCCGAGGTCGTCCCGGCCTCGAAGGAGCTGGGAATGTCCCAGGTCGTCTGGTCACCGATGGCCCAAGGCGTCCTGTCCGGCAAGTACCGCCCCGGCCAGCCGGCGCCGGAAGGCAGCCGGGCCACGGATGAGAAGGGGGGTAAGGACACCATCTCGGGCTTCATGCAGGATGACGTGCTCAACCGCGTGCAGCAGCTACAGCCGATCGCCGATGAACTGGGATTGAAGATGTCCCAACTGGCCATCGCCTGGGTGCTGCAGAACGAAAACGTGGCCACCGCCTTGGTCGGGGCCTCACGTCCCGAACAGGTCGCCGAGAACGTGAAGGCCTCCGGGGTGGGGATCCCCGCCGAACTCATGAGCCGGATCGATGAGGTGCTCGGCGATTCCGTCGAGCTGGATCCTGCCAAGACGGTCAGCCCCGAGGAGCGCCCCGCCTAGCACGGGCAGACACCAACGGTCCGGGGCCGGCAGCAAAAAGCTGCTGGTCCCGGACCGTTCGTCGTCAGAAGCCGGAGGAGTGGGCTAGATCCACATCGCCGGGTCGGTATACTCCGCAGGATCCACGGCCGGCTGATGCTCCTCGGGTTGGCGTGGCCGGTTGGTCGCCGGAATGCCGGTGATGATCGAATCCGCCGGAGCGTCCTTGACCACGACGGCATTGGCGCCGATGGCCGAATCGGCGCCGATGACGATCGGGCCCAGGACCTTCGCCCCGGCGCCGATGACCACGCGGTCCCCGATGGTCGGGTGGCGCTTGACCTTGGCCAGCGACCTCCCACCGAGGGTGACTCCGTGGTAGATCATCACGTCATCGCCGATCTCGGCGGTCTCGCCGATGACAACCCCCATGCCATGGTCGATGAAGAACCGGTGGCCGATCGTCGCCCCGGGGTGGATCTCGATCCCGGTGGTGAACCGGGCCACCTGGGAAATGAGCCGAGCCGGAAGGCGCAGCGCAGGGTTCCTCCAGAGCCGGTGGGTCAGCCGGTGCGCCCAGATGGCATGCAGACCCGAATAGGCCAAGGCGTTTTCTGCGTCTCCGCGTGCTGCAGGATCATGGGCGCGGGCCCCTTCGAGGTCCTCTTGGAGGCGGGATAGGAAAGTCACACGAAACCTTTGCTGGTGGTTGGCCCGGAGGTGCTGCCGCTATCCGCGGATGTCGTCGTATAGCGGTGTGGAGATATAGCGTTCGCCGAAGTCGCAGACGATGGCGACGATGAGCTTGCCGGCATTCTCCGGGCGCTTGGCCAGTTCCAAGGCGGCCCAGACGATCGCACCCGAGCTGATGCCGCCCAGGATGCCTTCCTTGGTGCCCAGTTCGCGAGCCACCCGAACCGAATCCTCCATGGTCGCGTCGAACACCTCGTCGTAGACGTCGGTGTCCAGCACTTCAGGCACGAAGTTGGCGCCCAGGCCCTGGATCTTATGCGGGCCCGGCGCCCCGCCGGTGAGGATGGCGGAATCCTTCGGCTCCACGGCGACGACCTGCACGGAAGGCTTGAGTTCCTTGAGCAGGTTGCCGACGCCGGTGACCGTGCCCCCGGTGCCCACTCCGGCGACGAAGACGTCGACGTCGCCGTCGGTATCATCCCAGATTTCCCGGCCCGTCGTCTCCCGGTGGATCGCGGGGTTGGCCTGGTTGGCGAACTGTTGGGCCCAGATGGCGTTGTCGGTGGTGGCGACGATCTCCTTGGCCTTCTCCACTGCCCCGCGCATGCCCTCCGAACCAGGGGTCAGCACGATCTCGGCCCCGAAGGCGCGCAGCATGACCCGGCGTTCAGTCGACATGGTTTCGGGCATCGTGAGGATGACGCGGTAACCGCGGGCGGCACCGACCATGGCCAAGGCGATCCCGGTGTTGCCGGAGGTGCCTTCCACGATGGTTCCACCGGGTGTCAGCGCTCCGGCCTTCTCGGCGGCGTCCACGATGGCGACACCGATGCGGTCCTTGACGCTGTTGGCCGGGTTGTAGAACTCGAGCTTGACGGCGACCTGGGCCGGCAGGCCCTCGGCCATCCGGTTCAGGCGGACCAGGGGAGTGCGTCCGACCAGTTCGGTCACGTCGTTGTAGATCTGTGCCATCAGCTGCCTGCTTTCGGAAGAGGTTGAGGGGTTTTCTTGTGTTCCAGCCTATCGAGATGCGGAATCACGGTTTATTCGACCAGCCACTGGGAGTAATATTTCCTCGCTTTGGCCAGCTTGGGGTTGATGATGACCTGGCAATAGCCCTCGTAGGGGTTCATGGCGTAGAAATCCTGGTGGATCGGTTCGGCCTCGTGGAAGTACGGGGCAGGAACGATTTCGGTGACGATCGGGTTATCCCAGTTTTCCTGGTTGCGCCGCAGGGACGCCTCGAAGAACTCCCGCTGCCGGGCATCGGTGTAGAACATGGCCGAGCGGTACTGGGTGCCGACGTCGTAGCCCTGTCGGTTCAACGACGTGGGGTCATGCCCGGTGAAGAACATGTCCATGATGACGTCGGCAGGAACGACGGCGGCATCGAATGTTACGGCGACCGCCTCGGCATGGCCGGTGGTTCCGCCGACTACCTCGCGGTAGTTCGGGTTCGGGGTGTGCCCGCCGATGTAGCCGGAGACCACAGAGGAAACCCCGACGGTCTTGCGGTAGATCGTGTCCATGCACCAGAAGCATCCGGCACCAAGGATGAACGTGTGGATGCCGTGGTCGGGTAATCCGGCGGAATCGGACATGCCGAACTGCGCCGCTGACGTTGGGGTTGCTGACTTGCTACTCACATCCATGGTCAATGCCCACAGCGGCCCATTCATTCCCGAGGAACTTCGCGGTGGGCATATCCGGGGCATTTGACGGACAGTTGACCGTCCGCCGACTACGGTAGGAGCATGCGCAACGATCAGGATAAAACGCCGCAGGACTCCCCGGATGGCGAGACGACCGTGACGGATACCCCACAGGGCCTCGAAGCCGCCGAGGAGACGACGGATGGTGGGGCCCATGATTCCCGTGCCGTCGTGGCCCCCGATCCCCGACCCGGAGCCACCGTCCCGACGCTGGGCGAGGTCCTGGTGGCGATCGAGGAACTCTGGCCGGCATCCTTGGCTGAACAGTGGGACGCCGTCGGCCTCGTCGCCGGCCGGGTCGAGCGCCCGGTACGGCGCATCATCTTCGCCGTGGACCCGACCCTCGAGGTCGTCCGCGACGCCATCGCCCGCGGAGCCGACCTGCTGATCACCCACCACCCGTTGCTGCTGCGCGGGGTGAAATCCGTGGCCGCAGACCAGTTCAAGGGCGAAGTCATCCACGAGCTGATCGAAAACCAGTGCGCCTTGGTCACCGTCCACACCAATGGCGACTCGGCGGTTGGAGGGGTCTCCGACGTACTGGCCGATATCCTCGGACTCACCGATGTCACTCCCTTGGTGGCAGCCTCCGAAGGCCTCCCCGAAGAAGGACTGGGCCGGGTCGGCACCTTGCCGGATGCGCTGGCGCTCTCCGATTTCGCTTCCCGGGTGTTCGGCGCGCTGCCCGCGGTCGCCGGAGGGGTGCGTGTGGCAGGTGACCGGGACGGGATCGTGAGCACCGTGGCGGTCTGCGGCGGCGCCGGGGACAGCCTCTTCGATGCAGTGCGGGCCGCCCGGGCCGACGTGTTCGTCACCGCTGACCTGCGCCACCACCCCGCCTCCGAAGCCCGCGAAGCAGCCGTGGAGGACCGCCCGTATCTTGTTGACATCTCCCACTTCGCCGGCGAATGGCTGTGGCTGCCCGCCGCCGCCGAAGGGCTCTACAACGTGCTGATCGACCAGAACTTCATCCTGGAGATCGGCGTCAGCTCGATCAACACCGACCCCTGGGATTTCATCCTCACCCCCGGGAACTGATCGGCGGCGGAGGGCAGTAGGCTGGGGAGCCACCGAGCACGAGGAGAAACACCGATGGCCAAGGCATCACCCGCCGACCAGCTGCTGCTGTTGGACCTGCAGTCGCTGGACTCGAAGATCGTGAAGATCGACCGGGCCGTGAAGGTCCTCTCCTCCGATCCGGAGATCATCGCCGCCGGGGAAACCGTGGCCGAAGCCGAAGCAGCCCGCCGTGAGGTGGCTGAGGAATCAGCTGCTGCACAACATGCCTTGACCGATATCGAGCACCAGGGCGAGAAGGTGCAGACCCGGATCGAGAAGGACCGTGCCCAGATCGACGCCGGCCGCGGAACCGCCCGGGACATGATGGCCCTGCAGCACGAGATCGACTCCCTGACCCTCAAGCGCGGAGAACTCGAATCCACCGAGCTGGAACTGATGGAGGCAGCCGAGGAAGTGATCGGCCGACTCGAAGGCGTGACCGCTTCGTCAGACGGCACCGCAGCCCAACTGGCCCAACTCGAACGCACCCGGGATGAGAAGGCCGAGGAACTGGCTGCCGAGCGCGCCACACTGGTGGCCGAGCGCACCGAACTCGCCGGACGCATCGACTCGACCCTGGTGGGCATGTACGAAAAGCGGCTGGCCCAGCGCGGTATCGGCGCCGCCCGGCTGTTCCACGGCACGTCGGAAGGATCGGGGATGCAACTGGCCGCCGGGGACCTGGCCGAGATCCGTGGTGCCGCCGAGGACGACGTCGTCTCCTGCCCGGATTCAGGAGTGATCCTGGTCCGCTCGCCCGAGTGGAAATAGAACAAGAAATCCACGGGCTGGTTCCGCGGGGGCGGCTCCATCACCTGGAAATCTGGGTCACTGACCTGGAGCGGGCCACCACGACGCTCGGCTGGATGTTCGAATCCCTGGGGTACGTGCGCGACCAGGAGTGGCCTGGCGGTGCGAGCTGGCACGGTGCGGGGGAGTACCTGGTCCTTGAATCAGGTCCCGACGTGATGGGTACCGTGCACGAACGCCGGGGACCCGGGGTGAATCACCTGGCGTTCCGAGCCGGAAGCCCCGAGGAGGTCGAAGCCCTCACCCGTGCTTCCGTGGAGCGGGGCTTCACCCTGATGTTGGCCGAGCTGCATCCGCACGCCGGCGGGCCCGAGCACTACGCCGCCTATCTGCATAACGCCGACGGGTTCGAAGTCGAACTGGTGGCCTACGGTCAGGCCCGAACGGGCTGATCCTGCCTGTGTCGGGACTAGCTCGCGGCGAAGCTGTGGTCCTCGGCCAGGATGATGTTCAGCTGGTGGGCCTTCTTGGCCGTGGCGGGAATCAGCTCCGCATCCCACTTCTCCTGGGCTGCCTTCAGCAGGGCCTCGGGACTCCGTGGCGCGCTACGTCGGGCCAGCACATGGCGGGCCACCTCACCGCGGGTGTGCTTGGCGAAATGCGA
>JBBSRM010000167.1:0-5764 GCA_038243055.1 Actinomycetales bacterium
CAGTAGACCCGGTGGGGCATTCGGTTCCCCCGCCGGAGCCGACTGGTCGGCGGAGATGAAGGAGTCGAAGTTGACCAGCAGCCACACGAACGCGGCGGCAGGTACGGCACCGAGCAGGTAGAACGAGGCGCGACCGAAGCGACGGAACAAAAGCGGCGCCACAGCGCTCACCGCAAAGAGTGCGATGAGGACCACGGCCACGATGTTCTCCTGAGGGGTTCTGGGCCACGCATGGTTCGACACTGCAGCACTCGGTCAGGTAATTAATTTAGTTTAACAGTTCATCAATCCGATTCTGTAGAAAACACCTTAATAGGCAGGTAATTTCGCGCAGAGCGCTACGCTTCAGGAATGAGCCCGAACGCCACGCCCACGGCGCTGCCCGAGCGCGGAACACGAACCATATCGAAGCAGGTCATTGCCTGGGCCTCCTGGGACTGGGGTGCCTCGGCGATCAACGCGGTGATGACCACCTTCGTCTTCACCGTCTACCTGACCAGTTCCGCCTTCGGAGATACGGACTCCAACACCGCCGCGCTGTCCCTGGCGCTGACCGTCGCCGGCTTCGCCATCGCCTTATTGGCACCGGTCACCGGTCAACGTTCGGACGCGGGCGGCCGCCGCCGCTTCTGGCTGGGAGTGAACACGGCCCTGGTGGCTCTGGCCACCGCCGCCGCCTTCTTTGTTTTTCCCGATCCTCGCTTCCTCATACTGGGTGTCAGCCTCATCGCCGCAGCCAGCGTCTTTTCCGAATTTGCCGGCGTCAACTACAACGCCATGCTCCCGCAGATCTCCACCCCGAGGACCATCGGCAAAATCTCGGGCTTCGGTTGGGGCATGGGGTACGTCGGTGGCATCCTGGCCCTGTCCCTGGTGTTGTTCCTCTTCGTTCAACCCGTGGTCGATTGGCTGGGCGCAAGCACCGACAATGCCCTGAACATCCGACTCGTCGCGGTCTTCTCAGCCCTCTGGTTCTTCGGCTTCGGGTTGCCGGTGCTCTTTGCGGTCCCCGAGATCTCGCGTCGCCAGAAGATGGCCAAGGTCAGCATTCTGGAGTCCTATAAGCAGCTGGGCCGAAACGTCGCCTCACTCTGGCGCACCGAGCGGAACACGGTCTTCTTCCTCATCGCATCAGCCGTGTTCCGCGATGGGCTTGCCGCCGTCTTCGCCTTCGGCGGGGTGATCGCCGCCGGAACCTTCGGCTTCGAACTCTCCGAGGTGATCGTCTTCGCCATCGTCGGCAACCTCGTGGCTGCCGCAGGCGCCCTGGTCGGCGGTGTGCTGGACGATAAAATCGGTCCCAAGGCGGTCATCCTCGGCTCCCTCGTGGGCCTACTCATCGCCGCCGGAGGGGTGTTCCTCTCCCCCGATGCCACCGGCTTCTGGATCTTCGGCCTGATGCTGACCCTATTCGTCGGCCCCGCACAGGCCTCGTCCCGCGCGTTCCTGGCCCGGCTGGCCGCCGAAGGACGCGAAGGCGAGCTCTTCGGCCTCTACGCCACGACCGGCCGCGCGGTCTCCTTCCTGGCACCCGGTTTCTTCACCCTGGCCATCATCCTGGCCACGAGCCACGTGCCCGAAGGCGGCGCACAGCGCTACGGCATCCTGGGCATCATGCTGGTTCTGCTGGTCGGCCTGTTCCTGCTGCTGCCGGTGCGCAAGCCAACCCCCTCGACCGACCAGGAGAACACATGACAGCCCCATCCAGCACCCCGGAAACAACCCTCCGCGTCGCCGTCGTCACCGGCGCCGGCTCCGGGATCGGCCGGGCCGTGGCCCGCGAACTACTGGGCACCGGCTGGCACGTCGCGTTGGCCGGGCGACGTGCCGAGGCCTTGGAACAGACGGCACAGGCCAACGAACGGGCGCTGGTCGTCCCGACGGACGTCACCGACCCCCAGCAGGTCGACGCCCTGTTCTCCATGGTCGCTGGAACCTGGAACCGGGTGGACGTCCTGTTCAACAACGCCGGTGCCTTCGGCCCACGAGCCTCGGTCGACGAGATCTCGGTATCCGATTGGAACGACGTGGTCGCCGTGAATCTGACCGGCAGCATGCTCTGCGCCGCGGCGGCGGTCAGGACGATGAAGTCCCAGGACCCCCAGGGCGGCAGGATCATCAACAACGGGTCGATCTCCGCCCACGCACCCCGCCCGCAATCAGTGGCCTATACGACGACGAAACATGCCATCACCGGGTTGACGAAGTCCATCGCCCTCGATGGCCGCAACTCACGGGTCACTGCTTCGCAAATCGACATCGGCAATACCGCCACCGAACTGACGGCCGGGTTCACCACCGGCACCCTTCAGGCGGATGGCAGCACGAAGATCGAACCGGTCTTCGATGTGCGGCACGCTGCTCGTGCCGTGAGGCAACTGGCCGAACTTCCCTTGGAAGTCACCGTCGATTCACTGGTCATCACGGCCACCGGCATGCCGTTCACCGGTCGCGGCTGACCCGGTTCAGGCCTGCAGATCGGTGCGGTGGAAGTTCAGGTGGCTCCGCGACGCCGTCGGACCGCGTTGGCCCTGGTATCGGTTCCCGTAGGGTCCGGAACCGTAGGGGTGCTCCGTCGGTGAGGTGAGCTTGAAGAAGCAGAGCTGGCCGATCTTCGATCCCGGCCACAGCTTGATCGGCAGGGTCGCCATATTCGACAGCTCCAGCGTCACATGCCCCGAGAAGCCGGGATCGATGAAGCCGGCGGTGGAGTGCGTGAGCAGTCCCAGACGGCCCAGCGATGACTTCCCCTCGAGCCGGGCAGCGACGTCGTCGGGCAGCGTGACCCGTTCGTAGGTCGAGCCGAGCACGAACTCTCCCGGGTGCAGGACGAAGGCCTCGGTGGGATCGACTTCAACCAGGCGGGTCAGCTCCGGCTGGTCCTGAGAGGGGTCGATGTGGGCGTACTTATGGTTGTCGAAAAGCCTGAAATAACGGTCCAGGCGGACGTCGACGCTGGCGGGCTGGATCATCTCGGACTCATACGGGTCCAGCCCGATGCGTCCGCTGTCCAGTTCGGTCCGGATGTCGCGGTCAGATATCAGCACGGTTCCCAAAATAGCCTATGCCGGGTCCCCGGCGTTATCCTGAGGTTGTTGCGTCGAACGGCACTGCGAAGTCCACAGGCCGCCCGACGCACCACAAACACCATGATGACTTCACCGCACACGCTCCGCAGTCTTCCCGCGCTGGCGACCACCCTCGCCCTCGCGGCTGCCTTCCTGCTGCCTGCCACCACGGCGCAGGCTTCCCCGGTCGGTGACCTGCAAAGCACCCAGGCTTCCCCCTCAGCTGCTGCCACCGATGAGGCAACACACGAAAAGAAGTCCAAGGCCTCCACGGCCGAACGGGACTACGCCGCCTACAGCACCGACGCCACCTCCCCGCTGGTGCTGGTCAACGAACACCATCCGCTGCAGCCGCGCGACTATGCGCCCAAGGATCTGGTCGCCGTCTCCGGGAACGGCACCGAGATGGTGCCCCGCGCCGCCCAGGCCATGAAGAAGCTCATCGCCGGCGGCGCACGGGACGGACAACGGCTCATGGTCGTCAGCGCCTACCGCTCCTATGCCCACCAGGTCAGTCTCTTCCAGCGGTATACGCGGAAGTACGGCGAGGACTACGCCTCACGCATCTCGGCCCGCCCGGGAACCAGCGAACACCAGCTCGGGCTCTCGGCGGATCTCGGAGCGGCTAGTGGCGAGTGCTCCCTGAAGGCCTGCCTGGCCGATCTGCCGTCCGGAAAGTGGATCGCCGCCCATGCCGCCGACTACGGCTTCATCGTCAGATATCCGAAGGACCAGCAGGAAACCACCGGCTACGCCTTCGAACCGTGGCATCTGCGCTATGTCGGAACCAAGGCGGCACGGCAGATGGAGCGAGATGGCGTCGCCACCTTCGAACAATATTCCGATGAGCTGGTGACCGGCCGGAAGAAGCAGAAGACCAAGACCTCCGAAAAGGAAGCCCAGGCCAGCCGGCAGGAGGCCGAGGCCGAACGGCAAGCCACCCAGGACAAGGCGGCTCGCGATGCCGAATGGGAACGCCAGGAGCGCCGCGCCGAGGAAACCCGCTGGTGGCCCGACTGGGCCCGCAACGCCTTCTCACAGTAGGCCCTGCGTCCGGCGCCGACCCCGTGGGGTCGCCTAGCCGGCCCGAACCGGGATCGCGGTGAAGGTCGGGGTGAGCGTCTCGGCAAAGAAGTCGTTGCCCTGGTCGTCGACCACGATGAACGCGGGGAAGTCCTCCACCTCGATGCGCCAGATCGCCTCCATGCCCAGCTCCTCGTATTCGACGACCTCGACCTTGCGAATGCAATCCTGCGCCAAGCGGGCCGCGGGGCCCCCGATCGAGCCCAGGTAGAAGCCGCCGTGCGCCTGGCAGGCATCGGTGACCTGTCGGGACCGGTTGCCCTTGGCCAGCATGACCATCGAGCCGCCTGCCGCCTGGAACTGGTCGACGTAGGAGTCCATCCGCCCAGCAGTGGTCGGACCGAAGGAACCCGAGGCCATGCCTTCGGGGGTCTTCGCCGGGCCTGCGTAGTAGACGGGATGGTCCTTGAGGTACTGCGGCATCTCTTCACCGGCATCCAGGCGCTCACGGATCTTCGCGTGGGCGATGTCGCGGGCCACCACCAGCGGGCCGGTCAATGACAATCGGGTTTTCACCGGGTGCTTCGCCAGTTCGGCGAGAATCTCTGGCATCGGCCGGTTCAGGTCGATCCTGACCACGGAGGAGCCGCCGGTTCCGCTGACACCCTCGGTCTCGTCGTCGTGTGCGGCGACCGCCGGGTGGCCTGCTTCGGGCATGAAACGGGCAGGGTCGGTTTCGAGCTGTTCAACGAAGACGCCGTCGGCGGTGATCTTCGCCAACATCTGCCGGTCCGCGGAGCAGGAGACGGCGATCGCCACGGGCAGCGAGGCACCATGGCGGGGCAACCTGACGATGCGGACATCGTGACAGAAGTACTTGCCCCCGAACTGGGCTCCGATGCCGAAGTGGCGGGTCAGTTCCAGGACCTTCTCCTCCAGGTCGATATCGCGGAAACCCCTTCCGGTCATCGCCCCGGTGGTCGGCAGGTTGTCCAGGTACTTGGCCGAACCGTATTTGGCGGTCTTCAAGGCGAACTCGGCACTGGTTCCTCCGATGACGATCGAGAGGTGGTAGGGCGGGCACGCAGCGGTGCCCAGTGACCGCAGCTTCTCGTCGAGGAAGGCGAGCATGGCGTTCTCGTTCAGGATGGCCTTCGTCTCCTGGTAGAGGAACGACTTATTCGCCGATCCCCCGCCCTTGGCCATGAACAGGAACTTGTACTGCTCCTCGTGGCCGGGCTCGGTATCGGCATAGAGCTCGATCTGGGCCGGCAGGTTGTTCCCGGTGGAGGTCTCCTGCCAGGTGGTCAGCGGAGCGAGCTGCGAATAGCGCAGGTTCAACTGGGTGTAGGCGTCATAGATGCCCTTCGAGAGGGCCCTTTCATCGGGCCCCTGGCTCAGCACCTGCTGGCCGCGTTTGCCCATCACGATCGCCGTGCCGGTGTCCTGGCACATCGGCAGGACCCCACCGGCGGCGATGTTCGCGTTCTTCAGCAGGTCCAGTGCCACGAACTGATCGTTCGGGCTGGCTTCCTCATCGTCGAGGATGTTGCGCAACTGCTGCAGGTGGGCGGGGCGCAGGTAATGGGAGATGTCATGCAGGGCGGTGCGGGCCAGATGCGCCAGGGCCCCGGGCTCGACCTCGAGGAAGTTCCGTCCGCCGGGTCCTTCGA
>JBBSRM010000168.1:0-5747 GCA_038243055.1 Actinomycetales bacterium
CTCCGTGTGTTATCCCCAATAGACCGATCGTGCTGCGCTGTCGTTGTGAATCCGCCGGTTTTCCATCAGGAGAGCGCCCCGACCTATGCCGACGATCTTCAGCGCTCCTCCCACTGCCCCAACGACTTCGCCCAGCTCAACAGCGGGTTGCGCGTCCGCGGAGTCAACGACCGCGCCCGCGGCGAGCCGGTTCGTGTCCCGTTTTGATGCCAGCAGCCTCGATTTCGTCCGATATCAGCGTCTGATGGACGCCGGCTTCTCTGGCGAGGGCGACCTTCTCGTCGTTGACGTCCAGGGCGATGCCTCGGGCCCGAAACTGCGCGCAGGGTCTGGATTCCCACATATTCGGCGCCGCTGGCACCGACGTTCACCGCCGTGGTTGCGGCGCCGGGCTTGGGCACCGCCTTCTTGATCGGACGATCAGACGTCAAACCCGCGTCGGTGAGCGAAGGTTCTTCAACGAGTCGTGATCTCCACGCGGCACCAGATGCCGGGGTCATCGACATTCATGTATTCGGCCATTGCGCCAGGACCACGAGTCAGGCGGAGGGGTTCCCTCGGCCAGGACGCGCGTGAAGTAGTTTTTGTTGCCGTGTGCACACTTGACGCACCGTCCGCATGCCGACGGACATGTTCTGCATCCCTTCGGCGGGTGCTTCGACGGTCTCCGCACGTTCGTGGCCTAGCTTGAGCGGCAGTGGGAAGGCCAACTGTATCTTTTTTAGCCCCATGACGAATTCATCGGAGCGGCACGGCCCTGCGTCAGTGACCTTGAGCAGGGGCTGGCCTGTTCCGACTTGATGAGCGTCGATCTCCACCACCTCGCGGAGGCCGCCAACAGTGCGGTATTCAAGTGTTTTTATGTTTCTTCGCTTTCGATAGGGATTTCAGGCTATCGCCAGGGTGTCATGGGGTTGAACCGAGGCTTGTGACCCATCTAACGTTGGCCGGAGAAGATGATCGATCCCCATGATGGATAACGGAGCCCCCCATGCATAAGAAAGCCCTTGCCATTGCAGCCTTAGCATCATCCACGCTGCTGCTAGCTGCATGTTCATCTCAGCCGGGAAGCGAAAGCCCGCCCAGCGAATCCACCGCCTCCTCCAGCGACGCGGATGCCACTGCCGCCCTGCAAAAGGCCGACGGTTCACCGGCGGGCACTGCGACGTTCAGCCAGGCGGAGGGTGGCACCACTGTCTCCCTGGAGGTCGAAGGGATGGAGCAGGGCTTCTACGGATTTCACATCCACCGGACCGGCAAGTGCGAACCCAACAGCGCGGCGGCTGACAAGCCAGAGAAGAAGGGCGACTTCCACTCCGCGGGCGGGCATATGGGCTCCGATGCTGCCAAGCACCCGAACCACGCTGGCGATCTGCCTAGCCTGCTGGTCAACGACGACGGCACCGGCGAACTGACCTTCACCACCGACCGGTTCACCCCAGCCGACCTCGACGATGACGACGGCAGCGCAGCAATGCTCCATTCGGGACCGGACAACTTTGCCAACATTCCGGAACGGTACGCCTCCAGTGGTGCGGATGAGGACACTCTGGGCGCAGGCGATGCCGGAACGCGTCTGGCCTGCGGCGTCATCGAGTAAGGCCAACACCCCCGTTGACGATGTTTTACTTCGCTGGCGGGGCTCCTCCTGCTGAATGACATGTTCGTGCGGACGGACAACGCGCGGGGACACAACCGGCGGGGCAGGATCCATTAGCACCACTGGAAGTGTTCTATATTCTCGATGATCCATGCAAGGTGTTGGATACCAATGGCAAGATCGAGATGTTGCGCTCGCCTTTCTTCTTCCTACGCAGTTACAACAGGCAGCCCTCCGGGCCGACGAACAATGGTGGTGCCTCGGTTTGGACGGCGCCGTTCAGGCCGAGGAGCTGGCGGCCCGACACCTCCGGCCGGCTGGACCGGCAAGGGAATTTTCAGCGGCGCCAACTCCACGCTTGGCCACGCAGAGAAATCGTTCGTGCTCTGGGTTGTGGGCAGGATTAGGCACCCACCAGGTTGCGGGCAGCTGCGCTGATATGGCGGGCCGAGATGCCGGCGGCGTCCAGAAGCTCGGCGGGCTGTCCCGACATAGGCAGGCCGTTGACGCCCAGCAGGGTGACGTGGAGTTCGCCCAAGTCTGCATCGGCGAGGGCTTCCATCACGGCGCCGCCCATACCGCCCTCGGGGTAGTGGTCCTCCACCACAACTAACCGGTTGTTCGCCGCGCGGCATGTATCAAGGAGCGTGACGCGATCCAGTGGCTTGATCGAGTACAGGTCGATGACCCGGGCCGGGATGCCCGTCTGGGCCAATTCCTCGGCAGCAGCCAGGCACTCGTGCAAGGTCACGCCCGCTCCGATCAACGCCACCTCGTCATTCGGTCCTGCCCGGTGGGTTTTGCATCCGCCGATCGGGAATTCCTCGTCGGGCCCGTAGATGACTGGGTAGGCGCCCCGGGTCGCCCGCAGGTAGATGACGCCATCGGTGTCAGCCATGGTGGCCACCAGTGCGGCAGTTGACGGGGCGTCGCTGGGGTAGAGGACGACGGAGGTGTGGATGGCGCGCATCGCCGCGATGTCTTCCAAAGCCATCTGCGAGGGGCCGTCTTGCCCGATTTCGACGCCCGCGTGAGTGCCGACCAGTCTGATGTTGGCTTCGGAGACACCGGCCATCCGAATGAAGTCATATGGCCGGGAGATCAGGAACGCGGCGAAACTCGAGGCGAAGGGGATGTAGCCACGCACGGAAAGACCGACTGCGGATGCGATGAGCTGTTGTTCCGAGATGAACATTTCGAAGAATCGGTCCGGGCAGACATCCTGGAAGTCCCCGGCATGCGTGGAATTGCCGACCTCGCCGTCCAGGACGACGACCTCCGGGCGCACCGCCAATGCGGAGACGGCGGCCCCGAACGCCGACCGCGTGGCTACCTTCTGGCCGATGTCCCAGGTCGGCAGGTCGACTGCTGCCGGTGGGGTGGTATCGACCTTTGGCTCGGCCGCGTCCGGGGTGGCGGTGGTGATGGACAGTTCGGTCACCCCGCCCAGTGCGGCAATGGCACGATCGGCCATGTCCTGGGGCAGTGCCTTGCCGTGCCAGCCTTCCTTGTCTTCGATTTCCGGGACTCCCTTGGCCTTGATGGTGCGTGCCAGCACCACCGTGGGCATATCCGGGTTGGAGCGCGCCTGGGTCAATGCGGTGTCGATGGCTGTCAGATCGTGGCCGTCGATCACCAGGGCCCGGGCCCCGAATGCCTCGACTCGTTGAGCATACTTCTCTATCTGCCATTGCAGCTCGGTTGGCCCGTTCTGGCCGAGCCGGTTGACGTCGACGATGGCGGTGAGGTTGCCGAGCTTATAATAGGAGGCCTTATCGATGGCTTCCCACATGGACCCTTCGGCCATTTCGCTGTCTCCGCACAGAACCCACGTTTGGTACGGCAACTTGTCCAGGTACTTCCCGGCCAAGCAAACCCCGACTGCGTCAGGCAGGCCCTGTCCGAGCGAACCGGTCGCTACGTCCACCCACGGCAGAATCGGCATCGGGTGTCCCTGAAGGCGGGAGCCGAACTGGCGGTAGGTGTTGACCAGTTCGTCTCCATCGAGCACGCCGACGGATCGATAGATCGAATACAGCAGGGGCGACGCGTGTCCTTTGGAAAAGATCAGGTGGTCATTTGCCGCCTGGTGGGTGTCGGCCCAGTCGTAGCGCAAATGGTGAAGAAGCAGGACCGACATCAGGTCGGCAGCTGACAGGGATGAGGTGGGGTGCCCCGAGCCGGCCGGGGTGCTGCATCGGATGGAATCCACTCTGAGCTGTGTCGCCAAACGGTGTGCCAGATCGAGTTGTTCGTCGGTCAAGGTCACGGCATCCGAGCCCTTGGTGTTGTTTCTGGTCATGTCGTCATACTTCCTTCGCGATGGGAAATGGTGTCGATCGGTGACGAAACCGGATCGGTCGCTTTCATGCCCCAACGTACATCCGCAGGTCGCGGGCCGGATAGCGATTGAGCCAGGCACCTGGCCCCGGGCCGTTGGTTGGGTCCGAGGAGTGCCTGGAGCCGGACATGGGCCCGCCATCACCGGCGTCTGTTTGGCCGGTGGAAGCCCGCCGGGGCGAGGGGCGTTCGTGGATCCTGCGGTGTGGACGGATTCTCCGCGTTGCTCATGGTGTCCTTCGATCGATGGTGGGTGGATCTTGTTGATGGACTTGGTGCCGTCATCGACGGCCGTGCTGTCGGTTAGTCGCAGGCCTTGCCCCGCGCTGCGGGACACGATGTCTTGACCCGTGGTTCGTTGTTTGCCGCTAACCGAGGCCTGCGATGTCGACCTTGCGGTGGAAATGCATGCCGGGCAGGCCACCCAGGATCGCCCCGACCAGGGCAATCACCGCCGCCACGACGACGGCGATGACCGCCGGCACGGTAAGCTGGGCGGGATCGACCGGCATCTGCTGCAAGCCGGGCATCCGGGCGATGATGTCGGCTTGGAAACCAGCAATGAGACCGATCGCGGCCACGATCAGGGTGATGACCAACGCCCAGAGCCAGACCGCAACGCCCTGCTTGAGAACGTTGAAACGCGCCATCCGGCCGGCCACGTAACCGCCGCAGAAGTATGCCAGAAACAGGATGACTAGCACCACGACACTGCCCAGAACTCCCGCCGTTTGGGGGTCTTGGGTTGCACCGGCAGCAATGTCGCTGCCGGTGAGCGCGCTGGTCGCGGTACCGATCGCAGTGGCCAGCGCACCCAGCAGCACGGCGGCCCCGGTGGCGGTTAGCCAGCCGAAGAACGCCGCACCAAACTTCATCCCGCCGAATTCTTCCTTTTGCCGCGCCAGGACGCGGTCATGGTCTTGCCTGACCGCTTCGTTCCCCCCCGACCCCCCGACCCCGCGGGTCCGCGGGTCCGTCGGCCTTCCGAGCCGGTACCGTCAGAGCGTTCGTTCCCTGGGGTGGGGCCAGTGCTGTTGCTCATGTGCTACTCCTGGATTGAAAAAATGCCCTGTGGCGCGGCTGGTGTTCGCCGGGTCCAACGTGGGGTATGGCCGGCGCCCTAGCGCTTGGTGCCCCCTTTGGTGCCTCCCTTGGTGTCTCCTTCGGTGTCGATTTCTTCCTTGCGGACCTGTTCATTGACCGTCTGCTCGTCGGCCACTGTCTTGGTGTCCAGCCGGACCTTTTCAACGGGGACAGTTTCCTTCTCGACCACGACCTGGTCCTCGTGCAGGACCACGTCCTGCTCGTCTTCGCCAAGCTGGGCACCGTGGCCGGCAGCACCGGCGTCGTTGTCGGTGATGGGTTCGCGTTCGAGGACGACTTCCTCGTGGGTGACCGGCACGGTCTTGGTGACGTTCTCGGTGACGACGTGCTTGCGCAACCGGACACGACCGGTTTCATGGGTCTCGGTCCCCACTTTGAGGTGTTCCTCGGAACGGGTCATTGAATCCCCTTCACCAGAGGCGCGCCCCGGCTCCCGGTCTTCGCCGGCGCGACCCGAGGTGCTTTTTTCACGTCCTTGTCCGGTGCGGTCATCGCGTCCGCCCCGGTCAGTCGATGGGGAGGCGAGGTTGTAGTACTCGTAAAGCTCGTTCTCTTCCTCGGGGCTGAGATCCCCATCCGGATCCATCCGGGGGGCGTCCTTGAGCTGGTCCTTGGTGCACTGAACCAGGACATCGTCCCCGTCCATGCGTGCCCCTTCCAGCGGCGCGAACGATTCGGAAGTGCCGAACAGCCCGGTCTTCAC
>JBBSRM010000169.1:0-5738 GCA_038243055.1 Actinomycetales bacterium
GAGTCGACCCCCGTGGCCGTCATTGCGGCAATTGCCGCTGTCATCGTGCTGGTGGCCGTTGTCGCAGTACGCTGGGCCACCCACGGTCCGGCAAACAGGCCGGCCACCAGAGCCCCCGGGGCGTGAGATTCGTTCGTTGAAGCCGTAGCCGTCGCAAGCATCACCCAGTGAAGGAGAACCACATGAGCATCGTTGCCGTTGCAGGAGCCACCGGATATGTCGGGGGAAGGGTGGTGCCCTTGCTGCTGGAGCGGGGGCACTCCGTGCGGGTGCTGACCCGCAATCGCGCCAAACTCCGCGATATTCCGTGGGCCCATCAGGTCGAGGTCGTTGAAGGTGCGCTCGAGGACGCCGACGCCGCGAAACAGCTGGTCGAGGGGGTCGACGTCATGATGTATCTGGTGCATTCCATGGGCGGTGACGCCTCCTTCGAGCGGATCGAACGCAGTTGTGCCCTCAATGTGGCCCAAGCCGCGCGTGAGGCAGGGCTCAAGCGCATCGTCTACCTCTCCGGGCTGCACCCCGAGGGAGAGCTCAGCAGGCATCTGGCCTCCCGCAAGGAGGTCGGGGAAATCCTTTCCACCTCGGGAACCCCGACGGTGGTGTTGCAGGCCGGGCTGCTCATCGGGTCCGGCTCCGCCAGCTTCGAGATGGTCAGGCACCTCACCGACGTCCTGCCGGTCATGCCCGCTCCCCGCTGGGTGAGGAACAGGGTCCAACCCATTGCCGTGAGGGATGCGCTCTACTACCTGGTCAACGCCGTCGAGTTGCCCGACGGGGCGGCCGGGACCTTCGACATCGGCGGCCCGGACGCGCCGACCTATTCGGAAATGATGCGCGGCTATGCCAAGGTGGCGGGCCTGCGCCAGCCCTGGGTGATTGCGTTGCCGGTGCTCACCCCGTGGCTCGCCGGCCAGTGGGTCAATCTGGTCACCCCTATTCCCCGCGCTCTGGCCATTCCGCTGGTGGAGTCGCTGCAGCATGACTGCGTGGTGAAGGATCGACGCATCGACGACCTGATTCCTCCTCCGGAGGGTGGGTTGACCGGCTACGAACGGTCGGTGGAGCTGGCCTTGATCAAGATCGAGGCGGGGGCCGTGGAAACGTCCTGGGCGAATGCCGAGGTGGTGACGGAGCCGGCCGAACCGTTGCCGAGTGATCCGGAATGGGCCCGGAGCACCGTTTTCACCGATGAGCGCGAACGGACGTCCGACGCCTCCCCCGAGCAGGTCTGGAAGGTCATCGAAGGCATCGGCGGCGATAACGGCTGGTACTCAATGCCCTTGGCCTGGTCGGTCCGGGGCTGGATGGACAAGCTGGCCGGCGGCGTCGGCTTGCGTCGTGGACGCCGGAGCCAAACGAACCTGATGCTCAACGACGTCGTTGACTGGTGGAGGGTCGAGGCCATCGAACCAGGCAAGTCGCTTTTGTTGCGGGCCGAGATGAAGGTCCCCGGTGGTGCCTGGCTGGAGCTGACGGTCGAACCAGCATCCGGGGGCGGAAGCGTGTATCGCCAACGAGCGATCTTCTTCCCCCGCGGGCTGTGGGGCCGGCTCTATTGGTTGGGGGTCCTGCCCTTCCATGGGGTCATCTTCAAGAGCATGGTCGATAAGGTGGTGCGCGCCGCAGGTCAGGGGACCGGGGCCTGAGCGCCGCGGTCTGCCCGGTTCCTAGTGTTCCTCCAGTAGGCCGGTGGTGCGGTAGGGGATGACCTCACGCAGGAACATCGACGTCGACGTCCGCGTGATGCCGGGACAGAAGCGGATGACCTCACTGACCCGATAAAGATCGTCGGGGTCCGAGGCCACGACCCGGATGAGCAGATCGGTGTCCCCGGCCGGCGCGAAGCATTCGAGCACCTCAGGGATGTCGCGCAGCGCAGCGATTGCGTCGTCCAGCTTGGACTGATCCAATTCCGCCGATACGGACGCGGAGACGCCGCGCCCGAGGGCGGCAGGGGTGACGCGGCTGCTGTTGGGGCGCAAGGCGCCGGAGGCTGCCAGCTTCTCGAGGCGGGATTGGACGGTTCCACGAGCCAGGCCGAGACGTTGGGCCAGCATCATGATGGGGATGCGTGGGTCCTGGTCCATGGCGGCCAGGATGCGGCGATCCGTGGTGTCGAGTTGGTATCGCTCGGGTGTCACCCGATGCTCCTTTGCTGGGGTCCTGCGGATGGCGTCGGCCGGGTGTCGGTCAAAATGACCAACGTTCTCCGCCTACGGAATATAAGACTAGTCATATTGTTCAATCGAAATCAATACTGTTGCGCGGTTTGACTGATGGATGATCTATTGATGGAAGGAACTGAGCAATGCCACAAGCATTCGAAGGTCAGGTTGACGGATCGGCGGCAACACCAATGCTTCCGGGACGGCACGGCCCACAAGGCCCTCAGCCAGTAGTCCACTACGAGTATGGCCCGCGAGATTCCCCGGGCGGGAATCCTGCGGGCCTACGTGACGTGACCCCGGATTGTCCCCACTTGCACCTAATGACTGGAAACGACGTCAAACCCGGGCTAACTTCGAGGTATGAGATTCTTGCGTCTGGAAGACGTCGCCGAAGAGTTGAGCGTCAACATGCCCCAGGTGCGTTCACTGGTACGCAGTGGCGAGCTCCCCGCCATCAAGGTCGGCGGCCGTGGCGTCTGGCGCGTGGAGCGCAGCGAACTCGAGGCCTACATCGAACGTCAATATGTCGCCACCCGCGAGGGGCTCAAGCAGGACGGTGGCATCACGCGTGATGGAAGCCGCTAGGGGCGGTGGAATCCCCGCCGTCGTTCCCGCGTCACTGCAGACCCCCGAGGTCCTGATCGACCTCGATATCCTCCACCAGAACATCGGTGCGCTGGCCCGGGCCGTTTCCGTTCGGGGGCAGCGACTACGCCCCCACGCTAAAACCCATAAGATCCCTCAGATCGCAGCGATGCAGCAGGCCGCCGGAGCCACCGGCTTGACCGTTGCGACCCTCGGGGAGGCAGAGGTCTTCGCCGACGCGGGAGTGGATGACCTGTTCATTGCCTATCCGCTCTGGGTGGGGGAGCCGATGGCGCCGAGACTCGCGGCACTCGCCCGACGAATCCGGCTGCGCGTCGGCGTCGATTCCGTCGAAGGTGCGCGGAACCTGGCCGTCAGACTGGGCGATGAGGCCGCTACGCCGGGCATCATGATCGAACTCGACAGCGGGCATCACCGCAGCGGGGCGAATCCCGAGGATGCCGCATCCGTTGCCGTTGTGGCCCGCGAGGCCGGGTTGCGCGTCGTGGGGCTGTTCACCTTTCCCGGGCACAGCTACGGGCCCGGCGCCTCCACCGGCGCCGTGGACGACGAATCCTGGGTTCTTCGTCAAGGCGCCAGCTCGCTGCAGACAGCCGGCTTCGGCGCCCTGGAACTCAGCGGTGGTTCAACACCGACGGCCTACGCTTCCGACTCCGGTGCGGCGACCGAAGTCAGGCCCGGCGTGTATGTGTTCAATGATGCCCAACAACTGGAAATGGGCCACTGCGACGTCGGGGACATCGCTTTGACCGTCGCGGCGACGGTCGTCTCCCGGCGGGACCTCCCAGAGGGCGGTGGGCAGGTGGTGCTCGACGCCGGGTCGAAGATCCTCGGAGGTGACCGCCCTTCCTGGGCCAGCGGATTCGGGCGGATCCTAGGCGTTCCTCAAGCCCATGTCTCGGCACTGTCCGAGCACCACGGGACCGTGGATTACCCGCCGGGAAGTCGGCTCCCCGGCCACGGGGAGGTCCTGCAGGTCATCCCGAACCACGTCTGCCTCGTGCCGAATCTCGTGGATGCGGTGACGGTCGTCCAGCGGAAGAACGGTAGTACCGAACTGCAGACCGCCTACGACATCGTCGACCACTGGGCCGTGGCTGCGCGCGGACGCAATAGCTGAACTGGGCGCCACTTTTTGTCTTGCGGCGCTGAAGTGCGTTAAGCTGATCCACGTGGTAATCGCGTGTGATCTCATGCGCGCGGGGCTTTAGCTCAGTTGGTAGAGCGTTTCGTTCGCAATGAAAAGGTCGGGGGTTCGATTCCCCCAAGCTCCACCGTGTGATCTCTTGGGACATCGTTTACAGATGTCTCGGGAGATCGTTGACACCCCGGTCTTCGGACCGGGGTGTTTTTCTTTTGCTTTCCGACCTTTTCGCGCACTCGCGCGCGCAGCTCCACGCCACGTTGGAAGTCCGTCAACGGGTGCGGGTTCGCAGCAGCAAACGATGCTTCCTCTATCGGTACGCCTACAGGGGAATTTTCCGCCACGAGCGGCTACCTGTCTTACTCTTGCGGGGCATACACCGACAACATGAGGAGCACCAACATGGCCCAGGACTACGACGAAGCCCGCCCTGATGTTGCGGAGCGTAGCGAGGAAACCCTCAAGAGCGTCAAGGCGATGGATGCCCCCAATGCCCGCACGGTGGTCGAGGAACTCGACGAAGGAGAAGCCCTCGACGGTCCCGAACTTCCCGGTGCCATCGTCGACGACGAGTTGGTCATCCGGGTCCTGCCCCAGGCCTCCGACGAGTTCACCTGCGGCTCCTGCTTCCTGGTTCGCCACCGCTCACAGCTGGCCCGCGAAAAGGGCGGCGTGAAGTACTGCCTCGATTGCGAAGGCTAGGCAACACCGCGTCAGCGGCACATGGCGGCAGCCAGCCTCCACTGGCCTGGACGCATCACCCCGATACCGGCGTCTGAGACAACTACCCAGCCGACAACCAAGACCGCTGTTCGGCGGGCCTGCTCTCTGCCGCGCGAGACCCCTAAGATGGAACCAACGTGCGACGTCGCACGCCGGGAAGATGCAGTGAAGGGAGCCGACCTGGCATGAATAGCGAAGCCTATATCTACGACGCCGTGCGCACGCCTCGCGGCCGCGGACGACAGGGAGCACTGCACGGGACCAAACCGATTTCGCTGGTCACCGGTCTGATCGATGCCCTGCGTGAACGCAACCCCGGGCTGGATGAGTCACGCATCGACGATCTGATCCTCGGGGTGGTCACCCCGATCGGCGATCAGGGTGCGGACATCGCCCGTATCGCGGCCATCGCCGCCGGGCTTCCGGACACTGTCGGGGGAGTCCAACTCAACCGGTTCTGCGCCTCCGGACTGGAAGCGGCGAATCTTGCCGCTGCGAAGATCCGCTCCGGATGGGAACATCTGGTCATCGCCGGCGGCGTCGAATCCATGTCCAGGGTCCCCATCGGCTCCGACGGAGGAGCATGGGCCTTCGACCCGGCCACCAGTTTCGATACCTCCTATGTCCCGCAGGGCATCAGTGCCGACCTCATTGCCACGATCGAAGGCTTCGACCGCACGACCGTGGACGCCTTCGCCGCCAGATCCCAGCAGCGTGCTGCCGCAGCCTGGGACCAGGGCTATTTCGACCGCTCGATCGTGCCCGTGAGGGACCAGAACGGGCTGGTCATCCTGGACCACGACGAGCATCTGCGGCGCGGCACCAGCGTGGAGACCCTGGCCTCGATCCGTCCCGCCTTCGCAAGGATGGGCACCGACGGCGGCTTCGACGCCGTCGCGCTGGAAAAATACCATTGGGTCCAGGAGATCGACCACGTCCACACCGGAGGCAACTCCTCGGGCATCGTCGACGGGGCGGCCCTGGTCCTGATCGGCTCCGAATCCGTGGGCCGGGACCTGGGGTTGACCCCACGGGCCCGCATCACAGCTGCAGCGGTCTCCGGAGCCGACCCGACGATCATGCTCACCGGCCCC
>JBBSRM010000170.1:0-5732 GCA_038243055.1 Actinomycetales bacterium
ATCCCTCGGTGCAGGGATTTGCCTCCGGCTTCCTTCCCACCCCGCCTCGCGGCGACGCAGTTGCCATTGGCTAGAAGTTAAACCACCTTCGCCTTCAGAGGACTTTCACCTCCAAGCAAATGCCCATGCTGGGCGTACACGACCGAGGGGCCCTGCGCTTTCGCGCAGGGCCCCTCGGGTCCACCGTGGTCGGCATACGTCCCGTGGACGAGTGCCAGCTACCGGTGGTGGCTACTTCTTCGCGGCGACGACCTGCAGGTCGATGGTCGCGGAGACGTCCTCGTGCAGACGGACGGTTGCCTGGTAGTTGCCCGTCGACTTGATGTGCTCGGGGATTTCCACCGTGCGCTTGTCGATCGAGCCGAGGCCTGCGGCCTCGACTGCGTTGGCGATATCGGCGGTCTTGACGGTGCCGAAGAGGCGACCACCCTGGCCGGCCTTGACCGTGATCTTGACCGCCTGGGCGGACAAGCTCTTGGCCAGTGCCTGGGCATCCTCGAGGGATGCGATGGCGCGAGCAGTGCGGGCAGCCTTGATGGACTCGACCTGCTTCTCACCACCCTTGCTCCAGAGCAGCGCGAAACGGCGGGGCAGCAGGTAGTTACGTGCGTAACCATCCTTTACCTCGACGACCTCGCCAGCGGTACCAAGACCGGTTACTTCGTGGGTCAGAATCAGCTTTGCCATGGTGTTATCCCTTCCTAGCCGCGGCCAGCGCCGGAGTAAGGCAGCAGGGCAACTTCACGCGCGTTCTTGATGGCCTGGGCGATCTTGCGCTGCTCCTGGACGGAGACGCCTGTCACGCGACGGGCACGGATCTTTCCGCGGTCGGAAATGAACTTGCGCAGCAATGCTACGTCCTTGTAGTCGATGACGGTGATGTCAGCGGCCTTCAAGGGATTGGACTTTGGTTTGGGCTTACGGAGTTCAGCCTTAGCCATCGTGGAGCTCCTTTATCTGGTGGAGCCCGCAGAATTTTTCCGCGGGATGGTGAATAAATGGTGTTGCTTTAGAAGGGCGGCTCGTCAGACCCGCCGGCATTGCCCCATCCCCCGCTATTGGAGGAGGAGGCCCAGGGGTCCTCAGCTGGAGCGTTCCAGGTGCCGCCCTGGTTTCCACCGGGGTTGCCCCCGCCGGATCCAGCGTTGCCGCCCTGGTTTCCGCCACCGAAGTTTCCTCCGGCATTACCGCCGCCGAAGCCGCCACCACCCGAGTTGTTGCGCTGGGTGCGGGTGACCTTGGCGGAAGCGTAACGAAGCGAGGGACCGATCTCGTCGGCATCCAGCTCCATGACGGTGCGCTTCTCGCCTTCCTTGGTTTCGAAGGAACGCGACTTCAACCGACCCTGGGCGACGACTCGCATGCCCTTGGTCAGCGTTTCGGCGACATTTTCGGCAGCATCGCGCCACACCGATGCGCGAAGGAACAGCGTTTCGCCGTCCTTCCACTCACTGGTCTGGCGGTCGAAGGTCCGCGGGGTCGAGGCAATGGTGAAGTTCGCCACTGCAGAACCGGACGGGGTGAAACGCAATTCCGGGTCAGCGGTGAGATTTCCGATGACCGTGATGACGGTTTCGCCTGCCATGGTGCCTCCTTGAGTCGGTTTCTACGAACAGTCGACGCAGACTACTCTGCGACGACCTTCTGGTCTTCCGGGCGGGTGATCTTGGTGCGCAGGATCGTCTCGTTGAGCGAGAGCTGGCGGTCAAGTTCCGCGGAAGTGGCCGGGGTAGCGGTGAATTTAACCACCGCGTAGATGGCTTCTGCCTTCTTCTTGATCTCATAGGCCAGCCGGCGGCGGCCCCAGATATCAACATTGTCGACGGTGCCACCATCGTTGCGGACGACGTCAAGGAACTTGCCAAGAGTCGGTTCCACGGTACGTTCGTCGACCTCGGGGTCGATCAGTACCATCAGTTCGTATGCACGCATGTGAACCCACCTCCTTTGGGCTAAACGGTCACGGTCTTTCCGTAACAGGAGGTTCTGTGCGTTGGCTGCAGTTGTTTCAGGGGTCAGAAACGGCACAAACAGCCTGACACATCCTACCCGATGCCAGTTGCACCACCCTAACCCGTGCCCGCGGCGAAGCGGAGAGGACCCCTGCGGGCTGTGGATGGCCTCCGACGTCGGTAGCCGAGAGCCATCACCTCATCCCGTGATCGGGCCACACCGGTGCCCCGTCCCGCTCAGAGGCCGGCCCGTACCCCCAAACCATCCTGACGAAGCGCCGCGGTCAACTGCCGTTCAAACTCCGCGGCGATCGTCGCCATGTAGGTATCCGAGATGTGGTTCTGGTCCCGGTAGACGAGCACGTTGCCCACCACCGCCGGGCAGAGCTTTTCCGTGCAGAACTGGTCGGTGAAATCCAACAGCTCGACCCGCGGTTCCCGCTGCCGTGCGGCGCTGAACCAATCGTCACCTGCCAGTGCGTCGTCGCGGTCCCGGCCACACTGGCGCAACCGGTCCCGGTTCTCGGCAACGCAGTCCCGGGCCATCACGTCCTGACTGGGGGTGGGGGTGTCCCGGATGGCGATGACCTCCTTGCCGGAGTCCTCCAGCTGCCCCCAATAATCGGCGGCCCCCTTTTCAGCGGCAGCTGCCCCTCCCGCGAACTCGGCACCGATCCACCCTGCGGTGAGTACCGCGTCGATGTCCTGGCGCTCGGATAGTTCCTTGAGGCGTTCGCCGTTGGCGTCGACGCAGTCGATGGCCCCCTCCTTCTGCGCGGTGCGAACGGCTCCGGTGAAGGCGCAGGAATTCTTCAAATAGGTCACGATCCGCCAGTTGTGCTGCCGCGCCAGCGGTTCCAGCGCCTCCCACCACTGGGTGGCGTGCGAGTCTCCCACCAGGGCAATGGTGAAGTCCGCCTCGGTTCCTGCCCCGAATTCGCAGGACCCCGAGGTGTGGGCCCCCGGACTGGCAACGCAGCTACCCAGATCCGGGAAGTCCTTCCCTGCGGTGACGGGCACCGGAATGATCTGATGATTCCTGGACGCGAACGCCGCACCTTCGGCGATGGATCCCGCCCCGAAACCCTCCGGCGGTGAACTCCTGAGCTCCTGGACCTCGCCGTCCTGGGCCGCCATGACCTGCTGTTGTCCGACGCTGGGAACCAGCGCCAGCACGGTGGCCAAGAGCACTGCGGCGGCACCGACCAGCAAGGCCCGGATGTTGTTCTCGGCCAACGGACGCCACGTCCGGGCCGGGGTTTCGACAAACCGGTAGCTGGCCCAGGCGGCGGCAAGGCTCAGGCCCAGGAGTCCGATGCTTTCCACAGGGCGGGGTTCCTTGGCGGTGATGAGCACGAAGAAGGTGAGGATCGGCCAATGCCACAGGTAGAGCGAGTAGGAGAGGTTTCCGACCGCCTGGATCGCCGGGTGGTCGCTGAGGCGGTTCAGACTCAGGGGTCCCGAGGTCCTGCCCGCCAAGATGATCGCCGCGGTCCCCAGCACCGGCAGAAGCGCTGCATAGCCGGGGAAGGCGGTTTCGGCGTCGTACCCGAAGACCGAAAAGCAGATGGCTGTCAGCCCGACGAGGGCCAGCAGCGAACGGACCATGGCAGATGTGAGTGCCGGTGCCGCACGCCACGGGAGGGCCCTTGCGCGCGGAGCCATCACCACGGCGAGCACCCCGCCGACGCCAAGTTCCCACATCCTGGCGGGAGTCACGAAATAGGCGGAGGCGTCCCCGGAGGCGGTCAGCTCGATGCCGTAGGCCAGCGAAGCCGCCGAGACGACGCCGAAGAAGACGAGCAGCAGGGGGCCAACGTCCCTGGTCCTCGAAACCCGGCGGCCCTGCCCGCGGGTGGTGCGGGCCAGGGCCAGGGCAACCAGGAAGAGCAACGGCCACAGCAGATAGAACTGCTCCTCCACACCCAACGACCAGAAATGCTGCAGGGCCGTTGGCGGGTTCTCCGCGGCCAGGTAATCCACCGAATCGGCCGCCAAAACCCAGTTCTGCACCGAGAACACCGAGGCCAACGCCTGGGTCCCGATGGTCCCCCACTGGGCGACCGGGGCGAAGACCAGGGTGGCTGATACGACGGCGGCGATCGTGACCAGCGCCGCCGGCAGGATGCGTCGGACCCGTCCGGCCCAGAAGGACGGCAGGCTGATGCGTCCGGTTCGGCGTGCTTCACGCAGCAGATGGCCGGAGATCAGGAAGCCGGAGATCACGAAGAACACGTCGACCCCGACGAACCCACCCGGAACCACGCGTGGTTCGAAGTGGTAGGCGACGACCACCAGAACTGCCAGTGCGCGCAGCGCCTGGATTTCCGGGAGGAACGAACGGGGGCCGGCGGGTGGGGAACTCATGTCCGTGAGCACACCATCCCCGGATGGCGCAGCCGTGACCACCCGGTGTCCGCCGGACGACCATCAGGGGTACGACTTAGCCGGCGAAGAATCCCGTGGCGACGCGGGCCAGGCGCAGCGGATCCTCGACGGCACACATTTCACGTGCCGAGTGCATCGACAACAGGGCGATGCCGACGTCGACGGTGCGGATGCCCAACCGGGTCGCGGTCAGCGGTCCGATGGTCGATCCGCAGGGCATGACGTTATTGGAGACGAACTCCTGGTAGGGGACGTTCGCGGCCTGGCACAGGGCCGCCCAGAGGCCGGCGCCCACGGCATCGGTGGTGTAGCGCTGGTTGGCGTTGATCTTCAGCAACGGGCCGCCGCCCAGGACCGGACGGTTGGCCGGGTCATGGCGTTCTGGGTAGTTCGGGTGGACGGCGTGACCGGCATCCGCGGAGATGCATACCGAGTCGGCGAAGGCCCGAGCTCGTTCCTGGACCCCACCGCCAGCGGCGTCCACGATGCGTTCGAGTACATCCTGCAGGAAGGGTCCGCTGGCCCCCGAACGGGAGGCCGAGCCCACCTCCTCGTGGTCGAAGGCGGCCATCACGGCGATATGGCCTACGCCGTCGTCGTTCCCGGGGGAGGCTTCCGGACCCGAACCGCGGTGTTCGGCATGTTCGATCAACGCCAGAAGAGAGGCGTGCACCGAGGAGAGGTTGTCCAACCGCTGGGAAGCCAGGAACTCACCCTGTCCACCGAAGACCGCAGGTTCCTGGGCAATGGTGGTGACGACGTCGTACCCGGTGATCGTTTCCGGGTCGATTCCCGCGTCTTCGACCAGGAGAGCGAGCAGGTCGGCCTGGCTCGGATCCCCGAGGCCCCACACCGGATTCATATGTTGCTGTTTATCCAGCGTCAGCCCGTCATTGACGGCGCGATCCAGGTGGACGGCCAGTTGGGGGAAGCGCAGCAGGGGTCCGGTCCGGACCAGGTGTTCGGCACCGTCCGAGGTGACCACGCGGCCGGAGAGGATGAGTTCGCGATCGAGCCACGAATTCAGCAAGGGGCCGCCGTAGACCTCGACGCCGGCCTGGAGCCAGCCTTCACGGCCGGTCGTCGGTTTCGGTTTGAGTTTGAACCCGGGGGAGTCGGTATGGGAACCCAGGATGTGGAATCCTGTCGTGGCGGTGGCTCCTTCGGGAACGAACCAGGCGATGACGGCGCCATCACGCACGGTGTAGTAGCCGCCGGGGGTTCCATCCCAATCCTCGGATTCGGCGCGCGGGGTGAATCCGGCGGCGGCCAGCCGGCGCGCGACCTCGGCCGCGGCATGGAAGCTGGACGGCGATGCCGTGACGAACGCCCCCAGATCCTTGGCGTGTTCCTGTGCTTCCGACGTGGCCATACCCATCCTTAGGTGTTTTG
>JBBSRM010000171.1:0-5725 GCA_038243055.1 Actinomycetales bacterium
CATTGGGGATTGTCAACTACTTGTCCGCGCCACCAAGCGGATCCTCGAAGAGTTTGTAAAACTTCCCAATCAATGACGGCGTGTCTCGCCGCCCGTTTGACCCGGCACGCATTCGCCGGTCCCCGAACCCGATGTCGGAGGGGGCACATTTAATCTTTGCACCACAGGCCGAGCGGTGATACGGGCGACCTGATCCGGCAGTGGATTCCAGTCGAGGTCGCGCCCGTGGACGCGACCTCGACTCGTGGGCGGGCAGGTTGCGAGGGCGCACGAAGGCAGGGCCACCCGCGATGCCCCTGGCATTCCGGCTGGTTCAGTCGGCGATGTGCAGTACGAGCTTCCCGCGGGCCGCTCCCTGCTGGGAGGCACTAAAGGCGTCAGCCGCATTTTCAAGTCCATAGACGCTGTCGATGGCCACCTCGAGGGTCCCTGCGGACACGCGGGCCAGCAGTTCGCCCAAGCGGGCGCCATCGGGCCGGACCCACAGCCAGCGACCTCCATGCTCGGTGACGGTGGGATCGGCGATCGACACATGACGGCCGCCGTCCTTCAGGACCGACAGCGTCGTTTCCAAGACGCCGCCGGCATAATCAGCTACCTTGTCGAAACCTTCGGGGGCAATGTCACGCAGCCTCTCCCCCAACCCGTCCCCGTGAGCAACCGGGGTGACGCCCAGGGCGGACAGCTTGTCGTGGTTCGCCGCAGAGGCCGTGCCAACGACTTCAGCTCCCGTCGCGATGGCCAGTTGTGCCGCGAGGAAGCCGACTCCTCCGGAAGCGGCATGAAGCAACAGCCGCTCGCCGGGACGAACGTCGAGTGCTTCGAGGCTGCGCTGTGCTGTCAGCCCGGTCAGAGGAAGAGCGGCCGCGGTTTCACTTGCCACGCCTTCCGGGATCGCCGCAACATCCACGGCGAAGACCGTCACGTATTCAGCGAAGGTCCCTCCGGAGACCACCTGTTTACGTGCATAGGCGGCGACCCGGTCGCCGCTGGTGAATTCCGGGACGTCGGGCCCCACGGTGTCGACAACTCCCGCCACGTCCCATCCGGGGATCACAGGAAAATGAGCGTCCATGAGCTCATCGAGGCCACCGGACATGATCTTCCAATCAACCGGGTTGACCGACGCATGGGTCGCGCGGATGCGGACCTCTCCGGGGCCGACCTTGGGCTGGGGCTGCTCGGTGAGCTCCAAAACGTCGTTGCTTCCATATTTGCTGTAAGTCATTGCTCGCATACCGCACGCAACCGTGGCAACGGCAGGGATATTCCACGCGGCACCGCCTTCGACGGATGGCCGCCGATGCCACGTCAGCCGAACTCCCCCGTTTCCACGGCGGCAGACGGCGCGTCGAGAATACAGAACTCGTTGCCGGAGGGATCGGTCATGACGACCCATGCCAAGCTCTGCGCGTCCGAGACGATGGCGGCTCCGAGAGACACCGCATATCCCACGCCATCGACCTCCTTTGGCTCAGCCCTCACGTCCAGGTGTATTGCGTTCTTGCCGGACTTTCGGTTTGGTTCGGCGCAGAGTCCAAACCAGGGGCCCCGCCCGGGCAAAGGGCGAATGGCCGGGCTGGCCCCGGAAACGGCTTGGCCTCCCGTGATGGCGGCCCAGAAAGCAGCGTCTCGTCCAGGGTCTGCACTATCCAATTGCAGGGAGATGATCGGGCCGGCCTCTGCGTTGTGTGCCGTGTCAGGTAGAACGCTGAACGCGTTGCCTTCCGGATCGACCAAGGCGATCCCTCCCACCCCTGGCTGGCCGGTGTCACGGCGAACGGCCCCGAGCGCCACCAACCGGTCGACGGTCTTCGCCTGACCGGGTCCGGGGTCGAGGCCGACGTGCAGGCGGGGCGATACAGCCGTCGTCGGCGCCACCCGTGGGAGACAGAGGTCGAGGAAGAGTTCCGACCCGAAGTCCAGTCGCGCTTCAAATAGCATCGAGGTGTCGGTCATCGGTCGGGCGCCAAGTGCTGCCGCCCAGAAGCATCCCAAACGCTGCGGATCCGCAGCATCCCACACGATGTTCTCAAGTCTCATGTCCCTGTCCTATCGTGACTTCCTGCAGGTCGCAAGGCCCGGGGAGACCCGCAACGAATGTCCACCGGACGCGTGCATCCAGGAGATAAGTCCCTAAGTGCAGTGTCTTCTACGATGTCGCCGTCTGGACCCGCAGACTCCAGTCCTTGAGAAGGGTGTCGACCGACCCCGGTTGGTCCAGATGGACGTTGTGCCCGGCACAGTGCAGGACGGCATACGAAGCATTTTCATATCTGCGCAGCAGGCCTAGTTGATCCTCGAATCCCACGATATGGTCCTGGCGTCCGGTGATGATCAGCGTCGGAGACTTGAGCGGTGGCAGGTGCTGTCCGGCATCGGTATCCAGCTGGTATCGGCGGGCCAAGCGACTCCCAGCCTGTGCATCTGCGGCGCGGATCCCGGGCAGCGCGGCGTCACGGAAGCCAGTCCATGCCTCGACGGATTGGTACACCGCCATCTGCCCGAATTCACGGGCATCGGGCGGATCGAGCGAGTCGAGGAACTCCGGATCACGGTGCAGGATGCTCAGCGGCGGCACGCTGCGATCCCGCGACCGAGGATGGACCACCGGAGCCAGCAACGCCAAGCCGAGCACCTGGTTCCCGAAAACCGAAGTCATGCGACCGGCCAAGAGTCCGCCGAGGGAATTTCCCAGGATCGCGAATTTTCCCTCCCCCACCAACTCGGAGATCGTCGTCCGGAGCCAGTGGGCAAGTTCGGGCAGCCCGCCGGGTTCTTCCAGCGCAGCGGTCCCACCGAATCCGGGAAGGTCGAGGTAGATCCCCTCCCATCCGCCCGATGCGGCCAGGCAGGAATCCAGCGGCAGAAGCAGTCGGTGGTCTACCCCATTGCCATGGACCATCACCAACGGAATGCCAGTACCTCGCCGAACGATCCGTGGTTCCGGGTTCATGCTCCCCCCGTGTCTGTGCGCTGGTTCCGTGGCAGCCGGGGCCTCTCAGCCACCGTTGGCACCCACCCGTCAAGCACGTGGAGCAACCTGCTCTGCTCCTCACCGATATTGAAACGCCCAACTCCCGAACACCTTCCACGACTTCGGCCGTGGTGATCGATTCCTGCTTGGTGGGCTGCCCGGTCCGGGTACCGAAGGTGACCGTGACATGCCCGTCGCTGGTGAACCGGGAGACGATCAACGCCCGGGTGAACGGCCCGGAAACGGTACGGGTCGAGGTCATGAGGTGCCCGGACCCCACGTCGGCCGGCTGGATCCTCGAGACATCCGTTACGTGCCGCAGTTCGCAGTCGCGGTGAAGCCGAAATCCCCCGCCACGGCAGCGAACAACTGGGAGTGTTCGAAGCAGTAGCCTCCCCGTCTGTGGTCCACCATTTGCCGCTGGATATTCGCCGGTTCCACACCTGGTGTCCCTGCCGAGCAATATATCGACATTGGCGAAGGGAAACGTCTCCAGAAGCGCGCGGTTCAGGGGCTCCAGGAACTCCAGGTCCGGTTTCTCCCGCTCGATGCCGGCCGTGGCCAAGTAGGCAATATCAAAGGAATCCTGGTGCCAGGAGGCACCCATCAATTGTGGTTCCCGCATGTTCGTCATTCCTGCGAGGATACTTGCGCCGGCGGCGCCCGGCCGGTACGCCAGGACCGGACGCCGCCCATTCAGTAGTCAGTTCAGCTGATTGCTTCGGTGATCGGCGTATCCCCATCGTAGAAGCCGACCGTCTGACGGATTGCCGCACCGGACGAGATGACGTGGGTCATGACCTCGGCGACATTTTCGCGTGAGGTCACCGCCTCATCTGCGTCTGGAGTGCGGCCAGCGATCTTGCCCGTTTCGTCCGCGAGAGTGACCTTTCCGCTGCCGGGCTCGAGAGTGAGACCGCCAGGACCGAGGATCGTGAAGTCGAGCCCGGTCTTGCGCAAGTAGGCATCGGCGTCGTGCTTTGCCTTGGCATAGACGTAGAAGGAATTGTCAGGGTCGAGCCCGTCTACATCCACTCCTGCGGTCACGTAGGAGACCATCACGAAACGCTTGACTCCGGCCTGTTCGGCGGCGTCCATCGTTCGGGTTGCTGCCTCGAAGTCAACGGTTTTTGTCCGCTCGGGACTTCCGCCGCCGGCACCCGCGGAGAAAACCACTGCCTGGGCCCCGGAGAACGCCTTTGTCAACGTTTCGACGTCGGCACTCTCGAGATCGAGCACCACCGGGCTCGCCCCAACGGCTTCGATCTCGCTGCTTTGTTCAGGAGAACGGATGACGGACTCGACGGCATAGCCGGCGTCCTTGAGTTTGGGTGCGGCGAGCAGGGCGATCTTGCCGTGACCACCGAGAACAACGACGCGACCTTTTTCTTCTGCTGACATGTGAACCTCCGATTGCGCCGTATCCGACGCCGAGAGCTTCCGCCGACCCGACCTGATGATAGGAGCTCGGGTTGGCGGCTTCCACTGAGCATAACGTTTTGACGTTCTGGTTATTCCTCGCCGGCCTGTCATCGGAGGAACACTCGTCCTACGCTGATGAGCGTGGACTTGACGATCCTGCCAGCCGACGTCGCCTCGTGGGACGACGTACAAACCGTGTTCGGGCGCTGCGGCATGGCCTCGCGCTGTCAGTGCCAGCGCTACAAACTCCAACCGGGTGAGTCGCTTGATGCGCTGCCCGACGATGAACCCTCCCTTCGCCTGTACGAGCAGACGCAGGAAGAACCACCGGCCGGCCTACTGGCTTTCTCCGACCAAGAGCCAGTCGGTTGGTGCGCCGTTGCACCGAGGATCTCCTATTCGGCGCTTCTGCACAACAGAAACCACACGGCATGGCCTGAGCGTCACGAGCAGCGTGAGGACGCTTCCGTCTGGTCGATCACCTGTTTCTGGACCCGGGCCGGATACCGCAGGGAAGGCATCGCCACCACGCTGGCAGCGGCTGCCGTTGCACACGCCCGGCGGTCAGGTGCCCTCACCGTCGAGGCATATCCGCTCATCATGTCCGATGCCATAACCGTGGATCTGCACGTCGGCACCGCGGGCATGTTCCAGGCAGCTGGGCTGATCGAGGTCAGCCGTCCCAGTAAACGCCGATGCGTCATGCGACTCGATTTCCCCAAGAGCTGCTCCCCTCCGGCACCATGAATCCATTGGTTCCACTCCCCCGGAACCGGGTCCGCTGCCCATCTTGTCGGTGCAACCCGAACTCCATCCGGGTGGCTAGGCTGAGTCGCATCATGGTCTGGGTATTAATCACAGGTATGTCCGGGTCGGGTAAGACCACGCTGCTGGATGCGTTGTCCTCGCGTGGGCATTATTCTGTCGACACCGACTACGACGGATGGGCTCTTGAAACCGGGCTTTGGGACGAGCTCCGCATGCACTCCTTGCTAGGCGCCCACGAGAATATCGTCATTTCCGGAACCGTCGAAAACCAGGCCCGGTTCCATGACTTCTTTGAGCACGTCGTTCTGCTCAGTGCACCAATCGACGTCCTGCTGGAACGCGTACGATGGCGCGACAACAACACTTATGGGCAAACGCCCGATCAGCAGGAGGAGATCCGCGCGTATGTCCGCGACGTCGAGCCGCTCCTCCGGCAGGTAGCAACTCTGGAACTAGACGCGTGCCAGCCCGTCAGCGCACTGGTCGATGCCGTTGACCTCCTGTTGAGACGCTGAAACAGAGATCCACGAGAGGGCAGGTCCGGCCTGGTGCGGGCAA
>JBBSRM010000172.1:0-5715 GCA_038243055.1 Actinomycetales bacterium
CGCAGGACCGGCCGGCTCCACGCCCGCGCCCAGCTGATGCCCGTCCTCGATGCCCTGCACCCGGTTACCGGCCACGCCGAGGACCTGCACGGCGAAGGGGAAGGCCGCGGGCTTGATCTGGGCCTGGGGGCAGGATTCGGCAACGAATGGGTTTCCCTCGGACCGGTGAAGGTGTTCATGGACGGTTCACTACTCGGAGCCACGGCAGCGGTGACCGAGGACTTCTGCGGGCATCCACACCAGCGCGGCTACCTGCTCGACGACGAAGCCACCTACCGTGAACGAGTCTCCGCTGCCTACCGGGCCGGCTGGCCGATCGCCCTGCACGCCATCGGCGACGCGGCCATCGACCTGGCACTTGACCTGGTCATCTCCTGCCAGGACACCTACGGGCCGAACCTGCTGCCCAACCGGATCGAACACTTCGGCATCGCCCGCCCGGACCAGGTCCAGCTCGCCGCGGACCACGGCATCGCCGTCACCCCGCAGGCCGCGTTCATCGGACCGCTGGGCGACCAGATGGCCGACCTCGTCGGCCCCGACCGTGAAGGGTGGCTCTACCGCGGGCGCTCGATCGTCGACGCCGGCGGGCTCCTGGCCGGTTCCTCCGATCTTCCGGTCTCCGATAACAACGTCCGCCGCGGCATGCAGGCCTGGGTCGACCGCCGGACTGCCAGCGGGCAGGTCCTGGGAGCCGTGCACGACGACGGTGTCCCCGTCGAGGCCCTGACTCCCGAGGAGGCGCTGCGCAGCTACACCGCCTGGGCCGCCCGGGCCACCGGCACCTTCCAGGACAAGGGCACCCTGCGCACCGGGAAGCTCGCCGACTTCGTGGTCCTCTCCGGATCGCCACTAGAGGTCACCGACATCTCGGAGCTCGAGGTGCTCGCCACGATCCTCGGCGGCCGATTCACCCACACGACCCGCCCGATGACCACCTCGAATGGAGACCTTCCATGAGCAGCACAGCCACCAGCACGTCCGACGCGGCCCGCGCCTTCCTGACCGACTTCCGCTCCATGAGCACCTTCGGTGCCACGGCCGGCGGGGGAGTGGACCGCCAGGCAGGAACCGCCGCCGACGGCCAGACCCGCAACTGGTTCCGTGGCCTCGTCGAGGGCCACGGATTCGAGGTCCGCTACGATGCGGTCGGCAACCAATTCGCGCTACTGGAACTCGTTCCCGGTGCCCCCTATGTGGCGTTGGGATCCCACCTGGATTCGCAGCCGCTCGGCGGCAGGTTCGACGGGGCCTACGGTGTGCTGACCGCAGCCCACGCGGCCATCCGGCTGCAGCAGGTGGCCGAGGGGGCGAAGTTCAACATCGCCGTCATCAACTGGTTCAACGAGGAAGGCTGCCGCTTCAAGCCATCCATGATGGGTAGTTCGGTCTTCACCGGAAAACTCCCCGCCGACCAGGTCCTGGAAACGACTGACCCGCAGGGCACCACGGTGCGTGAGGCGCTCGAATCGATCGGCACCATCGGGGACTTCAGCCTCGACGTCGCCGCCTACCTGGAGATCCACATCGAACAGGGCCGCTCACTGGAGGAGAACGGGCTGACCATCGGTCTGGTGGAATCGACCTGGGGTGCGAATAAATACGAGTTCGTGGTCCATGGCGAGCAGGCCCATACCGGCGCGACCATCATCTCCGACCGTCATGACGCCCTGTTGGGGGCTTCGTTGCTGGTTGCCGCGGCCCGGGACATCGCCGACGAATACAGCACCGACGATCATGCCGTGATCACCTCCTGCGGGGAGTTCACGGTCTTCCCGAACTCGCCGGTGGTCATTGCCAGCCGGGTCAATCTGCTGGTGGACCTGCGCAGCACCGACCCCGATGTCCTGGCCACCGCCGACGCCGAACTGCACCGCCGGGTCGCAGCGATCGAGCAGCGTGCCAGCGTGTCGATCGAGCGCGGGGCCGAGCACATCTGGGCCGCCAAAGCGTACGACGCGGCCGGCATGGAACTGGCTGCTGCCTCGGCGGAAACGCTGGGCCTGGCCCATGGCACGGTGCGCACCCTGGCAGGCCACGATTCGACGAACATGAAGGACATCGTCCCCACGATCATGCTCTTCGTCCCCAGCGTCGAGGGCATCTCCCATAACGAGAAGGAACTGACCTCGGACGAGGACATGCTGGCCGGCGTCGACCTGTTCACCGAGTTGTTGGGCCGGGTCGTGCGCGGGGAATTCGTCTAGTACTCCACGGGCAGCAGCCGGCTCGGAAGTCCTGTTGGCGAGCCGGCGTCTGGCCGCCTCTAGGAGTTGACCCGCAAGGTCGTGGTCACCGGAGTCGGGTTCGTGAAAACGTCCAACACCGGGCAGTGGGCGTCGACGGCTGCCTGGAGTTCGGCATAGCGTTCTTCGGTGGCCGGGCCCGAAACATCCACGGTCAGGCGGACATCACCGAATCCCGGGCGTACTTTCTCCTCGATCCCGAACAGGCCGCGCACATCGAGGTCGGCGTCCGCGGAGATATCCAGGGAGTCGATGGTGATGCCCAGCTGGTGGGCATACAGCCGGTAGACCACCACTTGGCAGGAAATCAACGCGCCGAGGGCGTATTCGACCGGGCTGGCAGCAACATCCTGCCCGGCCAGCGCGGCCGGCTCGTCGACGGTGAACTCGTGGCGTCCGGCGCGGATGGTCGAACCGACCGATCCCACCGGATCGGCCGTGGCACGGAACTGCAGCGACGCACTGGCGGTGTTCTGTCCGATCCGTTCGGTCCAGGCGGATCCCGCGGAATCGAGACGTTCTGCGCGGTCGGAGATGTTGGCTTCTGCAATGGTCTGGGTCATGGCGTTCCTTCGCTGTCATGGCGAGCGTGACGCTGCGCCATACTTACGCCTCCCGGTCGGGACGGCGTCGAATCGTCACCTGGGGCACCCCACTATGGCGAAGGGGGTTGCCGTCCAACCGGCCAGGGCCTCGGGTTGGATCTCTTGATTCTTGGGTTCGATTCTTGCCTCCGTGCCGCACACCGGGCAAACGGAAGGCGTCATCCGGGGACATATGTCGACATAGTGTCGCACCGAGAAGAAATGCGGGGCGGGACGTTTGCCCGGCGGCGGAGTCCCTCGTCATGGAGAATGCCGGCGGCTATCGTGAGGGCATGAGCGAATATCGGCGCCCCGGCTTCGCCACGGAGACCTACTGTGACGAGCAGGGCAGTCCGATCGACTACTGCCATCGCTGGCCCGGCGATTCTCCGCCCGAGGACGCCTACTCGCGGGTGAGTCATCTGGAGCGTTTCGGGCCTCTTCATGAGGTCGCCGACGCACTGATCGAATGGCTTCTGAGCACGTTCGATGCCGTCGCCGATCAGGATCCGGGTGTTGCCCAGGATCTACTCCGCTTGCCCGTTGACGTCGTCCGTGCGGTCCGGGTCGTACCGTCCAACCCGCTGGCGGCCCCGCTGACCTTTGCCTTCACCGGGTTCCCGGGGGTGTTCCTGCACGCGGGCGCGCTCCACGACTTCGACTTTCCGGTGTGCGGTTGCGATGCCTGCGATGACGACGCATCGAGTGTCGCGGAAGAACTTGAATGGACGGTGCGCACTGTCGTTGCCGGTGGTTATTCTGAACGGTTCGATCCTTGGCCGGGGCGTTGGATCGAGTATCGGCTTGATGAGCCCGGAGTCCGCTGGGAATCCGCACGCATCCGTACCAAAGACCTACCCCGTAAGCGAGTCAAGTCCGCACGAACCGTTCTCCCGCCCGACGGGCATTGGTTGCCCTGGCCAGAGGCGGCGCGGGACGCATCAGGTACCGGCGAACACTGACAAAGCCGGTACCCGTGGTGCATCATCGGCCTATGGCTCACGCACCCAGAGGTTTCGAATACAGGGTGAGCGGCGGCTCTGTCGTGATCTTCCATCAGGGCCGGCGTGCCTCAACGATCCGCGGGATGGCAGCCGCGCGTTTCCTTGGCGATGTCGAAACACAAGAGCCGCAAGCACTCATGGCGCGGAGCACCGGCAACTATAAGCGGGGAAATGAACGTGATTCGCGAAAGCATCCACGCAACCGTGGCCGCTGATTAGTCCGCTGGCCCAGCGCTCAGGTGGCGGTTGCGCTCCTCGATGAGATTCTGCAGGTAGCGGGCCAGGAACAGCTTCTCCACCAGGCGCCCGAGTGGTCCGAAGGGTGCTGAGAAGTCGATGCGGTCAACCATCGTCGTTCCCTGCGCGTCCTGGCTGAACTCGTGGATATGCCGGAACCAGCGGAACGGACCCTTGACCTGTTCATCGATGAAGTAGTCAGGTGCCTCCATCTCCGTGATGCGGCTCGTCATCTGCAATGGGACGCCGAAGTGCCAGGCCCGCCAGGTCACGGATTCCCCCAGTGAGATCAGGCCCGACGTGACGCCGGCGACGGCCTGTTCCCGGGACTTCGCCATCGACTCCTGATGGATGCCGATGTTCCGGGCCAGATCGAATAGCTGTGCTTGAGGGATGGTGGTCCATGTCGTGCAGTGGAAGGAAGCGCTCATGGTCAGATTCTGTCAGGCGATGGATATGTCTCGAAATGTCAGCGCCATGATTCTCGTGGGTGTGCGTCTTTCGACGCCGAGGCACTCCGCAGAACCAGGCATGACCGTTGTTCCACGCGGTGCGTTGTATCCGTAGTCTGGAAAGGTGAACAGAACAGCAACACCCTTCCTTGTCATCGGCGGCCTCGGGATCGTCCTGGGCGGTCTCTTCTCGGCGATCAGCGCCGGATCCCCGTCCTATCTGGCGGCCTGGGCTGTCGCCTATCTGGTGCTCGTGGTCGGAGTCGCGCAGGTGGTGCTGGGCATGGGGCAAGCCAGATTGGCAGTGCATGCCCCCTCCGAGGGGGTCGTATCGGCCGAGGTGTTGACCTTCAATCTGGCCAACATTCTTGTCCTGGGCGGTTCGATGTTCTCCCTGACAAGCCTGACCTGGGTCGGCGCTGCACTGATCGTCGTGGCCATGGGCCTGTTCATCTGGGCGGCGCGCGGTAGTGCGTCGGAACAGCGATGGTGGCTGTATGGATACCGCGCGATGATTGTGGTCATTCTGGTTTCGGCCCCCATCGGCATCATCCTGGCGAATTCACGCATGGGCTGAGTACCGTCGGCCATGGCCGTGCCGGCAAAGGAACGGCGCGGCCACCGGGCCACTACTGGGCGACTGCCCGGCCCAGCGGGGCCGGGTCGACGACGCCGTGGGCTTCGAAGTAATCCAGCGCGGCGACCAAGTCGCTTTGCCCCGAATCCGCCGCGTTGGCACCTTCGGCCAGCGTGGTGAAATTGTCGCCACCGGTGACGAGGAACGAGTTCATCGCCACCTTGAACACGTCCGAGTCGGCAGTCGGCTCACCTTGGAAGGTCATCGAGGTGACATGTGAGCCGCGGGCCGCGTTCTCGGCGTAGGTGTACTCCAGGCCCTCGGAGATGCCCAGATGTAGCTTCGGTCGGCTGGAACCATCGGGCTGCCACTGTTCCTCCCACACCGACTTCAGCTGTGCCCCGGTGAGGTCCTCGGTCCACAGGGTGTTGCCGAAAGGCTGGACGTTGGCCACGTCCTTATAGGTGACGGTCCCGTTCGTGCCATACAGCAGGTCGGCCCGCAGGCCTCCAGGGTTCATCAGGGCGATCTGTGCCGGTTCCCCACCGAAATCCTCATTGGAGGTCGCCCACAGCTGCATGTCCGCCACGAGATTGCCCATCGAGGATTCGACCC
>JBBSRM010000173.1:0-5660 GCA_038243055.1 Actinomycetales bacterium
CTGAAACAACGCAATGCCCTGTTGAAATCAGCACGTACGTCCGGTCGGTTGTCCACCTCACATGAATCCACACTTGCCGTGTGGGATCAGCATCTGGCGGCGGCCGGGGCAAAACTTTTGCGCGGACGCTTGGATGTCCTTGCCATCATAGAAGGGCATATTTCGGATTCCTACGCGGGGTTAACTGATGGTTCGAAGCCAGCCACGGCGGTTTATACGTCCACCGTCGGCGGCGATCTCTCCGCGGAAGAGGATGTCGGGGGCCGACCGCTGGCTGCCGTGGAACCCAACCCGCTTGCCGATCTCGATCTGGAGGGGCTCCAAGAGGCCTTTCTGGCCGCTCTGGGCGCCCAGCGCAAGAAGGAGCTCGAACGGGGACTGACACTCGTCGGACCACATCGCGACGATCTGGTCCTGGGCCTCGGACAGGCACCGGCGAAGGGATATGCCTCCCATGGCGAGACATGGTCCCTCGCGTTGTCGCTGCGGTTGGCCGTCTACCGTGCCCTTTGTGAAGATGATTCGCGTCCCGGCGCCAAACCGATCCTCATCCTCGATGATGTATTCGCAGAACTAGACGTTTCGCGGCGGCGGAAATTGGCGGCAGTGGTTTCTGATGCCGAACAGGTCATCGTGACGGCAGCAGTCGTCGGTGACGTCCCGGACGAGTTGGGCGGGCGGGTGCTGACCGTCGGTCCAGGGACGGTATCGGTATGAGCCCTGCAGAGGAGACTCCAGGGGCGGGTCCAGCGGAATTCGACGCCGCGCGGACCATGCTGAATCGAATGCGGCAGAATGCCGTGGCCCGAGGCGAAGTCAGGATCGACGCAGCCAGGGCTCGGCGGGCAGGAGAACGAAGTGCTCAGGCTCGGGAGATGCGGCGTAGCTCACCCACTGGTGTCTCCTACGAGGACGGCCGGGATCCGCAGGGCATTGGCACGGTATTCGGACGGATGGTCCGTGATCGGGGGTGGACATCCCCGGTGGCCGTCGGGTCGGTGATGTCCCGATGGGCCGAATTGGTGGGACCACAGATCAACGCACACTGCTCGCCGGAGAGTTTTGAGGACACCACCGTCGTCGTCAGGTGCGATTCGACTGCGTGGGCGACCCAGGTGCGTTTACTGAGCCACAGTCTGCTCAAGACCTTTGATGAGAAGCTCGGGCCCGGAGTGGTCACCGTGATCCAAGTCCTTGGGCCGTCGGCACCCAGCTGGAAAAAGGGGATGCGCAGGGTTGCGGGTCGTGGTCCCCGGGATACCTACGGATAAGGACGGGTTGGCTGGGTAGAGCGCCAGTGATCGAGGAAAAAAGTCCGCGCCGGAAGTTACCGGCAGGGAACCGGCTACAGGGGCACTGCGAGCCCCATCGGCACATAGGGCCTCACTTGAGGGCACTAGAGAGGCTTCTAGGCCGGTTTTTTTGCCAATGAGAGGCATTTGAGGGCCGATTTACCCCATCACTGTCGGGAAACACGGTAGAATTGTAGGTACGGTGCCCGCCCGTCCACGGTCAGGGTGCCGGTTCATGGATGCCCGATCTGCTGGATCGGCGTCCTCCGAGAACGCACAAGGAGTCTGCACCGCCTGTGGATACTGAGAACACCACCCCCGAGGACGAGAATTCCGCAGCACCACAGGAGCCGGTACCGGCCCAGGAACCGGGTCCGGTCGTAGCACCGGAAGCGGTCGTGGAGCAGCAACCACACGAGAAGTCTCACCGGGTTGAACACGCCTATGGGGCCAATGACATCACGGTTCTCGAGGGCCTCGAGGCCGTCCGTAAACGTCCCGGCATGTACATCGGCTCGACGGGGCCGCGCGGCTTGCACCATCTGGTTTACGAGGTGGTCGACAACTCCGTCGATGAAGCACTCGCCGGATACTGCGACACCATCAAGGTTGCCTTGCAGGAGGACGGTGGTGTTCGGGTCGAGGACAACGGGCGCGGAATCCCCGTTGACATGCACCCGACCGAGGGCAAACCGACCGTAGAGGTCGTCATGACCATCCTGCACGCGGGCGGAAAGTTCGGCGGCGGTGGCTATGCCGTCTCTGGTGGCCTCCACGGTGTGGGTATCTCGGTCGTCAACGCCCTCTCCAGTTGGGTGGACACGGAGATCCACCGGCAGGGCAACGTGTACCGGATGTCCTTCGGCTATGGCGGCAAACCCCAGACCGATCTGGTCAAGGGCGAGGAAACCAATAAAACCGGAACGATCCTGACGTTCTATCCAGATGCCGGGATTTTCGACACCGTCGAGTTCGACTTCGAAACCATCCGGACACGTTTCCAGCAGATGGCCTTTTTGAACAAGGGTCTGCGCATCTCCTTCACTGATGAGCGGACGCTTGATGATTCCGCGGATGAGATCGCCGAGGACGATACCGAAGAGCGTGCCCACGAGGCCGAGGAACCCAAGCACCGGTTCGTCGATTACTGCTACCAAAATGGTCTGCTCGACTACGTGGAATACCTCAATACCTCGAAGAAGGCCGACCTGGTCCATCCGGATGTCATCGCCTTCGAAAGCGAAGATACGGAGCGGATGATCTCCGTGGAGATCGCGATGCAGTGGACGACGGCCTATTCGGAATCCGTCCATACCTATGCCAACACCATCAACACCCACGAGGGAGGAACGCACGAGGAAGGCTTCCGTGCGGCGATGACCTCGCTGATCAACCGCTATGCCAGGGAAAAAGGCATCCTCAAGGACAAGGACGACAACCTCACCGGGGACGACATCCGGGAAGGGCTGACCGCGGTGATCTCCATCAAGCTCGGGGAACCGCAGTTCGAGGGCCAGACCAAGACCAAGCTGGGTAACTCCATGGCCAAGGGATTCGTCCAGGGTGTAGTGAACGACGAACTCGGGGACTGGCTCGAGCGGAACCCCGCGACGGCCAAGGACATCATCCGGAAGTCCCTTTTTGCCGCTCAGGCCCGTCTCGCGGCTCGTAAGGCGCGGGACAATGCGCGTCGTAAATCCCCGCTGGAATCGTTCGGCATGCCGGGCAAGCTCTCGGACTGCTCGTCGAAGAACCCGGCCGAGTGCGAGGTCTACATCGTGGAGGGCGATTCTGCCGGCGGCTCCGCCAAACGCGGTCGAGATCCCCGGACCCAGGCAATCCTGCCGTTGCGCGGCAAGATCCTCAACGTGGAGCGTGCGCGTCTTGATCGGGCCTTGGGCAATGCCGAGGTCCAGTCGATGATCACCGCCTTCGGAACGGGCATCGGCGAGGAATTCGATATGGCCAAGCTCCGTTACCACAAGATCGTGCTGATGGCCGATGCCGATGTCGACGGCCAGCACATCACCACGCTGTTGCTGACCCTGGTGTTCCGCTACATGCGTCCCCTGATCGAAAACGGCTACGTCTACTTGGCGCAGCCGCCGCTCTACCGGATCAAGTGGTCCAACTCGGCTCATGAATACGTCTTCTCGGATGCCGAACGGGATGCATCCCTGACCGCCGGTGCGGCGGCTAATAAGCGCCTGCCCAAGGACAACGCCATCCAGCGCTATAAGGGCCTGGGCGAAATGGACTACTCCGAGCTGTGGGACACCACCATGGATCCGGACCACCGGACCCTGCGCCAGATCACCATGGAAGACGCCGCCGCAGCGGACCAGACCTTCGCGGTGCTCATGGGCGAGGACGTTGAATCCCGCCGTAACTTCATCCAGCAGAACGCCAAGGATGTGCGCTTCCTCGATATCTGAGGAAACCGCCCCTTCGTTCCGACGCAGCTTTGAATAGAGGAAGAAACCGATGAGCGACGAGACGCCCGAAAACCCCCAGGACCCGGAGAACGACGACGTCGTGCAGCCGGACCAGCCCGTGGCAGCAGCCACCATCGACAGGGTCGAGCCGATCGACCTGCAGACCGAGATGCAACGGTCGTATCTTGACTACGCGATGGCCGTGATCGTCGGCCGGGCCCTGCCCGATGTCAGGGATGGGCTCAAGCCGGTGCACCGCCGCGTACTGTACGCGATGTTCGACGGTGGATACCGCCCGGAGCGCTCCTATAACAAGTGTGCCCGCGTGGTCGGCGAGGTCATGGGTCAGTACCACCCGCACGGTGACACCGCGATCTACGATGCCCTGGTTCGTCTGATCCAGGACTGGACCTTGCGCTACCCCTTGGCCCTGGGGCAGGGGAACTTCGGCTCCCCGGGCAACGACGGTGCCGCCGCACCACGGTACACAGAGACCAAGATGGCGCCCCTGGCCATGGAGATGGTTCGCGAAATCGACGAGGAAACCGTCGACTTCCAAGACAACTACGACGGCAAGAACCAGGAGCCGACGATCCTGCCGGCACGGTTCCCGAACCTGTTGGTCAACGGGTCCTCCGGCATTGCCGTCGGCATGGCCACCAACATCCCCCCACACAACCTGCGCGAAGTCGCCGCCGGTGCCCAGTGGTACCTGCAGAACCCCGAGGCAACCAAGGAAGAGCTGCTCGAATCCCTGCTGCAGCACATCAAGGGGCCCGATTTCCCCACCGGTGCCCTCATTCTGGGCCGCCGTGGCATCGAGGATGCCTACCGGACGGGACGTGGTTCCGTGACCATGCGCGCTGTGGTCAATGTCGAGGAGTTGCAGGGGCGGACCTGCCTGGTCGTCACCGAGTTGCCCTACCAGGCCAACCCGGACAACCTATCCATCAAGATCGCCGAACTCGTCAGGGACGGGAAGATGGGTGGCATCGCAGACCTTCGCGACGAGACATCCGGCCGGACCGGGCAGCGCCTGGTGATCGTTCTCAAGCGTGATGCCGTCGCCAAGGTGGTGCTGAACAACCTCTATAAGCACACAGAGCTTCAGGGGAACTTCTCGGCCAATATGCTGGCCATCGTGGATGGCGTGCCGCGCACCCTGTCCCTGGATGCCTTCATCCGGCATTGGGTCAACCACCAGGTCGACGTCATCGTCCGGCGTACGCAGTTCCGTCTGCGCAAGGCGGAGGAGCAGGCCCATATCCTGCGCGGGCTGCTCAAGGCCCTGGATGCCTTGGACGATGTCATCGCACTCATCCGCCGTTCTCCGACCGTCGAGGATGCACGTAACGGCTTGAAGGACCTGCTCGATATCGATGACCTCCAAGCCCAGGCCATCCTGGACATGCAGCTACGTCGACTGGCAGCACTGGAACGACAGAAGATCCAGGATCAGCACGCCAAGCTCGAGGCCGAGATCGCCGAATACAAGATCATCCTGGCCGACCCGGTGCGCCAACGCCAGATCATCTCCGAGGAACTCGACGGAATCGTCCAGCGGCATGGAGACGACCGCCGAACGCAGATCGTCGCCGGTTATGACGGTGACATGTCGATGGAAGACCTCATTCCTGAAGAGGAAATGGTCGTCACGATCACCCGCGGCGGCTACATCAAACGGACCCGAAGCGATAACTATCGCTCGCAAAACCGCGGTGGCAAGGGTATCCGGGGCGCACAGCTCCGTGGGGACGACGTGGTTGAACACTTCTTCGTCACCACCACGCATAACTGGTTGCTCTTCTTCACCAACCATGGCCGCGTGTACCGCGCGAAGTGCTATGAGTTGGCCGAAGGCGGACGCGATGCCAAGGGCCAGCATGTGGCGAACGTGATGGCCTTCCAAACGGATGAACATATTGCACAGGTC
>JBBSRM010000174.1:0-5638 GCA_038243055.1 Actinomycetales bacterium
CGTTGATATCGGTGCCGATCCGCCGGTTGGCCAGCACCGGCAGGAACCGGCGGACTTCCTCCACACGACGACGGGTGACGTCGACCGTGACCAGCGCTTCGGTTTCCTCGCCGAGGTAGTCCACCGGGATGCCCAGCGGGTCCAGGATCGCCGAGTGGCCGACGGTATTCGTCGAACTCGTTCCGGCGGCAGCCACCCAGACCGTGTTCTCCACCGCACGGGCCTTGAGCAGTGTCTCCCAGTGATCAATCTTGTGGTCGCCCTTGAACCAGGCCGCCGCGACGAGGACCACATCGGCACCGGCCACCGCAAGACGGCGGGCGACCTCGGGGAAACGAATGTCGTAGCAGGTCATGATCCCGACCTTCAGGTCGCCGATGTCGAAGACGGGGACCGCCGAGACGTCCCCCGATTTGATCCGACTGGATTCCTGGTAGGAGAAGGCATCGTAGAGGTGGATCTTGCGGTAGGTGCCCAGGATGGCACCACCGGAGTCGATGGTCACCAACGTGTTGTACGGCTGCGGGTCCCCGCTGGGCTCGTATCCGCCGGCGACGATCGCCACACCGAATTCCGCAGCCAGCAGGGAGAGCTGCTGGACGAAGGTGCTCCAGTCGCGCTCCACCGCGGCACCCAGATCCCCTTCGATCTTGCGGACCGTGAACATCGTTTCCTCGGGGAAGAGCACCAGTTCCGCGCCGGAATCCTTGGCACGGGCGACGAGCCGGCGAACCACCTGCAGGTTCTCCGCCATATCGCCGCTGGGTGAGAGCTGTCCAACACTGATCTTCATGGTTTTCGCCTTCCGCTGTGCGTCCCTCCAGCCTACCCATGATCGATCAAAAGGTGGATGGATCGGAGTGCTGTCAGCCGTAACGTGGAGTCCGTGAAGAAGCCTCAACCCAATAAGTGGGCCGCCCTGGCGGTTCTGGCCGCCGGCCTTTCCATGATCGTGCTCGATGGCACCATCGTCGGGGTCTCCCTGCCGACGATCATCGCCGACCTCGGACTCGACCTCGGGGACGCACAGTGGGTCAACAGCCTGTACTCGGTGGTGCTGGCCGCCCTGCTGCTCAGTGCCGGTCGGTTGGGCGACCGGGTCGGACGACGCAAACTCTTCGTCGCCGGCGTCGTGCTGTTCATGGCCGGCAGCTTGTTCTCCGCGATGGCTGACTCCTCGTCCTCACTCATCCTGGGCCGGGCCATCCAGGGCGTCGGCGGTGCCGCCGTCCTGCCGTCCACGCTGGCCAGCGTCAATGCCAACTTCCAGGGACGCGACCGCGCTGCCGCCTTCGGCGTATGGGGCGCCGTGATGTCCGGGATGGCGGCGGTCGGCCCACTGCTGGGCGGCTGGCTCTCTTCAAGCGTCGACTGGCGGTGGATCTTCCTGGTCAACCTGCCCTTCGGTCTCCTGATCCTCGTGGGCACCGTGCTCTTCGTTCCCGAAACCAGTGAGACTCGTTCGGCTCCGGGCTTCGACGTCACCGGGCTGCTGCTCAGCGCCGCCGCGTTCGGCCTGTTGGTCTTCGCGCTGATCGAGGGCCCCACGCTGGGCTGGTGGACCCCCAAGCAACCATTGGCCATCGGCCCTGTTTCGTGGCCAGAAGGCAGCTCTCCCGTCATCCCGCTGGCGATCGCCGGCGTCGTGCTCCTCGCAGCGTTCCTTGGCTGGCAGGCACACCGAGCCACCGTGGGCAAGGCGGCCCTGCTGGATTTGAAGCTCTTCAGAATCAGCACGTTTTCCTGGGGAAACACCGCTGCAGCGGCGGTCGCCGTGGGCGAATTCGGCCTGCTGCTGGTGTTGCCGCTCTTCCTGGTCAACGTGCTGGAGACCGGCACCCTCGGCGCCGGTCTGATTCTGGCGGCCATGGCGTTGGGCGCCTTCGGTTCGGGGGCAGCGGCACGGCATCTGGCCGATCTCATGGGCGCAGCTCGAGTGGTCATCCTCGGCCTGGCGCTGGAGGTCGCCGGGGTGCTGGTGCTGGCGATCTTCACCAGCAACAGCCTCGCCATCGGTCTGTTGGTTCCGGTGCTGGTCGTCTACGGCTTGGGACTGGGTCTGGCTTCGGCACAGTTGACGGGCACCGTCCTGCGTGACATCCCCACCGAAGCCTCCGGTGAGGCCTCGGCCACCCAGTCCACCGTGCGCCAGGTCGGCTCCGGACTCGGCTCCGCCATCGCCGGAACCATATTGGCCGTCGCCACGGCTGCCAGCGCTGTCGGTCTACTGCGCGATGCCGGCGCGGACGAGGCCACCACCACCAAAATGGCGTCCGGGCTCAGCGACTCCGCAGGTGGTCTGATCTCCAGCGTGAACGCCGCCAGCCCGCTGCATGATGCCCTGACCGCGGGGTTCGCCACGGGCGTGCAGTGGTCCCTCTTCGGCGCTGCAGCATTCCTCATCCTCGGACTCATCGCCTCGTTCCGGGTCGCCTCCGCGGCCCGCCTGACCGGCAAGGGCGCATCGGTCGCCGACGCGGGGTTAAGCCAGGAGTAGCCCGAGCGCATGGAAGCGAACCCGCGTGATGACGACGAACTTCGGGGCGTCACCGCGGCGCGGGCGGCCCGACGGGACAGTTGTGGTGGGGCGCCCCGAAGTTCGTTGCCGTGGGGCTACGGGTCTGGACACCCCACCATGATGTTTAGAGCGAGTCGTCGATCAGGTCGTAACGCACGATCGTCTGCTCACGGTCGGGGCCGACGCCGATGGCCGAGATCCGGGTTCCGGAGATCTTCTCCAGCGCCAGGATGTAGTTCCTGGCGTTCTCCGGCAGGTCCTCCATGGTCCTGGCCTTCGTGATGTCCTCGGCCCAGCCGTCGAAGTATTCGAAGATCGGCTTCGCGTGGTGGAAGTCGGTCTGCGTCATCGGCATTTCATCGTGGCGGACGCCGTCGACGTCGTAGGCCACGCACACCGGGATCCGTTCGATGTTCGAGAGCACGTCGAGTTTGGTCACGAAGTAGTCCGTGAAGCCGTTGACCCGCGAGGCATGGCGCGCCAGCACGGCGTCGTACCAGCCGCAGCGGCGCGGGCGCCCGGTATTCACGCCGAACTCGCCGCCGGTCTTCTGTAGGTACTCGCCCATCTCGTCGAAGAGTTCGGTGGGGAACGGGCCGGCACCGACGCGGGTGGTGTAGGCCTTGATGATCCCTACCGAACGGGTGATCCGGGTCGGGCCGATGCCCGATCCGACGGAGGCGCCGCCTGCCGTCGGGTTCGAGGAGGTGACGAACGGGTAGGTGCCGTGGTCGACGTCCAGGAACGTGGCCTGCCCGCCTTCCATGAGCACCACCTTGCCGGCGTCGAGCGCTTCATTGAGCACGAACGTGGAGTCGATCACCAGCGGGCGCAGCCTCTCCACGAAGCTTAGGAAGTACTCGACGATCTCGTCGACCTCGACGGAGCGGCGGTTGTAGACCTTGACCAGCAGTTCGTTCTTCTGCCGCACGGCCCCTTCGACCTTCTGCCGCAGGATGGATTCGTCGAAAACGTCCTGGACGCGGATGCCCAGCCGGCCGATCTTGTCCATGTAGGCCGGGCCGATGCCGCGCCCGGTGGTGCCGATGGCCCGTTTGCCCAGGAACCGTTCGGTGACCTTGTCCATGGTCTGGTGGTAGGGGGCCACCAGGTGCGCGTTGGCCGAGATGCGCAGTTTCGAGGTGTCGGCGCCGCGGGCTTCGAGGCCGTCGATCTCCTCGAACAGGGCTTCCAGGTTCACCACGCAGCCGTTGCCGATGATGGGGGTCGCGTTCTGGGACAGGATGCCCGCGGGAAGGAGCTTGAGCTCGTACTTCTCGCCGCCGACGACGACGGTGTGCCCGGCGTTGTTGCCGCCGTTGGGCTTGACCACGTAGTCGACACGGCCTCCGAGCAGGTCAGTGGCCTTGCCTTTTCCCTCGTCACCCCATTGGGCTCCGACGATCACGATTGCTGGCATGGGATCCTCCCCCTTGCGTGGGTCAGCGGCCGGCTTACACCGGGTTCCGGCGGTGCCGGACACAAGAACGCCCCTGTCCTCCGTACCCCGCCCAGAAACCGGGCTGGAGCGTAAGAGGGAAAGGGGCTCTTACGGATCAAGGTTACCCAAGTGCCCGGCAACATGCGACTTTTTCCACACATTGGGCCCGGCCCACGAAACCACGGCCGCGGTGCTGCCCCCCGGCCCCGGGCATCAGGCGTTGGGGGCCACCGCCGTTCCCACACCACGACGCCGGATGGTCGGGTTCGCCCCGACGTTTTCCCGGCTGGCGCCCAGGACCTCGAATCCCGCGTCGGAGATCATGGCCAGGTCCGCTTCGGCCTCCTGGCCTTCACTGGTGAGGTAGTCACCCAGGAAGAGCGAATTGGCGACCTGCAGCGCGAACGGCTGCAGGGACCGCAAATGAATTTCCCGCCCTGCGGCCATCCGGACCTCTGATGCCGGTGCCGCGAGCCGGACCAGGGCCAGGATGCGCAGGCATTTCAGCGGGGTCAGTTCCCAGGTCCCTTCCAACGGAGTGCCGTCGAAGGGCATGAGGAAGTTCACCGGGATGGAGTCGGCGTCCAGATCACGCAAGGCGAAGACGGCCTCGACGAGCTGCTCGTCGGTTTCGCCCATGCCGACGATGAGTCCCGAGCACGGCGACAGACCCGCCGTCTTGGCAGCCTCGACCGTGGCGACCCGGTCGGCGAAGTCGTGGGTGGTGCAGATGTCCTCGTATTTGGATTCTGCGGTGTTCAGGTTGTGGTTATAGGCGTCGACGCCGGCGTCACGCAGTTTTTCGGCCTGCCCGGCCTTCAGGATCCCCAGGCAGGCGCAGATCTCCACGTCGGGGTTGCGTTCCCTGAGCTGTCCGACCATTCCTGCAACGCGGTCGACGTCGCGGTTGGCCGGCCCCTTGCCGCTGGCCACCATGCAGACGCGGCTGGCACCGCCCTGAATGCCCAATTCGGCCTGTCTGACTGCTTCGTCGGCGTCGATCCACGAGTACTTCAGGATCTGGGCAGCCGACCCCAGTCGTTGGGAGCAGTAGGTGCAGTCTTCGGGGCAAAGACCCGATTTCAGGTTCACCAGGTAGTTGACCTTGACCGTGTTCCCGAAATGACGACGCCGCAGCTCCCCGGCGGCGCCGACGAGAGCGAGGGTCTGGTCGTCGGGGGTAGCCAGGATCGCTGCCGCGCCCTCGGCGTCGAGCCCGCAGCCGGCAACCACGTCTTCGACGACCCGCTGCCATCCCATCGGCGCCCCGTTGGCTATGGTCTGCATATCGGTCGGCTCCGCGCCCCTGGCCTCTGGTGTTCCTGTTGGCATTGCCACGACGGCATCTCCCTCATTAAGCATACTTGAACACCGTTCAGCGATGTAGTTGGTCCAGCGTGCAATAAATTGAACGTTGTTCAGCAACAGTAAATGCACCGTAGACTACGGGCATGGCGTTGACACGGGATCAGGTGGTGGGCTCCGCCGTCGGCATCCTCACCGAGTTCGGCCTGGCCGACCTGTCGATGCGGCGCCTGGCCCGCGAACTCGAGGTCCAGGTCGGCGCCCTGTACTGGCATGTGAAGAATAAACAGGACCTGCTCGTCGACGTCGCCGCCCGCCTCCTGGGCGGGATCACGCTTCCGACCCCCACAGGCGACTCCCCCGACGAGGCCGAC
>JBBSRM010000175.1:0-5596 GCA_038243055.1 Actinomycetales bacterium
CGCCTGCTGGGACCCGACGGGCTGTTGGTGAACACCTCACGTGCCGGGATCGTGGACCAGGAGGCGATGCTGCGCGGTCTACACGAAGGCTGGTTGGGCGGGGCGGCACTGGATGTCTTCGACGTCGAACCGCTAACGACCGACCACCCCGTCATCGCGGCGCCGCGCACCGTGCTGAGCCCGCATCTGGGCTACGTCACCCGGCAAACCTATGAGGTCTTCTACGGGCAGGCCTTCGAGGATGTGAAGGCCTGGCTGGCTGGTGCGCCGTTGCGCCAACTGAACTGAGCCACGCCCGGCTGCCGCCGAACGGCACGGTCCCTCGATACGATGGATGCATGTCAGCAGAGGAACGCCACGAGGTCCAATGGGCCCCCCGCAATCGTGGGTGGAAGCTGGCGCACCATCTGTTTCCCGCCTTCGTCATGGCAGGGTTCCTCATCGGCTTGGGCATCTGGGCCCTGGCCCTGCAATCGCTGCTCTTCGGTGTCCCGCTGGTGGCCTTCGGGATCGGCACCGTCGTGTCGCTGGTCCGCGAGTTCCGACTGGCCCCCGACGCGCTGGTGCCCGAGCTCAGCCCCGTGGACACTTCCAGCGGTCTGCGCGCCTCCACCCGTTTCACCTACCGCCATAATTCGCCGGCCTTTGCCGCAGCGACGGTCGGCCTCGGGGTCATCGGTCTGGTCGCCGCCCTGGCCGCGGTCGGCAAATTCGCCCTGCTGCACGCCGGATTCGAGCGCTTTTGGACCATAGCCGGTGCCATCGCCTTGGGCGTCACCGGATTCATGATCCTGCGTGAGGGCCTGCGACTGCTGCGCATCGCCTCCGCCGACCAGGAACCGGGGGTCTTCCTGACCCGGAGCCGCGTGGTGGTCTTCGGGCCACTGGGTCTGACCGAAATATATTGGCGGGACATGGAATCGGTCAGCGCAGAGAATCCACGCGGCCGCACCCCCCTGGGCCGGCGCGGCCCGGCGTTGGTGCTCCTCCGCGGCCGCGATCGGCCGGCAGGTGACGGACCCACAAACAACCGCACCACCGCCTGCGAGGAGGCTGTGGTGCAGGTGGCGTACTTGTTGGCGGACCCGAATGTCCTGCATTCGGCCTTGGTGCACTATCTCGAACACCCTGCGGACCGGCCGGAACTGGGAACGCCGTCGGCGCTGGAGCGCCTAGCTGGCGTCCGGTGAAACCCCGGGATACAGCAGGATGTCCCCGTCGCGGACCTCGACCTTGTGGATGCGGGCGTTGACGGTCGCCGGCAGGCAGAGTGCTTCACCGGTCTTGAGGCAGAAACGCGCTGAGTGCACGGGGCATTCGACCTCGCCGTCTTCGATCCAGCCTTCGGCCAGCGAAGCGGTTTCATGGGTGCATTCGTCGTCGAGCGCGTAGAAACCACCGTCTTCGCTGTGGAAGATGGAAATATCGTTTCCGGTGCCGGTGTCATCGGAGTCGATGACCTTGGCCTCGCCTTCCTCGATATCTTCAACCGGTCCCACGTTGATGGGTTCGCTCACGGTGTTACTCCTTGGTTGGCGCAGCGGGACACCAGTTGGGTCCCTGTCTTTCCAGTGTTGTCCAACGCCGACCGCCACGCAATGTGACGCATCACAACGGGGCGCTCCCCTTCCGGGAAACACCCCGCTCCGGCGTCGGCCAATGGCCGTCGGTGCCGGCTATTCGACCACGCCGGTGGCGCGGTGGGCGCCGCGCGGACGCTGCCCCGTTCCGCTGCCTGCCGGCTCCATGACCTGGGCAGCCGGCACGGGGGCCATGGACGGCACCTGGGACGGTTCGTTGCCGCCACCAGCCGCCGCGGACGTCGGTTCGTGGTGATCGGCCTGACCGTGCTCGTCAACGGAGGCAAGCTGCCCCTCGGAGATCGAGGCCTCCGGGATCTCGCGATCGATGCGGGTGGCCAGCGTCGCTTCCTTCATGAAGAACAAAGCGATGGTCGCGGCGACGGCCAGCGGAACCATCCACAGGAACAGCGGAACCAGGGCCTCGTTGTAGGCCGAGATGATGACGTCACGGACCGGGGCGGGCAGGGAGGTGACCAGTTCAGGCGTCAACGAGTTGGTGCTGGCCCCCGAGGAGGCTCCCTCGGGCAACTTATCGGCCAGGATGTCCTTCAACCGGCTGGCGAAGAGCGAGCCGACCACTGCCGAGCCCAGGGTCGCCCCGACCTGGCGGAAGTAGTTCTGTCCGGCGGTCGCCGTGCCGACGAACTTCAGCGGGAACGAGTTCTGCGCCACCAGGGTGAGCATCTGCATGCTCATGCCCAGGCCCAGGCCGATCACGCCCAGGAACACGCAGATCATGTAGACCTCGGTGTCGGGATGAATGGACGAGAGCAGTCCCAGGCCCAAGCCCAGGAGCAGCGTGCCGGTCATCATGACCTTCTTATAGCGTCCCGAGGCGGAGACCCGGCGGCCCACGACGATCGAGGTCACCAGCAGGGCGCCCATCATCGGGATCATCAACAGGCCGGCTTCCGTCGGGCCGAACCCGGTGACCATCTGCAGGTAGGTGGGCATGTAGCCGATGGCGCCGAACATGGCGATGCCGACCATCAGGGCGGCGAACGTGGTCAGCACGAAGTTGCGGTTCTTGAACAGCATCAGCGGGATCACCGGTTCGGAGACCTTGCGCTCGACGAGGACGAAGGCCACAGCGACGACCACGGTAACTGCGAAGAGACCCAGGATCATCGCGGAATCCCACGCGTAGGTGTTGCCACCCCAGGTGCAGGCGAGGACCAGGGTGGTGGTGGCCACTGCCATCATCATCATCCCGGCGACGTCGATTTTCGGACGAGATTCGTTGACCTTGAGGGGAACGTGCAACAGGAAAATGGTGGCCAGCACAGCGAGGACACCCAATGGCAGGTTCAGCCAGAAGGCCCAACGCCATCCCGGCCCCTCGGTCAGCCAACCACCAAGTAGCGGTCCGGCGACGGAGGACACGGCGAAGACCCCACCCATGACGCCCATGTATTTGCCACGCTCACGGGCCGGGATGACGTCGGCGATGGTGGCCTGGGAGAGGATCATCAACCCGCCGCCGCCCAGCCCCTGGACAACACGGGCGAGGATGACGCCGTTCATGGTTCCGGAGAGGGCGCCGAGCACCGACCCGCTCATGAAGATCAGGATCGCGATGATCAGCAGCGGTTTGCGCCCGAAGAGGTCGCCGAGCTTGCCATAGACCGGCATCATGACGGTCGAGGCCAGGATGAACGCCGTGATGATCCACGCCATGTGCTCGACGCCGTTGAGCTCACCCACCATCGTGGGCAGGGCAGCAGAGAGCACGGTCTGATTCAACGACGCCATGAGCATCGTGATCATCAGCGCAGCGAAGAGCAGCATGATGTGGTTCTTGCTGCCAAGCACCGGCTTGGCTCTGGTGGTTTTAGACGTTGTCATGGGTGGCTTGCATTACCTCTCGGAAAATCTTGACGGTTGAGTCGATGTGTAGCTCGATGTCGGCGACGGTTCCCTGTGGATCCGAGCTGTAGGCATAGCGGGTGATGGTTCCCGCGAGCATGAGCAGGGCCCGGGCGGAGTCCTGACCATCGGGCAGCAGGTTGAGGGTTTCCTCGGCTGCATCGCTGTCCATGCGTTCATGCAGGATTTCGTCGACGAGCTTTTCGGCTGCGTTGATGTGTTGCATCATCCGACCCTTGAGTTCCGGGTAGCGGGTGATGATGTCGCGCCTGACCTGATAGGCGTGGCCCCGGCCGAGGCTGGTCGACATGACGCCGGCGAGGATCCTGACGATCCGGGTCAGCAGGTCCGCATCACTGGTGCGGAACTTCTCGAGCAGTTCTTCGGGCACCGACGGTGCCCGGGTGCCGAGAATGGCGTCTTCCTTGGTCGGGAAGTAGTTGAAGAACGTTCGTTTGGAGACGCCCGCACGTGAGACCACGGCCTCGATCGTCACGCACGCCGGTCCGTCTTCGAGTGCCATGGACGCCGCAGCGTCATGAATCGCGTTCCAGGTTTCGACGCGATTGCGCTCGCGTTGGGTTAAAGGGACTTCTTGCATAGGTACAGTTTATGCACTCATGCAAACCTTGCACAACTGCAAGCTTAGTGGAATATGCCACATTTTCCATTGACACGGTCCTTGCGCTCGGTAGGATCGCCCGTATGCCGCGCTGCGAGTGTGTGATACATCACATACCGCACCCTCGGGAGTCTCGACGTGAACCCACGCAAGCATTCGCTCCAGAGAGCCGGCGTGATCGTCGCGGGCCTCGCACTGGCTGCCACGACCTTGGTGGCACCGGCCCAGGCCGCCCCAACGGTCACCAGCTCGGGAAACCACCATGGCGGCGGCCATGGCGGGAACCACGGAGGGCATCATGGAGGGCACCACGGCGGAGGCCATGGAGGCGGACACCATCAGCCGCGGACCAGCACCATCCAGTTGCTGGGCATCAATGACTTCCACGGCCGGATCGAGGCGGACGGGTCCTCGGCGGGGGCAGCGGTCCTGGCAGGGGCCGTCGATCAGTTGTCAGGAAAGCGGAAGCGCAACACACTGTTCGTCTCATCCGGCGATAACATCGGCGCATCGACCTTCACCTCCTTCTCCCAGGACGACACCCCCACGATCGACGCGCTGCGCACCGCCGGGTTGGATATCTCCTCCATGGGAAACCACGAATTCGACCGCGGCATCGACGATCTGAGGAACCGGGTCATCCCGCGCTACGGAAAGCACAACAGGAACGCCGGGGCCGACTACGCATTGGGTGCCAACGTTTACCACGAGGGCACCCACAAGCCGGCGTTGAGGGAGTATGCGCTGCGCAAGGTCCAGGGCGTCACGGTCGGATTCATCGGCGTCGTCACCGAACAGACCAAATCGTTGGTCACCCCCTCCGGCGTCGCCGGCCTCGACTTCGGCAACCAGCTCGAGGCCGCCAACCGGGTCTCGGCCAAGCTCTCCGACGGCAGGAAATCCAATGGCGAGGCGGACGTGATCGTCCTGCTGGCCCATGAAGGGTCCGCCAGCACCGACTGCTCGGCGATCTCCGACGAGGACACCGCCTATGGCGAGCTCATCCGCGGGGCATCGGCCGACGTCGACGCCATCTTCTCCGGCCACACCCACCAGGAGTACGCCTGCTCCTTCCCGGTGAAGGGGTGGTCGTCCTCGATGAAGCGCCCGGTGGTGCAAGCCCATGAATACGGCACCACGTTGGATCGGGTGAAGATCACCGTGGACCGTCGCTCCAAGAAGCCGGTCGCACTCTCGGGTTCACTGGTGGAGCTGACGAAGACCGATGCTGCGGGCGAGACCGTCCCGGCGTTCCCGGCGGATCGCCGGGTGGCCCGGGTCGTGAAGAAGGCCGCTGAACAGGCCGAGATCGTGGGCGCGGAACAGGTGGGCCAGATCAGCGCCGACATCCTGCGCGGCGGGACCGAGCCGGGAGCCGACCGCGGGGTCGAATCCTCGATGGGCAATCTCGTGGCGGACATGCAGCTGTGGGCGACCTCCAATGAGGATTTCGGTGGGGAACCGGCACAGATCGCCCTGATGAACCCTGGAGGCCTGCGGGCCGACCTGCTGTATGGCACGAACG
>JBBSRM010000176.1:0-5590 GCA_038243055.1 Actinomycetales bacterium
CCGCAGCTTCCGGGCGAACGCCGCCTGCCGCCTGCGGCCGTAGGCGACCATCAGCGGCGCCAGGCGCACGGCGACCCCGGGCAGTAAGTCGAAGAGCCGGACCTGACCTCCGCGCCAGCGTGGCCAGGCGGTCACGGGCCGCGGTTTATCCACGACCCGCAGGACCAGATCCGCGACTTCGGCCGGCTCGAGCAGCTTGCCGGTAAAGGACAAGGCGGCGCCGGGATCATCGAGCTTGTCATGGAGCATCGGAGTCCACATGCCGTCGGGACAGACGCAACTGATATCGACGCCCTTGACCCCGGCAGCACGCAAATCGGCCATCGCCGAAACGCTGAACCCCAGGACCGCGTGCTTTGACGCGGCGTAGATCCCTTCCCCGGGAACCCCGACCAGGCCCGCCAACGATGCCACGTTCACGACCAGACCGGCATCGGCCGGACGCATGATCTCCAGGGCGGCCAGGGTTCCGTTGATGGTCCCGACGGCGTTGACCTCCAGGACCAGGCGCCGCTGGCGTTCGTCCTGCTCCCAGACGGGGCCGGTGAACAAGGCCCCGGCATTATTGACCCAGAGGGACAAGGACCCTGAGCGTGAACGGGAGGCCTCGGCGACCTCGGAGCAGGCGGTGGCGTCGCGGACATCCAGCGTGGAGGCGCATGCCTGCCGTTCCGCCGGCCGCGGCAATTCCGCATTGATATCGGCAGCCACGGCTTCGGCCAGCCGAAGATCGACGTCGGTGACCTGGAGGGTGAATCCGGCCCGGGCCAGCCGCAGCGCGATCTGCCGACCCAGCCCTCCACCGGCACCGGTGATGACGGCTCCACCACGATCAGTCGGGAACCTGCCGGAGGGGCGGTGGTGTCCTGTCCGGCGTTTCATGCGTCCGCCCCCTGCCGATTGCGTGATTCCGCCGCCGATCTACCGGCACGGGCGGCGCCCCGGCGTCGTTCCCGTTCAAGGTCCCAGAGATAGCTGTCGAAATCGACCTCCATGGTGTGCCGGGCCGACGCGTAGAAACGACGGGCGTTGCGCTGGTGGTCGCGTTCCATCTGCGTGCGGATATCGGCCGCGGGCGGCGACACGTAGCGTCGCGTCAGCATCTCCGCCACCCAGATCGACTGCGCCTCGGCCAGCGGCATCACCGCCCCGATGGGTTGGAGTAGGCCGATGAAGAACAGTCCTGGATGATCCGGATGCACGGTGCGCTTCCACAACAGCAACTCGTTACCTGCCGGGTTGACCAGGTCCTCTGCCAGGAAGGGGAACCGGACCCGGTAGCCGGTGGCCCAGATGATCAGGTCAGCTGCCGCCGCGGAGCCATCGGTGAACACGACACGGTCCCCGTCGAGCCGCTCGATGCCCGGCTTCGGCATCACTGCCCCCGACTTCAGCATCTCGCGGATCTGCTCCGATTGGACGGGATGGGATTGGCCCGGGGCATGTGCGGGTCGAGGCAGGCCGAGCCGTGTGGTGCTGCCGGAGAGGATCGACGCAAGCCGGAGTCTGACCCGGGTGGCCCACCACGGCAGCCATTTGGGCAGGACCAACTGGTCCGAGGCCCGGCCGAGGAAGTACTTGCGCAGCACCCACTGGCCGCGGCGTTGGGACAGAACGGCGCTGCGGGCGACCCGGCCGGCCTCGGAGGCTATGTCCAAGGCCGAGTTCCCGGCGCCAACGACCACCACCTTCCTGTCCCTGAGCTGTTCCCCCGAGCGGTAGTCATGGGCGTGCAACTGCTCACCATCGAAGCTTCCGGGGTAGGCGGGGTCCGGCCAGCGGGCGTCCCAGTGGTGTCCGTTGGCGACGAGGACGGCATCGTAGTGGTGTTGCTCCGCGCCCTCGGGGCCGGTGATGTCGACCCTCCAGCCGCCGTCTTCAGGGACGACCGCGTCGACGCGGGTATTGAAGCGGATCTTCTCGCGAAAGCCGAAGTGGTCCACATAGGCCTCGAAATAGGCGGCCACCTGATCGTGACGGGCATAGGCCGGGTAGTCGGCAGGCATCGGAAAATCGGAAAATGCCATGCGCGGACAGGACGTGTTGATTTCCAGTGATTCGTAGCAGGCGGACTGGCCGTTGGGGTTCCTGAAGACCCAATTCCCGCCGACGACGTTGCCCTGTTCGAAGCAATCGACCGGCACTGCGGCCTGGTGCAGCGCCTTCACCGCAGCCAGGCCCGAAGACCCGGCCCCGATGACGCAGGTACGGGGAAAGGAGGGGTCGGCGGGTACCGGCTTCGTGGCTGCTGGTGCGCGATCGCGTTCCTTGACGAAATAAGACATGTGACGATCCTTACATTGGAAAGGAAGATTTTCAAGAATTCGAACCGAGAATGGAGCCAAATCCTGTGGCAGAGTGGATTTTGTGAAGACTGGAGAAACCCCGGTGCAGGAAGACGATGCGTCCGTGAGCGGGCGGAGGTGGCGTGGTGTGTCCCGCCCGCAGCGGGATGCCGTCCGCCGGCACAAGCTCCTGGAAGCCGGGTTGGTGCTCTTTGGAACCCAGGGCTACGCGGCGACCACGGTCCAGGGGTTGTGCCGCGAGGCAGGGGTCTCATCCCGCTCTTTCTACGAGTGCTTTTCAGGGCGCGAGGAATTGCTCGAAACCATCTACCTTGAAGCGACCCGCGGGATCCAACGACGGGTGATGACGCTGCGCATCGAAGCGGGCGACACCGCATATGGAATCATCCGCCGTGGCGTCCACGCCGGCGTCGGTCCGATGCTCGAAGACGAGCGCCTCGGCCTGGTGCTCGAAATCGAAGCCGTGGGCGTCTCCCCGGAGTTGGAGGCCCGACGTCGGCAGATGATCGCCGGAATCGCCCGGGCCATGGATGCCATGATGCTCGAATTGATCCGCCGTGGGTTGGTCCCCGAATCCCCTCCGGGACTGATCGGACTGGTGGCTGTTGGCGGTATGACCGAGGCCCTCGTGGCCCATCTGAACACCCCCGCTGCCGAACGCATGCCGACGGCCGCGTTCGTGGACGAGCTGGCGCGCGTGATCACCCGGATGGCCGGCGGTTAGCTGCCCCCATGGTGTTGGGCCCGCTCCGCCGTTAGGCTGACGTCAGGGAAGCCGCCATCGAGGTCGGTGGCGCGGATCTAAGGGGAAACGCATGGGAACCGAGCAATACCACGAACCGCCAGCCGAGTTATCGGCCGAAACCCGGACCTTCGCACGCATGTGCACGAACCTCACGGAGGAAGCCGAAGCCATCGGCTGGTACGAGCAGCGGATATCCCTCGAAACAGACCCGGCGGCCCGGGCCATCATGGAGAACTCCCTGGGCGAGGAGTTCAAGCACTTCTGCATGGAGCTGGAGTACCTCTTCCGAGCGACACCCAAATGGGGCCAGACCGCCCGAGGCATCCTCTTTCAGGACGGGGATATCGTCGAAAACGGAGAATCCGCCGAGGAGTCCGCCGACTCCGGTTCCGTTGGAACCGCCAAACCGCGGCAGACACCATCTCCAGGGGCAGCTGATGGCTCCCTGGGCATCGGGTCGCTGAAAGGAAGCGCATCATGACCTCCAATAATCACCTGTTACGCGAGCTGGCGCCGATGACTGCCGCCGGCTGGAAGCTCCTTGACGACGAGGCGCGGGATCGGCTGACCACCACGCTGGGTGCCCGCAAACTCGTCGATTTCTCCGGCCCCTTTGGCTGGGATTATTCGGCGACCAACCTCGGGCGTACCGAGCGCTTGGCCGGTTCCGATGATGATCCGATTATTTCGCGGCGACGTCGGGTATTGCCCTTGGCGGAGATGCAGGTGGCCTTCTCGGTTTCCCGGGATGAACTGCTCGACGGCGAACGCGGCGCCGCCGACGTCGACCTGTCCAACCTCGACATGGCTGCCCTGCAGATGGCCAGTGCCGAGAACCAGGCGGTGTTCCATGGGTGGCGGCAGGCGCATATCACCGGGATCACCCAAGCGACTTCCCTGCCGACGGTCCCGAGGGTGGAGCACTTCTCCGATTACCCGAAGCGGGTGGCCCAGGCCGTTGACCAACTGTTGGAAGAGGGCATCTCCGGGCCCTTCGGGCTCGCGCTGGGTCCCGGGCACTACACGGCGGTCGTGCAGTCCACCGAACGGGGTGGCTACCTGCTCTCCGAGCACCTGCGGAAGATCCTCGATGGACCGATCGTCTGGGCTCCGGGGGTCAAGGGTGCCGTGGTGATGAGTCTGCGCGGTGGTGATTTCCTCTTCGAATCCGGACAGGACCTGTCCATCGGATACAGCCACCACGACGCCAATGACGTCCATCTCTACCTCGAGCAGAGCTTCAGCTTCCGGGTGGCGACCCCGGAAGCGGCCGTGCACCTGACCTCGAGCGAGGAGGGGTCCCACCGCCGCGGTTAGAAGGTCTTGGTCACGGACGCGGGCTTGCGGGACGGGCTGGTGCCCATTGCGGCGATCAGGTCCCGAAGAGCCGCCGTGCGTAGGAGAAGTTCCCCGTGAGGATCCGGGTGAACCGGTCCAGTGCCTCCGGGGCGGTCTCCTCGGGCACCTCTTCCACGGACCCGCCGGAAAGGGAGACGCCCGGTGGGCCTTCGGGTGAGGAGGGGCCGGGATATCCGATGAACTGCTGGAAGCTGGTCATCGCCAGTTGAGAGAACAACGTGGAGGCCAGATCCGCGAATCCATCTCCCGGGTCTAGTCCCTGCCGCGTGGCGATCAGTTCGGCCAGCGCGCGTTGACGTTGCCTCGCCGAGCCGATCATGCGCTTCATCAGTGCAGGCTCCGCCTGCATCACCTGCATGAATGAATGCATGTCAGCTTGCGGTGCGTCCATGACGGAGTAGGAGTTCACGAATAATTCCAGCAGCGCCCGGTCCAGGGGCAGTTCGGCGCTCGACCCGGAGCCGTCCGCCAGGGCCACTGGACCTGAGTCCAGGAAAGCCTGCGCGAACGGCTTCAACGGGTCGGCCGACTTCACCCCGAGGACGGCATCCTCTTTGGTGGCGAAGTAGTTGAAGAAAGTGCGGCGGGAGACCCCGACGGCCTCGCACAGCTCCTCGATCGTGAATCCGTTCAGTCCACGAGCGACGGTGAATGTGCGGGCGTGGTCAGTGAGTGAGGCATAGGTTTCCACACGCCGACGTTCCCTGGCCCCCAGGGCCTCCCTTGCACCTTCCTGCACATAGTGCAGTTTTGCACTATCTTGCCAAGGATGCAAATAATCGGATGGTGTGCTTCGTCACGTCCCCGGATGAAGGTGGCATCGGAGATGACGGAGGCCCGCCCCGTGCCGGGGTGGGCCTCCGTCGAAGGGTGTTGTTTTCCTACTTGCCCGAAGGCGAGGTCATCGTGGTGACGTCCAGAGCGGTATTGAGCTGCTCTTCGGTGAGTTCACCACGCTCGAGGAAGCCCAGGGCGATCGTGGCCTCACGGACGGTGAGTCCTTCGGCGATGGCCTTCTTGGCGATCTTCGAGCCGTTCTCGTACCCGATGAACTTATTCAACGGGGTGACGATCGACGGGGAGGCCTCGGCCAGGAAGCGGGCCCGCTCCACGTTGGCCGTGATGCCGTCGACCATCTTGTCCGCCATGACCTGGGAGGTGTTGGTCAGCAGCCGAATCG
>JBBSRM010000177.1:0-5574 GCA_038243055.1 Actinomycetales bacterium
CCCGCCAGCGGGCCGCTGAAGACGATCGGCGATGTCGCCTCGGTGAAGGTGACCAACGAAAAGCAGACATCCATCACCCGTACCAACGGCGAGCCCAGCCTCTCCGTCCAGGTCACCGCGCTGCCCGATGCCGACATCGTTTCCATCTCCCACGCGGTCAACGACAAACTCGACGGCTTCAAGGACGCGTTGGGCGCCGGTGCCGCCATCACCCCCATTTTCGATCAGGCTCCGTTCATCGAGCAGTCGATCAACCACCTGGCCATCGAGGGCCTGCTGGGATTGGCCTTCGCCGTCATCGTCATCCTGGTCTTCCTGCTCTCTGTGCGTTCGACGTTGGTCACCGCGATTTCGATCCCGATCTCGGTCCTGGTGACGTTCATCGGGCTCAATATCGGTGGGTATTCGCTGAACATGCTCACCTTGGGCGCGCTGACCATTGCCATCGGCCGCGTGGTGGACGACTCGATCGTGGTCATCGAGAACATCAAACGGCATCTGGGCTATGGCGAGGAGAAACGCGAAGCCATCCTGACGGCGGTGAAGGAGGTTGCCGGGGCCATCACGGCATCGACCCTGACCACGATCATGGTTTTCCTGCCCATCGCGCTGGTTGGCGATGTGGTCGGGGAACTGTTCAGGCCCTTCGCCCTCACCGTCGCCATCGCGATGCTGTCCTCGCTGTTCGTGGCGCTGACCATCGTCCCGATCCTCGCCTACTGGTTCATGCGCCAGTCACAGCATGACGTCGATCCGGCCGAGGTCCGCGCCGCATCCGAGGTGAAGGAACGCAAGAGCCGGCTACAGCGCGGCTACCTGCCGATCCTGCGTGGCACCCAGCGCCACCCGGTCTGGACGCTGGTCGGTGCCGTGATGATCCTGGTCCTGACCGCCGGCATCCTGCCGTTGTTGAAGGTCGATTTCCTGGGCAGCACCGGGCAGAACAGCCTGCAGGTCACCCAACAGTTCGAAACCGGGGCCGATCTGAAGACGATCAGCGCCGAGGCCCAGGCCACCGAAGAGGCCCTGATGGATTCCGAGGGCGTCGAAAGCGTCCTGCTCACCGCCGGTGTTGGTGGCGAGGGCCTGGCCGCCATGCTCGGTGGCGGTGCCAGTTCGGCGTCGTACACGGTGAACACCGATCCGGATGGTGACCAGAGCGCCATCAGCGCGGACATCCAGAAGCGTCTGGCTGATCTGCCCGGAGGGAAGGACATCTCCGTCGGAGAGGCAGCTGCCTACGGGAGCAGCACGGTGGACGTGATCGTCAAGGCCCACGACGACAAGTCGGCACTGACCGAGGCCTCGGATCAGGTGCTCTCGGCTCTCAAGGACACCCCGCACTCCACGGATATCGCCAGCGACCTCGCGGCCGACCAGCCGACGATCGAGGTCGTGGTGGACCGCACGAAGGCCGCGCAGGCCGGGCTGACCGAAATGCAGGTCTCGGGGATCGTGGCCTCCGCCGCCAACCCGCAGGCCGTGGACAGCATCAGGATCGACGGCAAGGACCTCTCCGTCTATGTCGACAGCGGCGCTTCGGTCTCCTCGCTGAAGGAGCTGGAGGACTCCCCGGTCCCCAGCGCCTCGGGGATGAAGAAGCTCTCGGAACTCGCCGACATCAAACCCACCAGCGTGCCCTCTTCGGTCAGCCGGCAAGGCGGCCAACTCGTGGCCACGGTCTCACTGACCCCCGACGAGGGCGAACTGGGAGCGGTGACCTCCTCGGTCACGGACTCGTTGGACGGTATCGATCTGCCAGCGGGGGCCTCGGTGGAGATCGGCGGAGTCAGCGCGCAGCAGACGGATTCGTTCAAGCAACTGGGATTGGCCATGCTGGTCGCCATTGCGATCGTCTACCTACTGATGGTGGCCGAGTTCAGGTCCCTGCTGCAGCCACTGATCCTGCTGGTGTCGATTCCGTTCGCGGCGACCGGGGCGATCCTGCTCATGCTCGCCTCCGGCAAACCCCTGGGTGTGGCCTCGATGATCGGATTGTTGATGCTCATCGGCATCGTGGTCACCAACGCGATCGTGCTCATCGACCTGGTCAACCAGTATCGGCGTCAGGGCCAGAGTGTCCAGGATGCCGTCGTCAACGGTGCCCGACAGCGGTTGCGTCCGATCCTGATGACGGCCTTGGCGACGATCTTCGCCTTGACGCCGATGGCACTGGGCGTGACCGGGTCCAGCGGGTTCATCTCGCAGGACCTGGCCATCGTGGTCATCGGCGGGCTGGTCTCCTCCACGGCACTGACTCTGGTCCTGGTGCCGGTGTTGTACCAACTGGTCGAAGGCCGGCTGGAGAAGCGTGAACAACGCAAGGCAAGCAAGGCGAAGCCGCATGGAGTCCACGCGGCCCCGGTTGAGCCGGACCTGCCACCGAACACCGCCACCAACCCGTAGACAGAGCATGAAGGAGGCCGATCCGCTACTGCGGATCGGCCTCCTTCATGCTGCGGTGCGTGCGCTCTCCCGGGCGGCGGAAACTCGGACCCCGGATCGGGCCGAACCTAGCGGTACATTCCGCCCCTATTGATCTGTCCCCGGATGTTGCGTAGCGCCGCGGCCCGTTCCGGGTCGGAGCCCCGCATCTGGCGCGCCCGCCGATCGAGGCTATTCCTGATGGAAAAGAACAGCATTGCCCCCACGAGAATAATTCCTACGATCAGCCATATGATCCAACCCATCCTGCCCCCTGCTGTCTATTCCGGACCACACCATCGCCCCTGGTCGCTGTGCCGATGCAGGCGACGGGCCGACGCCCGTCATCGACGGTGCCCAGCGGAATGATGATGCCCTCAGGCTACTGGTCGACGATGATTCCCGCGCTTTCCACGGTGTCCTTGCGGGGCAATACAGAGGGCCGACCCACGGCGAGGGATCGGCCCTCTGTATTGATGCTGCGGTCGGCCGGCTACCGGGCGGCGATGAACGCCTGCACGCAGGCCTCGATGTCCTCGGGTGAGTGGGCTGCCGAGAGCTGGACGCGAATGCGGGCCGCATCGCGCGGAACCACCGGGAAGCTGAACGCCGTGACGTAGACCCCGTGCTCGAGCATCGTGTCGGCCACCGCGGCTGCCTTGGCGGCGTCACCGAACATCACCGGGATGATCGCGTGTTCGCCGTCGAGCAGCTCGAACCCTTCCTCGGTCATCCGCCGACGGAACAGTGCGGCGTTCTCGAACAGGCGGGTGCGCAGCTCCCCGGACTCCACGACCAGTTCCAGGGCCTTCAGCGTCGCGGCGACGATGGCCGGGGCCAACGAGTTGGAGAACAGGTATGGCCTGGCCTTCTGGCGCAGCATCGCCACGATCTCGGAGCGACCCGCGACGTAGCCGCCGGAGGCTCCGCCCAACGCCTTGCCGAAGGTCCCGGTGTAGATGTCGACCCGGTCCGATACCCCTGCGTGTTCCGGGGTCCCGGCGCCGGTGGCCCCCATGAAGCCGACGGCATGGGAGTCGTCGACCATCACCAGGGCACCGAATTCGTCGGCCAGATCGCAGATCGCCTCCAAGGGAGCCAGGAAGCCGTCCATGGAGAAGACCCCGTCGGTGACGATGACCGACCGGCGGGGGCCGGCCCCGTCATTCATGCCGGCCGCCTCGGTGAGGCGGGTGCGCAGCTCGTCCATGTCCTGGTTGGCGTAGCGGAAGCGCTTGGCCTTGCTCAGGCGGATCCCGTCGATGATCGAAGCATGGTTCAGTGCATCGGAGATGACGGCGTCCTCGGGGCCGAAGAGGGATTCGAACACTCCCCCGTTGGCGTCGAAGCAGCTGGAGAACAAGATGGTGTCCTCGGTGCCCAGGAAGGCAGAGACCTTCTGCTCGAGCTCGAGGTGCAGGTCCTGCGTGCCGCAGATGAAGCGCACGGACGCCATGCCGAGTCCACGTTCGTCCAGGGCGGTCTTCGCCGCCTCGATGAGCCGTGGGTCGTCGGCCAGGCCGAGGTAGTTGTTGGCGCAGAAGTTCAGCACGGCGCGTGCCGGCTGGCCGAGGGCACCGGCGGCGATGTGGCTGGACTGGGCGGAGTCGATCCGGCGCTCGTGTTTGAACGTTCCGGCGTCAGTGATTTCCGCCAGTTCCGCAGTGAGCTGGTCTTTCAGGGTGGAGTACATGGTTCTTCCTTTCGGAACAGACGTTTAGTTGAACACGGTCCAGTCGAGAATGACTTTTCCGCCTTGGCCGGCACGGGCGGCTTCGAAGCCGGCTTCCCACTCTGTGGCTGGAAGCCGGTCGGTGACGATGGAGGAGATGCGCTCACGCAGTTGGGCGTTGGAACCGAGCATGGCGCTCATGGCGTACCAGGTCTCGTACATTTCGCGTCCGTAGATGCCCTTGAGCGTGAGCATATGGGTGACGACCTTGCCCCAGTTGATGTCGATGTTGGTGCTGGGCAGACCGAGCATGGCGATCTTACCGCCGTGGTTCATGTTGTCGATCATCTCCGGCAGCGCGGTGGCGTGGCCGGACATCTCCAGGCCGATGTCGAAACCCTCGACCATGCCCATTTCCTGCTGCGCCTCGCGGATCCGGTTGGCGGAGACGTCCACGGCCAGATCGATGCCCATGCTCCGGGCCAGGTCGAGCCGGGCTGCGGAGACGTCGGTGATGACGATCTTGCGGGCCCCGGCATGGCGGACGACTTCGGCGGCCATCAGTCCGATCGGCCCGGCACCGGTAATAAGCACGTCTTCGCCCACCAGCGGGTACGCCAGGGCGGTGTGGACGGCGTTGCCGAAGGGATCGAAGATGGCGCCGAGCTCCGGGGTGATGGATTCGTCGCGGTGGACCCAGGCGTTGGTTTCGGGGATCACCACGTATTCGGCGAAGGCACCGTCACGCTGGACGCCGACGGAGACGGTGTTGATGCACATCTGCCGCCGGCCGGCACGGCAGTTCCGGCACATCCCGCAGACCACGTGGCCCTCGCCGGAGACCTTGTCGCCCAGCTGGACATGGGTCGCCAGTTCACCGACCTCCACGACCTCGCCGTAGAACTCGTGGCCCGGAATCAACGGGGCCTCGATCATGGAGCGCGCGGCGTCGTCATAGGCCAGGATGTGCAGGTCGGTGCCGCAGATGCCAGCGGTCTCCACACGGATCTTGACCTCATGCGGGCCGGTGACGGGTTCGGGGCGATCAACAAGCTCCAGGCCCGCGTGCGGACCGGATTTATACAGTGCCTTCATGGGATCCTTACTGGCTACATGCATGGTGTCGCGGTCGAGGACCGCGTTTGTCCCCAGTCTGACACCGTAATGACGACTTCAACGGTTAAGAACATGTGTCATTGTCTGAAGCGACGATTTAGGATGTGCTAATGGAAGTTCATCAGTTGCAGATCCTCCGCGAGCTCGGCGACCTCGGCAGCGTCCGTGCCGTCGCGACGTCGATGTTCGTGACCCCGTCGGCGGTTTCCCAGCAATTGGCCCTGCTTCAACGCGGCGTCGACGTCCCGCTGACCCGCAAGGAAGGCCGGACCCTGGTGCTCACGGAAGCCGGCCGGATCCTCGCCAACGCCGGTGCCGCCGTCATCGCGTCGATGGCCGATGCCCGGGCGGCCATCGGAAAC
>JBBSRM010000178.1:0-5418 GCA_038243055.1 Actinomycetales bacterium
CCGGTGCCGAGCAGGAGCCCTCCGATGACCGCGCCGGTGTCCGGCAGTTCTTGATCGGGCACGGGGCTGTTCGGGTCCGCGTAGGTCGCGGTGCCGGCGAACGTGAAGTGCAGCATCTTCTGTTGACAATCGTCTTGGTTGGTCGGGGTGTTCTTGAGCTGGATCGGCAGGCCGGGGGTTTCACTGTGTCCGCCCGCCGGCACCTGCAACACGCCGGAAAAGCCCGGTAGGAGCAGTTTCTCGGCTGAGCAGCCCGATGGAGGAGCCGGGAAGCGTGGGTCAAGGTCCATGGCGATCGTCTGGACTTCGATCGGCCGGTCCAGCGAGTTGTGCACCCGGTAGACCAGGCAGCGAGTCACGCCGGGTGCCAGCATGGCGGGGGGGCCCTCACACCGCGGCGAGGTAGAGGATCCGACTGGCATCTCCCGGACCTCACCTTCGATCCGGAACGTGGACGGGCTCGAACTCAGCAAGGCAGGGACCGTGGGTATGCTCGCTGCGGTTAGCAGGAGCGCGAGCACAGCGACAAGAACCACACCGCCGAGGCTGCTGGCGATCATCAACCCCTCCCGCCAGCGGCGCAACACCGACTGACTCACGGAGTCCCCCTGCCTTTCTCACACCTTGCGCAGGTGCCGCCCATCCCGAAGCCGGGACGACGGACATCTGAGCTAGCTGACCCTGAAGTCCTAGCTGATCGTGTAGGCGAGGTTGACGGTGGCGCCCTTGCAAGCGTCCTGGTTGGTGGCCTTGTCGTTGAACTTGATCGTGGCGCCGGTCCACGCGCCCTGGCGGAAACCGACCGGGACCTCAGCGTCCACGGTCATCGCTGCCCCGGCAAGAGTGTAGTCCGTTGCGTCGCAGGTCCCGTCCGCGGCGCCGGCGGCCATCGTGACTGAGGCGATACTGGCGGTCACCGTCCCAACATAGACCGGGCCATCATCACCGTTGGTGAAGTTACCGTCGAGAGACTGGGCGGAATCCCCTGGACGCATGTCTGTCACGGTAGTGGTTTGTACGGGCAGGATGTTGGAGGTGGTACCGGTCGCAGCTGTGCCGGTCCCCGCCCCACCTACCGTCCAGTAAGCGAAGGCTGCGCCACCGCCAACGAGCAACAGCCCAGCCGTCACCAAAGCAACCCTTTTTGTCCGGCTGCGCCTTGACGCGCCCGTGTTCAGTACTGTGCTCATATTGTTTCCCCGAAGTTGTTTTTGGCGATGGCGTATGACTCGGTCAACGCAGCCCGGAGGAATAACCATAACAAACAAAAGATCGTATTTTGGCCATGCGATGGCCTCACGCACTCAGGCCGACCCGCCATCGTGCGTAGGATTTACATATTTAGTCTTCATCCCCCGCGGCCTGCCACGAATTGGTGGGAGAACAGCAGTCCTCGCTGACCTTTCGTCCCCTGAAGAATAAGTGGATAGCTGCTAGTCTAGACCCCAAGTCCGATGGTCGGTATATTTATATACTTTAGTCTTTTTTAAAAAATCTTTTGTATATTGAGAACGTGTTCTCTGGACCTCGGGTAGGCGGCAAGAGGATAAGGATTTCCAAATTCTTGGAACTTTGATTTTTATATTCTGCCGTTTATTCATGAATTCAGGGAACAGATTATTTGATTTCAGAGGGAGGGCAAGTGACGGACGGCAAGCTGATACGCGTGCATCTGGTCAGTGCGGACTTTCTCCTGCAACAAGGCCTTCAGGCCATCTTGACGGGTCTGGATTACGTGACGCTGGAGGCGGTGTCGCGGACAGCTGAAGAAGCCGTCTCGGCCGTCATTGCTGCCGGCCCTGACATCGTGCTGATCGAACGGCGGCTTCCCGGGATCGACGGAATCTCTGAAACCCGTGCCATCACCGAGCAGGCACCCCGGACCAAGGTGGTCCTACTCTGCGCCGAGACAGACCGGGAAACAATGATCGAGGCCTACCAAGCCGGGGCTGTAAGTATTTTGGAAAAAACCCAGATGACGGAGGATCTCGGTCCCGCACTGAGGATGATCCATCGAGGCGCGGCAATTTTCGCCATGCCTCTGACCTCACCCCGACTGCAGAGCCCCAGAGCTCCTGAGAGTGCGGAAAACCTGGTGCTTAAGGCCAGGCTCAACAGCCGCGACAGGAGACTTCTGGCAGGTGTGGCAGCGGGAAAAACAAATGCCGAAATCGGCCGCGATCTTCATCTCAGCGAAGCCACGATCAAGGCGCAGCTGACCGGGATCATGACACGGCTCAACGTCTCCAATCGGGTCCAGCTGGCCGTCGTCGGCGTCCGTAACGGTCTCGTGGACATGCCAGACCGTCACGCGCCCGGCCCATAGACACAGAGTACAGCCCGTTCCCGCAGGCGGTTGTGGCCAGCGCCCCGCCCAAAACCTGTCCAAAAACACGGCGAGGGTGTTGCCTCGGGCGGCCGTGGACGCCCATAAAAAGTGTCTGCTCGCAGAGATCCGGGCGTATCGTCTTCGTGAGCTGCGCGAGGCCTCCGACCTGACCCAGGTGAAACTGGCCGGACGTCTGTAGGTGAGCCAAAACAGGGTGTCCCGGATCGAGCATGGGGACATCGAGCGGGCCCAGGTGGACACGTTGCGGAAATACGTGGAAGCGGTCGGTGGCCGCCTTCGCGTCGAGGTTGAACTCGGGGACGAGCGAATCCATATCGCGTGACGATGGGCACAGGAGCGCAATAGCTAAATCCCGTCGTGGTGCTTCTGTTTGAAGTGCTCATTCGCGGGCGTTCGGTTGCGCTGACGCTACTTGACCGTCGCCGTCGCCGTCGGCTCTGAGCCGTGCTCCTCCGCCCACACGGCAACCAGGCGGTCCGTCGCAAGGTCGATAAACCGCGATCGATTGGAAAACTCACCAATGAGCTGTTCAGCAATACCGGTGAGCTGCAAACTGAGATCATGCTTGTCCTCGACCGGTCTGCAGGTTTCGGCTTCGGCCTGGAAAGTGCACAAGACCGACCCTGGAATCGCTACGCTTCGACCATGAGTAATGACGTTTGCAACGTATTGGCTGCCCTTTCGACCGTTTCCGAGCATTGGCAGCCCCACCGTCTGACCAGCATCAATGACTATGACGTGAAAGTCGTCAAGCTTCAGGGCGAATTCGTGTGGCATACCCACCCCGACACCGACGAGTTGTTCCTCGTTCTCAGTGGCGAGCTTACGATTCAACTCCGCGACCGGGACGTGATCCTCGGCCCGAACGACGTGTTCGTGGTTCCCAAAGGGGTCGAGCACTGCCCGAAAGCCGCTGACGAAGTGCAGGCGGTCCTCTTCGAGCCCCAGGGAACGGTCAACACCGGCGACGTTGGCGGAGAGATGACGTCACAGCTTCGCGAGCTCAGCTAGTCGCCACGGTGACCAGGAAGATCGGAACTGTTCATCGACCCGTCGGCGTATGCCATCTATCGCGCGGAGCATGCCTTCGATCCATCCTGGCTATTTGCATGGACGCCCCTTGTTGGGACCCGGCTAACGGCTGACCCAGGCTTGAGGGTCGATACTCGCTCAACTATGTTTGCGGCATAGTGTTGAACGGATAGACCGATTCCGCGGATGTGCTTTTGCATGGTGTGCGCGGCCCCGCCGCGCCCAAGCATAAGGGTGGAACGCTTTGGGAAAAGATCTTGACCTTCATCTCTGCGGGAAAGAGCTCGTCCTCCACAACAGGTATGAGATTCTCTCAATACTCAACGACGTGATGATCGCACTGTGGTTCATCGTTGGCTGCATCCTCTTCTTCAGCGAAAGCACCACTACGGCAGGGACCTGGATGTTCCTCGGAGGCTCCGTAGAACTGCTGCTCCCCCCAGCCATCAGACTCACGAGGAACATCCACATCAAGACCGTCTCAAAGAATATAAACAGCAATGAATACTGACGCAGCCCGACGCAGCTGGACAGCCTGGTCACTACGTCCGCCGCGGAATGACTGGATTCCTCCACGGGGAACCAACCGAGGGCGGCCAGCACGACGTTGCCGTCGCGTTGGTCTCCGCACGTCGGGCCGCCGAAGGGCTACAGCTGGTGGCGCGATGGAGAACCGATCGGCGACGGCGGCACTCCACTCGTATGCTCGACGGCTGCACCGGGGAGCAGCCGACGGGGTAGACCGGGGAACCGGCGCGGCGCCTGCACGGTTAGGCTGCTCTTCAGGCGTATTGGTGCGACGATGAGGCATGAGTGAAACAGGTCTGGTTGTCGTCGGGGTCGACGTTGGCGGCACCAACATTGAGGTCGGTTCCGTCGACGAACGTCACCAGGTACTCCAGCGGGCTAAAGCCGCCACTCCTGAAGGCGGACCCGAGGATGTCCTCCAGGTCATCACCGAACTCGTTGGCTCTCTCGACGCCCACCCCGTCGCTGTCGGCGTCGGGATCCCCGGTGTCGTGCACGAAGGGCGCGCCCTCACCGTGCCGAACCTCATCGGGTGGACCGAAGACGTCGACCTCATCGGACCACTCTCAGACCAACTCGGAGTACCTGTCACGCTTGGAAACGACGCCAACGTCGGTCTGCTCGGTGAATGGACCGCGGGTGCGGCACGAGGCGGCCGGAACATCCTCGGCCTCTGGATGGGAACCGGGATCGGCGGCGGTCTCATCCTCGACGGCCGGCCCTACGTCGGAAGCCGAGGAGCAGCCGGCGAGATCGGCCACGTCATCGTCGTGGCCGGCGGCGCGCTCTGCACCTGCGGTCGCCGCGGGTGCGCCGAGGCCTATGCTGGACGACGATCGATGCGCGGCGTCGCCACGGCGATGGTCGACGCGGGATGGAAGACATCCCTGTTCACGACTCGCGACGACGAGGGGAAATCGAAGCTGACCTCCAAGGTCTGGACCCAGGCGCTCGACGACGGAGACCAGCTCGCCGTGAAACTGTTCGATACGGCGATCGAGACGCTCGGAATCGCGGTCGGCTCCACCATTAACCTCCTCGATCTGGACCGGGTCGTCATCGGTGGCGGGCTGGCCGAAAAACTCGGACAGGACCTCGCCGACCGGCTATTCAACGCGGCCAAGCCATGGATGCTGCAACCCAACCCCGACCTCCAATTCGTTGTCTCCGAGTTGGAAGACGACGCCGGCGTCGTGGGTGCCGCCGCGCTCGCCCGAGCGGCAATCATCACGAGCTGACTTACACTCAGATTGATGCTCACGTAGCAGGTTGCTGCCGCGCGAGGGCTGCCGCCTGAAGGAGCCCGCGGACTCGCCTTTCAGCCGGGAAATGGTGCGTTCCAGAGGTTCCCGGCCAGACCCTGGTGTCCGGCCACGACCTCACGCGGGAGGGATAATGTGAATCATGCCCACGAACCCTCCGCCACCGGACGATGCGGCGAAAGCATCATGGCCGACCCAGATCCGGAAACAGACGTGGGTGTACTTGCTGCGTAGGACGGTGCATGA
>JBBSRM010000179.1:0-5395 GCA_038243055.1 Actinomycetales bacterium
ATCCGACATCAGGCGGTTATCCGGGCTGATGGTGACGGTGAAACCCGTCTGGTAGAGCAGGTCGATGGGATGCGAGTCGATGCCCTCGCCGAAGACCGCGGTGGCCCCGGTCTGCAGGTTCGAGGACGGGCAGATCTCCAGCGGAATGCCCCGATCGCGCACCCAATTGGCGACCGGCCCCAGGGTGACCAATCCGGTGTCCTCCTCGACCTCTGAGCCGTCGTCGTCGGTGCCTCCGAACTGGATTTCGATGTCCTCGGCGATGCGCACGCCGTGGCCCAGCCGCTCGGCCCGCCCGGTCAGCAGCGCGTCGACGATCGAGTCCACTCCCGCGGCTTCGCCGGCGTGGACGGTGGTGGGGAAGAAGTTCCTGCCCAGCAGATCGAAGGCCTCGGTCATCCGTGAGGGTGGGAAACCGTCCTCGGCACCGGCGATGTCGAAGCCGACGGCTCCGGTACTGCGGTGGCGCAACGCCAATTCGGCGATTTCGACGCCTCGATCGGCATGGCGCATGGCGGTGATCAGCTGGCCGACCTGGATGGTCCGTCCACTCTCGGCGACCGCCTGGACCCCTTCGTCCAGGCCCTGCTGCACGGCCTCAACGGTTTCGTCCAGGCTCAGGCCACCGGCCAGATGCTGCTCGGGTGCCCAGCGCACTTCGCCGTAGACGACGCCGTCGTCGGCGAGGTCCTCGACGAATTCGCGGGCGACCCGGACCAGGTTGTCGTGGGTCTGCATGACCGCGACGGTGTGTTCGAAGGTTTCCAGGTAGCGCGGTAGCGAACCGGAGTTCGCCGATTGACGGAACCATTCGCCCAGGGCGACCGCGTCGGTGGAGGGCAGTTCATGTCCTGCCGCGGCGGCGAGTTCGATGATGGTGGACGGACGTAGTCCGCCGTCGAGGTGGTCGTGCAGCGAGACCTTCGGCAGGCTGCGGAAGTCGAATTCGGGGTCATAGGCGGTATGAATCAGCTCTTCAGTCACGTACCCCAGCGTACTGGGCGTCCGGGCGCAGCGGAACCATTCCGCCCCGGAGTTGGGCCCCTGTTGTCAGCGGCTCAGTGCGTCCGGTCCGCCGGCACTTCGAGCAGCTGGGGTGCCGGCTGCGCGTCCAGGGACTGCGGATCCCCTCCCAGCCGGCGGCGCAGGACGTTGAGGACCCGGTCCACGATGAAGCCGAACACGATGGCGATCGAGATGGACAGTCCGATGCCCAGCAGTGGGTTGTCCTTCATCCAGTGGCCGCCGACGGCGCCGATGGTGGTGGAGTACGCGCTCCAGGTCAGGCAGCCCAACACGTCGAGCAGCGTGAAACGGCGGCGGGAGAACCGGGTGGCCCCTGCGGTGAAGTTCACGGCCACGCGGCCGATGGGGATGTAGCGGGCGGTGAAGATCAGCAGGGCGCCACGGCGTTCGAGCTCGCGTCGGGCGAAGGCGAAGGTCCTGCGCGCACGACGACGGCGCATCCAGCGGAAGCGATTCACGCCGATGCGTCGTCCGAACCCGTAGGCGATCTGGTCCCCGGCCATGGCTCCTGCTGCTCCGACGACTCCCAGCAGCAGCAGGGAAGGAGACCCCGAGGCCACGGCAACGCTGGCCAGGGCCACGAGGAGTGACTCGCTGGGCACCACGGGCATGAAACCGTCGATCAGGCAGAGCAGGAACAGCAACGGCAGGATCCACCATGCGGTTGAGGCGTAGAGGATGACCTCGTTGACGATCTCCATGAAGCAGGTTCCCTCGGCTGGAATGGGTCCGTCGTCCAGTGGACGACGGCGGCCACGCCCGGCCTGGGCCCGGCGATGCTTCCAGTCTGGCCCATCGGCACCGGGCTTTCCGTCCCTCCCAGGGATGATTCCGGGTCCGACCCGGGTCATCCCCGAGGCCAGAGGGCCGGCTACTCGGCGATCCGCTCCAGGATCAGGCGTTGGCCGCTTCTGCTGCCTTCCGCACTGATCGTGGCTGCCGACTCCAGGGCCTCCAGGGCCCTGCCGAACTTCTCGGGGGTGTCGGTCAATAAAGTCATCAACGGTTGGCCGCGGCGGACCACGTCTCCGGGTTTGGCATGCATGCGCACCCCTGCCCCGGCTTGGACCTCATCCTGCCGGCGGGCCCTGCCGGCACCGAGCCGCCACGCGGCGACACCGACCGAGAGGGCATCGAGTTCGGTCAGCACCCCGTCTGCCTGGGCGTACACGGTTTCCGATTCGCGGGCGACCGGCAGGGCGGCCTCCGGGTCCCCTCCCTGGGCGGAGATCATCTTGCGCCAGACGTCCATGGCCCGCCCGTCGGCCAGCGCGGCAGCTGGATCGGCGTCGTGCACCCCGGCGCCGGCGAGCATCTCCTCGGCGAGTTTCACCGTCAGGTCCACCACGTCGGCGGGTCCGCCACCAGCCAGGACGTCCACGGATTCCTGGACCTCGATCGCGTTGCCTGCGGTGAGCCCCAGCGGGGTGGCCATGTTGGTCAGCAGGGCCACCGTCTTCACACCGGCGTCGGAGCCCAGTCCCACCATGGTCCGGGCCAGTTCGCGGGCGTCCTGGACGTTCTTCATGAAGGCCCCGGAACCGACCTTGACGTCAAGCACCAGTGTTCCGGTGCCCTCGGCGATCTTCTTGGACATGATGGAGGAGGCAATCAGTGGGATGGCCTCGACGGTTCCGGTCACGTCACGCAGGGCGTAGAGCTTCTTATCGGCCGGGGCCAGGCCGGTCCCGGCGGCACAGATCACCGCACCGCAGTCGGAGAGCTGGTCCATCATCGCCGCATTGGACAGCGAGGCATTCCACCCGGGGATGGATTCGAGCTTGTCCAGGGTTCCACCGGTATGTCCGAGGCCGCGGCCCGATAGCTGGGGCACCGCGACTCCGAAGACGGCCACCAGGGGGGCCAGCGGCAGAGTGATCTTGTCCCCCACCCCGCCGGTGGAGTGCTTATCCGCCGTCGGCTTGACCGCCCCGTCAGGAGTGCGCAGCCCGGAGAAGTCCATGCGTTCGCCCGAGTTGATCATCGCCGTCGTCCAGCGTGAGATTTCGGCCCGGTCCATTCCGTTGAGCAGGATCGCCATGTTCAGGGCGGCCATCTGCTCCTCGGCGATGGCCCCCCGGGTGTAGGCGTCGATGGTCCAGTCGATCTGTTCGGGCGTCAGCGTCCCCCGATCACGTTTGATGCCGATGATGTCGACCGCGTCGAAGTTCTCGGTGCTCATGCTGGGCCTTTCGTCGGTGGTCCGGCCGGACGGCAGGACCTAGTGGAGCAGGGTTTCGGGCCCGAACGCGTCGGGCAGGACCTCTTCCATGGTGGCGACGCCGCGCACGGTCATCAGTTCCATATCGGGTCCACGGTGTTCGTGCAGCAGTTGGCGGCAGCGCCCGCAGGGCATGATGATGTTGCCGTTCCCGTCGACGCAGTAGAACGCGCGCAGCCGGCCTCCCCCACCCAGATGCAATTGTCCGATCATGGTGCATTCGGCGCATAGGGCCACCCCGTAGGCGGCGTTTTCGACATTGCAGCCGCTGATGATCCGCCCGTCCTCCGTCAGGGCTGCCGCCCCGACCGGGAACTTCGAATACGGGGCATAGGCGTGTTCCATCGCCGCGGTGGCAGCGACCCGCAGGCTCTCCCAGCCGGCCGGGTCCAGCGGCGTCGTCGGTGTAAGGGGCACTGGCCTACTCCTTCACGTAGGGAACGCCGTTGGAGGCCGGAGGTCGTGATTTCCCGGCCAGCCCGGCGACGGCGAAGATCGTCACGATGTAGGGCAGCATCTGCATGAACTGGTTGGGCACCGGGGTGCCCAGGATGCTCAGCACGAAGGAGAGGTTCAGCGAGAAACCGAACAGCAGGGAGGCGAAGAACGCACCAATGGGGTTCCACCGCCCGAAGATCATGGCCGCCAGGGCGATGAACCCCTGCCCGGCGGTCATTTCCTTGCTGAAGCTCGAGGAGGTCACCAGCGTGAAGAACGCGCCACCGACACCGGCGACCACGCCGGCCAGGGCCACGTTGGAGAAGCGGATGGCATTGACCCGGATGCCCACGGTGTCCGCGGCCTTGGGGTGCTCGCCCACGGCCCGCACACGCAGACCCCACCGGGTCTTGAACAGACCGAACCAGACCAGGAAGACGGCGACGTACATCCCGTAGCCCAGGATCGTCTGGTTGAAGAAGATCGGGCCAAACACCGGGATGTCCGCCAGACCGGGGATCCTGATGTTGTGGAACGACGGCGGGGAGTTGAACAGTGCGGAGTTCTCCTTCATGACGGTGGAGAACAGGAAGCTGGTCAGCCCGGCCACCAGCACGTTGAGCACGACGCCGACGATGACCTGGTTGACCAGGTATTTGATACTGAACACGGCCAGCACCATGGAGACGATGACGCTGGCCACCACGGCGGCCAGGACGCCGGCGATCAGTGACTGGGTGATCGAGCCGACGATGGCCGCACCGAAGGCACCGGCCAGCAGCTGGCCTTCGATGGCGATGTTGATGACGCCCGAACGTTCGCAAAGCACCCCCGAGAGCGAACCGAAGATCAGCGGGATGGCCAGGGTGAAGGAGCCGGCGATCAGGCCCGAGAAGTAGACGTTGGGGTTGTTGGCGCTGCCGATGACCCAGACCAGGAAGGCAATGACCCAGACGGAGGCGAAGGCCGGTACGATCCAGCGCGGCAGTGCCTCGGCGCGGGCCGTGGACCTGAAGGCGTATCCGGCCAGCAACAGCAGGACGACGGCGGCCACCCACCCCACGACGGTGGTGCCCAACTGCACGTCGGGAACCTGGATGGCGTCGGCTTTGGCGGAGATGCGGAAGCGGGCGGTGGCATGCGGGCTGCCGATGGCGAACCCGACCAGCGCCACGAGGGCCAGTACGGCCAACGTGACCGGCGCGCCCCAGTTGCGGATGGCCGGCGCCATTGCCGCCACGCCGGACGGGGGTGTGGTGGTTGCGGTGCTCACGCTGCTCCTCCGGCCTGGGCGGCAGGTGCCGCCTTGGTGGACTTCTTTTTCTTGCCGGCGGTGATCCCGAAGATCGTGCGCACCAGCGGCGGGGCGGCGATGAACAGCACGATGAAGGACTGGACCACCAACACGATGTCGATGGGGATGCCGGTATTGGCCTGCATGCCGACGCCGCCGGCCCGCAGTGCGCCGAAGAGCAGCCCCGCGAAGAAGGTGCCGATCGGTTTGGAACGACCCAGCAGGGCGACCGTGATGGCATCGAAGCCGAAGCTGGCGGCGATGTCACCCGATAGGGAGTGTTCGGTGCCGGAGATCTGCGCGGTTCCTGCCAGACCCGCGAGGGCACCGGCGATCACCATCACGGTGGTGTAGGCCCGCGGGACGTTGATGCCCGCGGTACGTGAAGCCAGCGGGTTGGCCCCGACGGCGCGTAG
>JBBSRM010000180.1:0-5328 GCA_038243055.1 Actinomycetales bacterium
GCCCAACATCCAATTGCCGGACAAGGTACCGCTGCGCGTCCCGAGGCCCTGTCAATCGGGCAGGTCCTGGCGCAAGCCGGTTGACGCCCGCCCGAAGCTCCGGCGAGAACGCGTTGTTTTCGTCTTCGGCCTAATGCGCAGCAGATGGCCTCCGGGCTGACAAGTGCTGTACGCGGATCGCTATGCGGCGCGCGAGAACCGATACTCGACCATCCGCGCAGTCTGCCCAGCTCTTTCTCGTCCGTGAAGTCGCCCGCTGTGGCCGCTGGGCAAGGGGGCGTGCACCATTTTTGGTCCGGTCTCGTTGGCGCGAGGGGCGCTGCGCATGCCTAGGCAGATGCTTCCACCCGTCCTAGACTCGGGACGAATACCGGGCGCCTGCCCCCGGTCCTCGGAGGACCGTGTCCCTCGGAACAGCACCGCCTCGGAGTGAACTAAACGATGGAAGGCATCGACATGATGAAGTCTCACCACAGCGCAGGGTTCCAGCACAACGAAGGACTCGAGGACTGGAATTTCCTCGGGAGTGGCGCCTCTGCGTAGTTCAAGGCCTCGTTGCTGGCCGAGAGCGCGCTTCTGGCCGGTCGCATCGCCGAGGTATGCGAGGGCAGGACCCTACCTGATCTCGATCTACGTACCAGCGGGGTGAGAGTGCAACTCGTCACCAGCACCCCGGGACAGTTCAGTGCCGAAGAGGCGGCCCGAGCCCATGCGATCTCTGTGGCCGCCCGGGAGCTGGGGATGACGTCTGATCCGGGCACGTTGCAGGTGATGCGGCTGGCGATCCAAGCCTCTGACACATCCTCGGTGAGGGCATTCTGGCAGAGCGTGCTTGGATACAAGCAAGAGGGCGGTAGCCGCTTGGAGGATCCCTCGAGGCGCGACCCGGCCATTTCATTCAGCGATCGGCGCGAGCAGAACCGTCTACGTGGAAGGATCCATTTCGATGTCGTCAGACCGGCAGATCCGGTGAAGACTGTTATGACCGCCCTCGGCCAGGAGTCCTTCGGCGTCTTCGGGCTCACCATCTCAGATGTCGATGGCAATGAGATCGACTTCATTCCGGGCGATCGGCTTTCAAAGGCGCCGGAAACCAGCGATTGGAGTGTCGTGTTCGGGGCCCTGGCTGTCTACCCGACAGAGTCCAGCACGGAGGCCATCCGTCTGGCCTCCGCGGTCGCTGGGATGGCCGACGATGCGAAAATCCCGCTTCTGGTGGACCTGCGTCCCGACGGGGTCACCATCGACAGCGGTAAGGACCAGTGGGACGACGCCGAACGGTCGGAAGGCCCTGGCCGGCCGGATCCAAGCCGCAGCCCGCGCTCTGGAGCTCACTGCGGACACGGGGCGTCCACGTTTCGTCCAACTAGCATGGACGCGGTCGATGTTGCCGCCGTTCGTGAATTCTGGACATCGGTGCTGGGCTATCAGAAGGATACGCGGGCTTCGGTGACCGATATCTTCGACCCCCGCCGCCTCAACCCGGTCATCATCTTCCAGGACCTGGATACGGCGGACGAAGACCGGCGACGGGAGCGCAACCGGCTGCATATCGAGCTCCATGTGTCCCCCGGCATGGCTCGAATGAAGACCGAGGCGGTGATGAAAGCCGGGGGACGTGCTCTTTCCGGGGGAAGCGAATGTTGGCGTACCTATGCCGACCCTGAAGGAAACGAGGTCACCATCGTCACGCCGGCCCCGGTGCATTGAACAGCCCCGCCGGTTGAGTAGCTGACGGCTGGCTGGGTCCCGCTCTCGGCGTGGCGCCCGTGGTGGGCATGCACGGTGGGCAGCTCCGTGAGGCGAAAGCACCAAGCCGACCCCGTCCGAACCCCACCTCCGGTGGTCGAATGCGTTGAGGCGCTCCCTACGGTTTCGGAGTACACCACGCCGGACCCGGCCGGAGGCGGCCATCGCCGGGCTCCGGCGGAAAACGCGGCACCGGGTGAGCCGACTGCGCCACCGGTGACGGAAAAAGGTAATGTTGTCCTTTGTTGATTAGCACCTAGCAAGAGGAGCAGTTCCATATGACCGGGTCCGATATTGCCGGCCTCATCGCCGCAGGGGTCTTCGCCATTCTGGTGGCACTGTTGGCCGTTCCCGTGATCAAGCTCGGAAGGGTCTTTGATGAACTGCGTCTGGCCGTACGCGAGCTCTCGGAAGGGACCAGCCCGCTGTTGGAGGAAGTGACCACGACGGTCTCCTCCACGAACGCGCAGCTGCAGAAGGTCGATGGCATCACCAACAACGTCTCTGATGCCTCCGCCAACGTCACCGCGCTTTCATCCTTGGCCGCCACCGTGCTCGGCTCCCCGCTGATCAAGGTCGCGGCATTCACCCACGGCGTACGTAGCGCCATCAATGCACAATCCGGCGGCACCGGCCGCCGCAGCCGCTAGGAGGCCAGCATGATCAAGAAGCTCTTTTGGGTGGGGATCGGTGTGGGCGTCGGCGTACTGGCGGCCCGTAAGGTCGCCACCGTCAAGCAGGGGCTGGGACGTGAGGGACTGAACCGTTCCGTCGGACGCCTGGCCGACGCGATGACGACGTCAGCCGAAGCGTTCCGTGACGGCATGCACGGTCGCGAGGCCGAATTGCGCACGGCCCTGGGTTTGGACGACCCGCAGGCCAACGACCCCACGCACCGCCGCTGAAGCCCGGCTCCACCACACTTCGCAGTACCGTTCCATGAAGGGATCGCCAGCACTCATGAAAACGCAGGAAATCGCAAACCGTTGGGTTGAATTCTTCGCAGCCAAGGGCCACACCGCCGTGCCCAGCGCCTCGCTGATCTCCACCGATCCCTCCTTGCTGTTCACCGTTGCCGGCATGGTCCCCTTCATTCCCTACCTCACCGCCCAGGAGGAAGCCCCGTACCCCCGGGCCGTGAGCATCCAGAAGTGCCTGCGCACCGGTGACATCGAAGAAGTCGGCAAAACCGCCCGCCACGGCACGTTCTTCCAGATGTGCGGGAACTTCTCCTTCGGGGACTACTTCAAGGCCGAAGCCATCTCCTACGCCTGGGAGCTGCTCACCGGATCGGTAGAGGACGGCTGCTTCGGCCTGGACCCGGAACGGCTCTGGGTCACCGTCTACGAGGACGGCGACGAACGCGACGACGAAGCCCGCGCGATCTGGCGCGACCGAATGGGGGTTCCCGAGGAACGCATCGTGGGAACCGGCAAGGAAGACAACTACTGGAGCACCGGGCAGCCGGGCCCCGGTGGCCCCTGCTCGGAAATCTACTATGACCGCGGCCCGGCCTACGGCCTCGAGGGCGGTCCGGCGGTGGACGAAACCCGTTTCGTGGAGATCTGGAACCTCGTGTTCATGCAGTACCAGCTCTCCGCGGTGCGCTCCAAGACCGATTTCGATGTGGCCGGTGAACTCCCGCAGAAGAACATCGACACCGGCTTGGGCCTGGAACGTCTGGCCATGATCCTGCAGGGCGTCGAGAACATGTATGAGACGGACCAGGTCCGTCCGGTGCTGGACCGTGCCGCCGAGTTGGCGGGGCGGGAATACTCCTCGACCGAGGACCCGGAGGACCCCCGCCATATCGACGACGTGCGCCTGCGTGTCGTGGGGGACCACATCCGCTCCTCGCTGATGCTCATCAGCGATGGCGTGAGCCCCTCCAACGAAGGACGGGGATATGTCCTGCGCCGCCTGATCCGCCGTGCGGTGCGCGCCATGCGCCTGCTCGGGGTCGAGGATCCGGTCCTGCCTGAACTGCTTCCGGTCTCGCGTGACGCCATGAAGGGTGTCTACCCGCAGGTCGAAACGGACTTCGCCCGCATCTCCCGGATAGCCTACGCCGAGGAGCGGGCCTTCCTGCGCACCATCGCCAGTGGCACGGCACGGCTGGAACAAGCCGTCACCGCTTCCAAGGCCGCCGGCACCTCGCTGTCCGGTGAAGAAGCCTTCGCCCTGCACGACACCTATGGTTTCCCGATCGATCTGACCCTGGAGATGGCCTCGGAAGCCGGTTTGGCGGTCGACGAGGGTGCCTTCCGCTCCTTGATGACCGAACAGCGACAGCGGGCCCAGAAGGACGCGAAGGCCAAGAAGGCCGGCCACGCCGACCTGACCGTCTTCAGCAGGCTCCATGGCGCCGGGGACACGATCTTCACCGGTTACGACGAACTCACCACTGGTTCCTCCGTGCGCGGCATCGTCCGTGACGGGGAGCTCGTCCGCTATGCCGAACAGGGCCAGGAGATCGAGCTGGTGCTCGACGAAACCCCGTTCTATGCCGAAGCCGGCGGTCAGGCCGCCGACGTGGGACTCATCACCGGGGACGGCTTCGTCGTGGAGGTCCTGGACGTCCAGGCCCCGGTCCGTGGACTCTCGGTTCATCGCGCCGTCGTCCGCGAGGGCGAACTGCCCTCCGACGCCGTGGTGACCGCCGAAGTCGACGCGCAGCGCCGGCGTTCGGGGGAGCAGGCCCACTCGGCCACCCACCTGGTCCATGCGGCCCTGCATCAGATCCTCGGACCCGAGGCGATGCAATCCGGCTCGTTCAACAAGGCGGGCTACCTGCGCTTCGACTTCAGCTGGACCGAGGCCATGTCCCAAGCCGCGCGTTCCGAGGTCGAAGAAGTCGCGAACCTGGCCATCCGCAACAGCCACGAGGTCCAGACCAATGTGATGGGGCTGGACGAAGCCAAGAACATGGGCGCCATGAGCCTCTTCGGCGAAAAGTACGGGAACACCGTACGCGTCGTGGAAATCGACGGAGCCTGGTCCCGCGAACTGTGCGGTGGCACCCATGTGGGCAACACCGCCCAGATCGGCAGCCTGACCCTGCTGGGCGAGCAGTCGGTCGGTTCCGGCAACCGCCGGGTCGAGGCACTCGTGGGCATGGAGGCCTTCCGCCACGGTGCCGCGGAACGGGCGCTGGTCAACGAACTCACCGATTTGTTTCGGGTCCCTTCGGTGGAACTGACCGATCGGATCCATGCGACCTTGTCCCGGTTGAAGGCCGCCGAGAAGGAAATCGAGAAGTTGCGAGCCGAGCAGCGTGCCGCGCAGGCCGGCACCCTGGTCTCACAGGCACGTGATGTAGCCGGTGTGAAGGTGCTGGCCCACGATGCCGGGCTGGTCGCTTCCGCGGATGACCTGCGCGCCTTGGCCCTTGACCTGCGCAACCGGCTGGGCTCCGATCCTGCCGCCGTGGCGCTGACTGGTGTGGCCAATTCACGGCCCTTGGTCCTGGTGGCCACCAATGAAGCGGCACGCGGCCTCGGCGTCAAGGCCGGCGCCTTGGTGCGCACGGCTGCCGGCATCCTCGGTGGCGGTGGCGGAGGAAAGGACGATGTCGCCCAA
>JBBSRM010000181.1:0-5320 GCA_038243055.1 Actinomycetales bacterium
AAGGATTCAGGGGCCCGCCAACCTGGCCGGAGGACACCGTCCACCTATGCTCACCGTAGCAGCAGCGTGGGAGAACCAGACGAGGCTTCTGAACGCTCCGCCAGACCAAGCCCATGGCCTCCGTCGTTCACGCCGTTCAGCTGTTGCCGCCTCTCATTTGATGCGGGATTCCGGCGCTCTTCGAGAGATGAACAAGATCGCACGGTGGCATACTAGGAGCATGCGCAATCGCCCGAACCGGAGCCCGACGGTCCAGTCTAGGCAGAAGTAGAAACCCGGCATTTCGTTGGAAAGGCTCATCGCTGTGGTGCTACCGATGATCCCGAACGTCTTGTGGATACTGCTCCAGCCCGTTACGTCCACGCTGCCTGCGAACGAATCCGCTTCACCCTTCATTGGGGTGATTGGAACCGCATGTCAGTCATTGATGATAGGCCTGCTCACCTTCGTCGTGAGCACGAGGGGAAAGCCCAGCTCCCCCAAGAAGACCCTGGCCGTGGTGGCGGGCGCGTGCTTGATCAGCTATCTGGTGTTGTGGATGCTGTAGTTCGCGCCCCCGGTCACTCGGACGCTCGTCCTGATGAGGGCCGTCCCGCCCTCTGCCTCTTCCGTTTGCGTGGGCCTGTATCTGGAGAACTACCCGTCGCTGTTTCCGGCAACTCTTTTTGCACAAATTCATATTTCCACCACTGACAAGCTATTTCCCATCAGGAAGCATCGAAGTGTAGTTTTTGGAAGGCACTGCACGGCGGAAGGCGGAACTGTTGGCCTCCGGTTGCTCTGGTCGTCCAGAGGATGAACCTGACGATCAGCAGAGGTAGGTGTTGAGCTGGCTCCTGACAGCCATAGCATGGACCACTCCCCCAGGTCAGCGCCAACATCACCCTTCCCCGGGACCGCTGCGGACGGAACCACTGTTCGCCCGGCTACTGTCCGGCTCCCATGATCCAGACCACGACCAGTCCGGCAACAGCGCCCCACCCCCATACGCTGATCCGAGCTCCGACAACGCTGCGCAGCCCACAACGCGGCCGCGAAGTTTTGGGTGGCTCGCGGTTTCCTGGATGAGACGAGTCGGGCCCACCGAGGTTCTATGGCACCAGCCCGCCGGATGCCGCACGGCCGGCTGGTGCCACCGCCGGGGCCTACTTCTTCTTCGGTTTGCCCCTGCCTTCCGGGTTCGGGACGACGACGAAGGGGCATTTGGAATGGGTAACGCAGTGCTGGCTCACCGAACCCAGCAGCATCCCGGCGAAGGCACCATGCCCGCGCGTGCCCAAGACCAACAGCTGCGCTGATCCCGAGGCAGCCACGAGCACTTCGGCCGGGAGGCCATGTTCCATCCGCTGGATCACACCGGAATCACCACCAACGGCGTCCTGCACGGTTTCATCGAGCATCTTTCGCGCATTGTCCTTGACCTCCCCGCGGCTTCCGGCATACGGGGGCATGTACCCGAAGGAGTAGGGGACGTTCCAGACAGCGACCGCCTCGACAGGGAGCTCATACCGTCTTCCGTATTCTACCGCCCACTTCAGTGCCGCCTTGGAGTCCTCGGAACCATCGACTCCCACCACAACTGGATTCGTTGCCATGCTTTGCTCACCTCTTCCGGTGCGCCGCAAGCGCACCCTTGACGATCAAACCCACACCGGACTGCCTTGTCGGCGGCACCAAAATCAGATCGCCACGCGAACGGGTCGTGACCCCAAAGCGGAGCAGGCCAAGGTTTCAGGGGCCCGCCAACCTGGCCGGACGACACCGTCCACCCGTGCTCACCGTAGCAGGACGGATTCCGGCGCCGGCCGGGTGGCTACCTCACACCTGGATACCCCAGGAGCAGGGTGAGGACACCAGCTCGACCTTCAACCACCTGAGCCGGCTACCGGCGATGCCGCTCCGAACCGGGGAAATCGGTGATTCCCGCCTATCCGGCGGCGATCGCCACGAGCTCCGCCACCGGGCCGGCCAGACGTTGCGGCCCCAACCACACGGCAGTCAGGGGGCGGTTCTGCACCTCACCATCGAGCGGGACCCGCAATAGGGCCCCGGAGGCCAGTTGCTCCCGCAGAGCCAACTCACTGAGCGCCGCCGGACCGGCCCCGGAGGCCACCGCGATGCGAACGGCGGCATTGCTTTGCAGCACCTGCGCCGGCTCGACCACGGTGCGTCCGGCCAGAAGCTGCTCCAGGGCTTCGCGGGTGCCGGAACCTCGCTCACGCACCACCAGTGGCGTTGCCGCCAGTTCCTGCAGTGACAAGCTGCCCTGCGCATCGGCCCAGGGGTGGTCCGGTGCGACGACGACGGCGAGCTCATCCTCCTGCACCACTGCGGCGCTGATGCCCACGGGCAGATGCGGCGTTTCCACGAATCCCAATTGCAGCGCCCCCTGCTGGACCTTCGCAATCACCTGGGAAGAATTCAAGACCTGGAGTTGCACGCGTACATCAGGCAGGCTTCGGCGCAAGGCAGCCAGCCAGGCAGGCATCAGGATCTCGGCAACCGTCTGGCTCGCCCCCACCCGCAACTCCACCGGGCCGGCGGGGTTCGCCGCCCCCATGATCTCCAGGAAACCCCTGGACTGCTCCAACAGCTCGCGCGCCGCATCGGCCAGTTCCACGCCCTTGACCGTGGGGATCGAACCCCGGGGGCCGCGCTGCAGCAGTGGACTGTCCGTCTCGGCCTCCAACCGGGCGACCAGGCGACTGGCGTTGGACTGCGCCATGCCGACCCGGCGCGCTCCGGCACCGACACTGCCTTCATCCACGATGGCGACCAACAGCTCCAAGGAATGAAGGTCCGGCCAGTGAGTACCCATATGAACATGATATGGCCCCATGCGCCGTCGATGGCTACCGTCGGGGCCCGAGCCGTGAAAACCTCAGGATATGAGCACCGATACCCCAACGCGTCCAGGCGTCGCCACCCGCGGCAGCCGGATCCTTCAAAACTTCGCCCCGGGACTCCTGGTGTGTGCCATCGCCACCACGCTGGCCATGACGCTCAGCCATCTGCTGCCCGGGGTCAGCGCCCTGATCATCGCCATCGTGCTGGGCATCGCCACCACGAACCTGCTCCGGCTGCCCGAGCGCACCGCCCCGGGAATCAACTTCGCTGCGAAGAAGCTCCTGCGGCTGGGCATCGTCTTCCTGGGCCTGCAGCTGGCCATCGGAGACATCGTCTCGTTGGGCGCACCGATGCTGGTCGTCATCGTCTGCATCGTGGCCGGCGGCATCTTCGGCACCTTGCTGATGGGCCGGCTCATGAAGATGCGGCCCGGGCAGGTGCTGCTGATCGCCTGCGGCTTCTCCATCTGCGGTGCAGCAGCCGTCGCCGGCGTCGAAGGGGTCGCGGACTCCGACGAGGAGGACGTCGTCACCGCCGTCGCCCTCGTGGTCATCTTCGGCACCCTGATGATCCCGCTCGTGCCGCTTCTCGGCCAGGCCTTCGGACTCAGCGACGAACTAAACGGCCTCTGGGCAGGTGGCTCCATCCATGAGATCGCCCAGGTCGTCGCGGCCGGCGGCATCATCGGTGGCGGCGCGCTCGCCGTCGCCGTCATCGTCAAACTCGCCCGCGTCCTGCTGCTGGCCCCCGTCGTCGCCGTGTTGAGCATCCGCCAGCGGCGCAACGGCAACGCGGCGGCAGCCGACGGCAAACGCCCACCGATCGTTCCCCTGTTCATCATCGGCTTCCTGGTCATGATCGCCCTGCGTTCCACAGTCGACCTGCCCGGCGGGGTGCTCGAAGCAGGTCAGTTCGCCCAGACGGCACTGCTCTCCGCAGCAATGTTCGGCCTCGGCTGTGGTGTGAAGATCCGCAACCTGGTGCGCGTGGGGGTTCGTCCGTTCATCCTGGCAGCGGCCTCCACCGTCCTGGTATCCGGCATCGCCCTCGGCGGCATCATGCTTGTCCACCTCGGGAACTGATCCCCCCCCGGGGCCCCTCTCCGGGTTTCCAAGTTGTTGGATCCCCGCCGGCAGCGCTATGCTGAACGCCGTTCAACTGAACGTTGTTCAAGTTTTGAGGCCGGGTTTCCGGCCCGAGAGGGAGCCCATGAAACCCCGTCGTCTCGAAGCCGCCGACCTCGCCCGTATCGCCGTCTTCACCGCCATCGTCGCCGCGCTGGGCCTGCCGGGCGGACTCTCCGTCTTCGGCTCCGTCCCCATCACCGCGCAGACCCTGGGCGTGATGCTCGCAGGTGCTGTCCTGGGGCCCTGGCGTGGAGCCTTGTCCATGGTGGTCCTGCTGATCCTGGTGGCCATCGGGCTGCCGCTGCTCTCGGGTGGCCGCGGCGGGCTCGGCGTCTTCGCCGGACCCTCAGCCGGGTATCTGCTGGGTTGGGTCGTGGGGGCCTTCGTGATCGGACTGATCGTCCATGGCGGACCGCGGCTGACCCGATGGCGCACGATACTCGGACTTCTCGTGGGCGGCATTCTGGTCATCTACGCCTTCGGGATCCCCGTGCAGGCGTTCGTCACCCGCCTGCCCTTGGGCCCGACCGCCCTGCAAAGCACCGTCTTCCTGCCGGGGGATCTGCTGAAGGCTGCCATCGCCGCGACCATCACCATGACCCTGGCCCGGGCCTACCCCCGGGCCTTCCGCCAACGGGACGGCATCGGCCATGATCCCGCCACAGCCTCGGAGCAGGTTCCTGTGGACGGCGAGCGCTTGGCCGAGACCAGCCGGTGAACATCCGGCCTCCAGCGCCCGGGACCAGCGTCCCGTTGCGCCAGGTGCCCCGCCATAACGGTATCCCGCGCATCGTCCACCGCAGCGCTGACCCCTGGTCGGCGTCCTTCCAACTACCGCGCACCCCTCCGGGAAAATCCGCGCGGGCCGAATTCGCCCGACGTGTCGCTGCCGGGGAGGTGCTCCCCCTTGCCTGAGACGGATCCGGTCATCATTGCCGCCCGCCGCTCCCCGATAGCCGACGTCGTGCTGGGCGACTACATGAGTCCGGTAGGGAACCCGGCCTCCGTGGCCGCAGGCGAGCACGGGATCGGTCTCGACGCCACCGATCCGCGGGCCTGTTCAGAGGGCGGGACGTTGGCGTTGGGCCACCCCTGGGGTGCCAGCGATGCCGTCGGGGTCGTCAGACTCTTCAACCGCTCGGTGCGCTCCGGGTACGACGCCGGAACCTGGGGGCTGGCAGCTGCCTCCGTCGGCGGCGGCCTGCGCGTGGCAGCGCTCTTCGAGGTCGTGCGATGAACTCCATCTCGCTGGACCAGGTGGGCGTGCGTCTGGGTGAGACGACGGCGCTTGAAGGCATCACCCTGGAACTGGAGTCCCGTCGGATCGCGATCATCGGGGAGAACGG
>JBBSRM010000182.1:0-5320 GCA_038243055.1 Actinomycetales bacterium
GGGCGTTGTTCGATCAGTGTGGTGCTCATTAGAAATACCCGTCCTTCTTGCGGTCTTCCATGGCCGCTTCGGAGATCCTGTCGTCGGCGCGGGTGGCCCCGCGTTCGGTGAGGGTGGACGCAGCGACTTCGGCGACCACGGCGGCAACGGTGTCGGCATCCGAGAGCACTGCCCCGGTGCAGGACATGTCCCCCACCGTCCGGTACCTGACCGTGCGGCGGACGATGTCCTCGCCCTCCCGTGCCGGGGAGAATTCGCCGACGGCGCGCCACATGCCGTCGCGGTGGAACACCTCGCGTTCGTGGGCGTAGTAGATGCCGGGCAGTTCGATGCCTTCACGTTCGATGTAGCGCCAGATGTCCAGCTCGGTCCAGTTGCTGATCGGGAAGGCGCGCACATGGTGTCCGGGTCGGTGTCGGCCGTTGTACAGGTTCCACAGTTCGGGCCGTTGGTTGCGCGGGTCCCACTGGCCGAACTCATCGCGTAGGGACAGGATGCGTTCCTTGGCGCGGGCCTTGTCCTCATCGCGGCGTCCGCCACCGAAGACGGCGTCGAACCGGTGCCCGGCAATGGCATCCAACAACGGGGTGGTCTGCAGCGGGTTGCGTGTCCCGTCGGCACGTTCGAACAGTTCGCCGGAGTCGATGTAGTCCTGCACGCTGGCGACTTCTAGTCGGAGCCCCAACCGCTGGACCGTGCGGTCCCTGAAATCGAGGACCTCGTCGAAGTTGTGCCCGGTGTCCACGTGCAGCAGCGGGAAGGGCACCCTGCCGGGCCAGAGCGCCTTCGCAGCGAGGTGGAGCATGACCACGGAGTCCTTGCCGCCGGAGAAGAGCATGGCCGGACGGTCGAATTCGGCGACGACTTCGCGGATGATGTGGATGGATTCGGCCTCGAGTGCGTCGAGGACGCGTCGTGGGGCTGACGAGCCGGCTGCGGGGGCACCCTGCGCGTCGGTCAGGTCCTGGGTGATCGTCATGGGGTGTTCCTCGCTGTGGGACGGAAGGATTCGTGGATGTTGCCATGGCTCGGGCCGGGTTCAGACATGGATGCCGCATTCGGTTTTGGTTTGTCCCGACCAGCGCCCCGCCCGGGGGTCCTCGCCGGGGGCGACCTTTCGGGTGCAGGGTTGGCAACCGATGGATGGGTACCCCTGGTCGAGCAGCAGGTTGCGCGGTAGCTGGTTCCGGGTGGAGTAGTTGTTCAGTTCCTCGAAGCTCCATCCGGCCAGTGGGTTCACCTTCACCAGTGAATGGGCTTCATCGAAGTCGATCAACGGGGTGTTCATGCGGGTCGGTGCCTCTTGCCGTCTCACACCGGTGAACCAGAGTCGGTACCCGGCCAAGGCTCGGTTGAGCGGGTCGACCTTCCGCAGTGCGCAACACCGTGAAGGATCGGTTCGGTAGAGGTCCTTGCCTGCGGCGGCGTCCTGTTCGGCCACGGTCTGTTCGGGCCGGACGTCGACGATGTTCACCTCCAGGGTCCTGGCGACCTCGGAACGAGTCGCCAGTGTTTCGACGAAGTGGTAACCGGTGTCGAGGAACAGGACGTCGATCCCCGGGAGGGTTCCGGACACCAGATGCGGCAGGACCGCGTCGGCCATGGAACAGGCGACGGCGGCTTCGGAGGTGGCGAAGTGCCGGGCCACCCAGTCGAGAACCTCCTGGCTACCGGCGTCGAACCCCAGCTCGGTAGCCCCGTTGGCGGCCAAGTCGCGCAACTGGTCGAGGCTCGGGGACCCCCCGCTCACAGCAGGCTCCCGTCCTGGGCTCGATGCGCCCATTCGGCGAACGTCTCGCCCGCGACGGATTCATCGGCATATGTGCGCACGAGCCGCTCCACATAATCGGGCAGATCGTCAGCGGCAACCTTGAGCCCACGCACGGTGCGGCCCAGGCCGGCTTCCTCACGTGTCTCATCAGCCAAACCGCCGCCCAGGTGGACCTGAAAGCCCGGCTTCTGGCCCCCCTCCCCGTCGGGCAGGAGCTGGCCCTTCAACCCGATGTCAGCTGTCTGGACGCGGGCGCAGGAGTTCGGGCAGCCATTGACGTGGAGACTGAGTTTGCGCGGCATTTTTCCATCGAGATCTGCCAGTCGTTCCTCGAGACTGTCCACGGCGGCCGCCGCGGTGTCCTTGGTGTCGACGATCGCCAGTTTGCAGTATTCGATGCCGGTGCAGGCGATCGCCGAACGACGCACCACGGAGGGCCGGGTTTCGAGTCCGAGCCCACGCAGACCGGTGATCACCTCTTCGACGTCGTTCTCCTTGATGTCCAGAACGACGACCTTCTGGTGTGGGGTGGTGCGTACCCGGGTGGATCCGTGGCGTTCCAGCAGTTCGGCCAGTGCTGTCAGCCGGGTTCCGGAGAGCCGGCCCATGCTGGTGGTAGCGCCGAGGTAGAAAAGTCCGTCCTTCTGCTGGTGGACGCCGCTGTGGTCCCCCGGAACGTTGGTGGGTTCGGGTGCCGGACCGTCGGGCAGCGGATGTCCGAGATACTCACTTTCTAGAATTGCGCGGAACTTCTCTGGGCCCCAATCCGCCATGAGGTATTTCAGCCTCGCTTTATTGCGTAGTCGGCGGTATCCGTAGTCGCGGAAGATCCCCACGACGCCTTCCCAGACCGGTGCGGCTTGATCAGGCGCGACGAAGGCTCCCAGCCGTTCGGCCAGTCGTCCGTTGGTCGACAGCCCGCCGCCGACCCACAGGTCGTAGCCGACGCCGAGTTCGGGGTGCCGGACGCCGACCAGGGAGATGTCGTTGATCTCGTGGACGACGTCGAGTGACGGGTGCCCGGTGATCGCCGTCTTGAACTTCCGCGGCAGATTCGAATACAGCGGATTACCGATGTACCGTTCGACGATCTCCTCGATGGCAGGGGTGGGGTCGAGGATCTCGTCGGCCGCGATGCCGGCCACCGGTGAACCGAGGATGACGCGGGGGACGTCGCCGCAGGCTTCGGTGGTGTTCAGGCCGACGGATTCGAGCCGCCTCCAGATTTCGGGGACGTCACAAACATCGACCCAGTGCAGTTGGATGTTCTGCCGGTCGGTGACATCGGCGGTGTCTCGGGCGAATTCCGTGGAGATACCGCCGATGATGCGCAGCTGTTCGGTGCTCAGAGCGCCGCCGTCGATGCGCACCCGCATCATGAAGTAGCGGTCCTCGAGTTCGTGCGGTTCCAAGGTCGCGGTCTTTCCACCGTCGATCCCCGGTTTGCGTTGGGTATAGAGGCCCCACCAACGGAATCGTCCGTGCAGGTCCTCGGGGTCGATCGAGTCGAACCCGTCACGGGCGTAGATGGTCTCGATCCGTTCGCGGACGTTGAGTCCGTCGTCGTGCTGTTTCCATTCCTCGTTGGAGTTCAGCGGGGTGGTCCCGTCCACTTTCCACTGGCCCTGGGGCTTGGCTGGCGGACGGGGCCGGGATGGCCCGGGGGCTGGCTGGGTATCGGTTGCCTGAGTCATGGCTGTGAGCCTAGGGCCCGGTTCTCACCGCTGTCGCGCCCACCTGTCATCAGCCGACACGTTGCTTTTTTTGACCTCAGTCAGTCTCGAAAACGGCCTCCGACAGGGCGCTTTGGAGTCTTGCTGCGACACATTCGGCGACCGTGACGTCGGGGAGCAACGGCGCAGTCACATAGTTTGCCCCGACGGCTCCGAGCCGTTCTTGGAAGAAACCGGGCGCCAACAGGTAAGAAACGACGCCGATCCGGGTTCCGGGATGTCGCTGCTCCAGCGCGCCCACCGCGTCGCCGACGCGCGGGACAGCGGCGGAACAGAACGCTGCCTCCACCGGGGCTTCAAGGAGCCCGGCCAGGGTTGCGGCACTGTCCCGTGCCTGCTGTTGACCCGACTTCACGCGGGTCCCGGCCGAGGCAAGCACCACGGCGTCGTCGGGACGCCGGCCGGCTTCGGCCAGGCGGCGGGCCATCACCTCTGCCAGCCGCGGGTCTGCCCCGATGGGGGCGGCCGCGATGGTGTTCGGTCTCCAGGCCACGGCCTCGGCGACATCCACGCTGGTGTGGATTCCCACCGAGAGCAGCAGCGGCAGCACTACTGCCGGTTCCCCTGCGGGGAGGTGACCCAGGACCGTGGCCAGGTCCGGGTCCTGGACATCTACGTAGGCCTCGTGGACGTGGACCGACCAGCCGATATCGGCTTGCTGGTCCTCGACGAGTTCGGCGACCTGACCGCGGAGCTGGTCGATCAGCTGCCGCCCGTGGGGATCATCCGTGCCGTGGGCGCAGGCGACCACGTGGAGTGGGCGTCGCATCACGTGGAGCGGATCATCTTGTGGTTGGCGGCCTGGGCGACGGGGCGCACCACGATCTGATCGAGGTTGATGTGGTGCGGCAGGGCCACCGAGTAGGTCACGACGTCGGCGACGTCCTCGCCGGTCAATGGCTTCTCCACCCCGGCATAGACCTTGTCGGCAGCGTCCTGGTCGCCTCCGAAACGGTTGAGCGCGAACTCCTCGGTGTGCACCAGGCCGGGCACGACCTCGATGACGCGGATGTTGTTTTCGGCTTCCTCGAGCCGCAACGCCTGGGTCAGCCCCTCTTGGGCGAACTTCGCGGCGTTGTATCCGCCACCGCCTTCATACCCGCTCAGGGCCGCCGTGGAGGTGAGGTTCAGGATCGTCCCTTCGCCGTGGGCCCGCAGCATGGGCAGGAACGCCCGGATCATGTTCATGGTGCCCAGCACGTTGACCCGGTACATCCAGTCCCAGTCAGCGGTCTTCGCCTCGGCGATCCTGTCGACGCCCCGGGCACCGCCGGCAATGTTGATCAAGGTGTCGATCCCACCGGATTCGGCGACCACGGCCAGTAGGGCGGCAACGTCGTCCTCGTTGGTGATGTCCGCAGTGACCGGGGTGACTCCCGTTTCCTGCGCCAAGGTTTCGAGCCGTTCGGCCCGGCGGGCCACCGCATATACCTTCCAGCCCTCGGCGGCGAGTCGACGGGCCGTGGCCTCACCGATCCCCGTACTGGCACCGGTGACAACTGCACTTTTCCTGGACTGCTGGGTCGTTGACGTCATGCCTCCAGCCTAGCGACGCCCGGGCGGCAACCATGCCCCGGGCAACTGTGGACCTGCGGTGCCAACGGTGCAAGTCTGTAGAGACGAGTCTCCATCTCCGAGGAATGCCTGCGCCGGCGGGCATCGGCACCCCACTCGAAAGCGGCTGAACACGATGCGCCACCCGAATGTGAAGGCCAGGGACGACGGCGGGGAGCGGTTCCCCGCCCCGGGTGCCCCGGGGGCGACGGGCATGCCGGATGTTCGCGTGGCCGGCGGAGTGGTCCGCGGGGTACGGGAA
>JBBSRM010000183.1:0-5304 GCA_038243055.1 Actinomycetales bacterium
CCTCCGTCGAGGAGGCCACCGCCTCGGCCTTCACCCTCTCCGGAACGGCGACTGCCGTCGCCGAGGCGACCGACGCGCGGAAGGTCCTGCGCACCCAGGCCCTGGGCGGCCTACGCTCGGTGACGATCGCCGGCGCTCCCGGCGAGCGTCTGTACGCCGATGCACGGGCCAGCGGACTGGAGGTCGGTGCGGTGACCCTGCAGGAACTCGTGGCCGCCCACGGGCTGCTTGAAGGTGGCGGATCCTCCTCCGCGGCGCAGGCCCCCGAGAAGATCCAGTCCGAGGCCAAGGAGGCCATCCGATGAGCACGACCCAGCCGCGTCCACCAGTGGGCGCACTGTCCACACAGGCCGACGGGGCCCCGCAGCGGACCGCCGGACCGTTGAGCAAGATCGTGCGCCTGCACTTTGCCGACCCGATGCGCATGATCGGGGTCCCGCTGTTCATCTTCGGCAGCATCGTCGTGCTGTGCATCATCGTCATGGCCTTGCTGCGCTCCTTCGTGCCGGCCACCCCGGCGGAGCTCAGCGAGGGGTTCCGCAACAACCAGGCAGTCCTGTGGTGCTATGCCGGGTACTTCGTCAGCGTCGGCGTCATGGCCTACGCCCGGACCATGCCCTTCGCCTTGGGGTTGGGATCCACGCGGCGTCAGTACTTCGCCGGTACCTGCCTCGCCCTCCTCCTGGAATCCGCCTTCATCGGTGCCACGATGACCGTACTACTGGCGCTGGAGAAGCTCACAGGCCACTGGTTCAACGGAGCCCGCGCCTTCGACGTCCTGGTGATCGGCAACGGAAACCACCTGAGCACGTTCCTGATGGGGTTCGGTCTCAGCGCAGCGATGCTCTTCATCGGCACCCTGTTTGCCGTCGTGTTCATGCGCTGGAACCAGAAAGGCGTCATCGGTGTCATCCTCGGTTCCGTGGCGGTCCTCCTGGCAGTGATCTGGATGCTCCTCAGCGCCGGGGTGAATCCCTTCCTCTGGTTCGAGGGCGCGATCTTCGCGAAGATCGCACTGGTCATGATCGGCGTGGCGTTCATCAGTGCCGCCGGGAGCTGGCTGATGCTGCGCCGGGCGCCGGTGGGCCGGTAGGTCGCCGGCGGGTGGGTGTTCCCTAGAAATTCCTAGGGTGTCCGAGTACCTTGGAGTTCGGTGACCTGGACCATGGTCGATTGCGCCAGGTCCGGGTCAACGAACTGCCACCCGCCGCTGGGCCGGACGATTACCGTTGCACCAGCGCCGCACCGCCGGAAGGACAACCATGAGCGACGCCCCCACCGAACCCGAGGTCCTGTTCGAGGTCCGAGGAACGCTGGGCATCATCACCCTGAACCGACCGCGAGCCGTCAACGCGCTGACCCACGGCATGGTCGAAGCCGCCCTGGCCCAGCTCACCGAATGGAGCCGGGACGACTCCGTGGCCTGCGTGATGATCACCGGTGCCGGTGACCGCGGACTCTGCGCAGGTGGCGACATCGTGGCCATCTACCGCGACATCCCCGAAGGCGGGGCCGGCACCGCCGCCTTCTGGCGAACCGAATACCGGCTCAATGCGCTGATCAGCAACTACCCCAAACCGTTCATCGCCTTCATGGACGGACTGGTCCTCGGCGGCGGGGTGGGCGTCGCGGCCCACGGCAGCCACCGGATCGTCACCGAACGCACCCGCAGCGGAATGCCCGAAACGACCATCGGGTTCGTCCCCGACGTCGGAGGGCTCTACCTGCTCTCCCGGGCACCGGGGGAGGCCGGCACCCATGCCGCGCTGACCAGCTCCCACCTCGACGCGGCCGATGCCCTGTTCCTGGGGCTGGCCGATTCCTACGTCCCCTCCGCGAAGCTCGCCGAGTTGGCCACCGTATTGGAAACCGCCCGTCACGCGGAGGACGTCGACAGGGCCGTTGGACGATTCAGCCAGGCGGCGCCCGACTCGGCGCTCGCAGGCCAGTCCACCTGGATGGGCAAGGATTATGCCGGGGACTCGATCGAACGGATTCTGGGCCGTCTGCGCACGCGTGGAGGCCAGGGTGCCGAAGCCGCCGAGTTGATCGCCGCGAAGTCGCCGACGGCGGTGAAGACCACGCTGGCAGCGCTGCGCCGGGCCGCGGGGCTTTCAAGCCTGGAGGAGGCCCTGGACCAGGACTACCGGGTCGGCGCACGCATGCTCGCCTCCCATGACTTCCTTGAGGGCATCCGTGCCCAGGTCATCGACAAGGACCGCCAGCCGCGGTGGAGCCCGGCGAACTTCGAACAGATCAGCCCGGAAATGATCCGGGACTACTTCGAGCCGCTCGGCCCGGACGAACAAGGCGGCGAGCTCGGCCTCGCCGCCGACGCGAAGGAGCGTGCACGATGACCACGGAAACCGGAAAGATCGCCTTCCTCGGGCTCGGACACATGGGTGCTCCCATGGCGAAGAACCTGGTGGAAGCGGGCTACGACGTCCGCGCCTTCGACGTGGTCCCTGCCGCCGTCGAGGCCATTGCCGCTTCCGGGGTGCCGACTGCGTCTTCGGCGGTGGAGGCGGTGAGTGGAGCCTCGGTGGTCCTGACCATGTTCCCCGGCGGGCAGCAGCTGCTGGATGCCTACCGAGGTGTCGACGGGCCCGGCCTGCTCGAATCCGTCGGTCCGGACACGCTGTTCCTGGACTGCTCGACCATTAATGTCGACGACGCCCGCGAAGCCGCCGGACTGGCCGTGGAGGCCGGGCACCGCAGTGTCGATGCCCCGGTCTCCGGTGGTGTGGTCGGTGCCGAGGCCGGCACCTTGACGTTCATGATCGGCGCGTTGGAGGTGGACCTGGAATCGGTCCGCCCGCTGCTGGAGGTCATGGGCGGCAAACTGGTCCACTGCGGGGACCATGGCGCCGGGCAGGCGGCCAAGGTCTGCAACAACATGATCCTGGGCGTGAGCATGATCGCCGCCTCGGAGGCCTTCGTCCTGGGCGAGAAGCTGGGCCTGAGCCACCAGGCACTCTATGACGTCGTCTCCACGGCTTCGGGCCAATGCTGGGCCGTGACGACCAACTGCCCGGTCCCCGGTCCGGTGCCGGGTAGCCCGGCGAACCGCGACTACGAACCCGGATTTGCCGGTGCGCTGATGGCCAAGGACCTGGGCCTGGCGATGAGCGCCATCGAAAGCACAGGGGTCGCCGCCGAGCTCGGGCCGATGGCCGCGCGGATGTATGAACGCTTCCGCGACGAGGGCGGTGCCGGCCGCGATTTCTCCGGCATCATCACCGAGATCCGCGACCGTTCAGACGGTGCCGACTGACCCGCAGGTCCTGAACGCCTCGATAACGGCCCCCTGACAGCACGTGTCAGGGGGTCGTTTCCTCGTCGAAGTCCCCGGCGTCGCGGCGGAACCGGCCGAGGATCCCGATCAGCTGGTTGATGTCCGGGGCCGACATTCCCGGATCGGAGAACACCTCGGAGTTCAGTTGCGCCGTCGACTGCTCGGCGACGTCGCGACCGCGCCCGGTCAGCGAGACCAGGGTCGTCCTGCCGTCGGTGGGGTGCGGGCTGCGTTCGACGAAGCCGGCGCGCTCGAGGCGGTCCACCGCGTTGGTGACCGACGTCGGGTGGACCTGCAGCAGGGCGCTGACCTTGACCATGGGCAGGGAACCGGTACGGGAGAACCACAGAAGGGCCAATAATTCGTACCGGGCGAAGGTCAATCCGAAGGGTTTGACGACGGCCTCGCAGCGTTGCAGCAGGATCTGCTGGGCGCGCATGATCGCGGTGAAGGCGGCCATGGGTGCCGCCTCGGTGGTCCACCCCTGGCCTTCCCAATTTTGCTGGGCCGCGGCGATGGGATCGAACGAGAGTGGAGGCTTCATCCCCGCGCCTTCAGGGACGGGAAGTCGGTATCCGTGTATTCCACGCCCAGGCCCTGTGGCGGGGTGCCCGAACCGTGGCGCAGCTCTTCGTTTTTGCGCAGCTCGACCCGACGGATCTTCCCCGAGATGGTCTTGGGCAGTTCGGCGAATTCCAGCCGGCGGATGCGCTTGAACGCCGGAAGGTGCTCGCGGCAATACCCCAGGATGTCCTCCGCCGTCGTGGCGTCAGCGGCGTAGCTGGCCGCCAACACGACGTAGGCCTTGGGCACGTTGAGCTTCATCGCATCGGGCGAGGGCACGACGGCGGCCTCGGCCACCGCCGGGTGCTCGATGAGCACCGATTCCAATTCGAAGGGGCTGAGTCGGTAGTCGCTGGACTTGAAGACGTCATCGCCGCGGCCGACGTAGGTGATGATGCCGCGTTCGTCCCGTTCGGCGACGTCCCCGGTGTGGTAATAACCGTCGCGAAAGGCAGCTGCCGTCTTCTCCTCGTCGCCGTAGTAGGCCTTCATCAGCCCCAACGGCCGGGGGTCCAGACGCAGGCAGATCTCACCGAGGTCGCCCTCCTCGCCGGTGGCCGGATCGATCAGGACGACGTCGTAGCCCGGCAAGGGGGTGCCCATGGCACCGATCTTCATCGGCTGGCCCGGGGAATTGGCGATCTGCACGGTCGTCTCGGTCTGGCCGAAACCATCCCGGATCTGTTGACCCCAGGCGCGGTACACCTGGTCGATCACTTCGGCATTGAGCGGTTCGCCGGCGGAGACGACCTTCGTCGGCGGGGTCTTCAACCGGGTCAGATCCGCCTGGATGAGCAGGCGCCAGACAGTGGGAGGAGCGCAGAAGCTGGTGACCTTCTCGGCCTCCATCTGATCCATCAGGGCCGCCGGATCGAACTTGTCGTAGTTGTAGATGAACACGGTCGCCTCGGCGATCCACGGGGTGAAGACATTCGACCACGCATGCTTGGCCCAGCCGGGGGAGGCGACATTGAGGTGCACGTCGCCCGGGCCCAAACCGATCCAGTACATCGTCGACAGGTGCCCCACCGGGTAGGAGGTGTGCGTATGCTCGACCAGTTTGGCCTTCGAGGTGGTCCCGGAGGTGAAGTACAGCAGCAGCGTTTCGTCACCGCGGGTGGACACGTCGGGGGAGAATCCGGTCGGCGCGGCGGCCGCATCGTTGTAGGAGAGCACCTCCGTGGTCCCCTTGGCGGTTTCGGCGGGGGCGTCCCCGACGGCGATCAACCGGTAGTCCCCGGCGACGTCGCCGAATTTGGGCAGATCGGTGGTGCCGGCGATGGCCCAGCTGGCACCTCCACGCGCCACACGGTCTGCCAGATCGGCGGGCCCCATCTGGGTGGTGGTCGGGATCATGACGATGCCCAGCTTGATGGCGGCGAGCATGATCTCCCACAACTCGACCTGGTTGCCGAGCATCAGGATCGCCTTGTCGCCGCGCGAGA
>JBBSRM010000184.1:0-5273 GCA_038243055.1 Actinomycetales bacterium
GGGGGCGATGCGCCCCCGGGACCGCCTGAAGTCCTTCCAGCCCACCCCTGAAACCGTCGGGCGCCCAAGGAGCGGCCACAGCCCACGGCTATGCGGATCCGCATCCACGAGCAGGCTCCGCACACCCCGGCGACCGGCCCCCAACGCCGAGAGCACGGCCAACGTGGTGGTTCCTGCGCCGCCGGTGGCCCCGGAGAAGAGCGTGACCCGCCCCCGCCCGGAATGCAGGGCCCGTTCCCCGAGGTACTCGCCCAGCCAGGCGGCTGCCTCGGGCAGCACCGCCACCCGCGCTCCGGGATCCCTGGCCGCAGCGCGCCAGAGGTCCTCACCGTCGCGGCCGAAACCGATCAGGACCACCGGCACCCGGAACCTGCCGGCGGGGCACTCCAGCGCTGCATCGGGGCCCAGCAAGGCCATGGAACACCCCTCCGGCACGGTGTCGGGAACCGTCCGCTGGAGAAGCAGCACGACCCCGCACGCAGCAGCAATGAGGGCAACGTGATCGGCCAGCCTCTCATCGCGGGTCACCAGGAGGCAGCCGGTGCCTGCCGATTCGCCGCTGTCCGTCTCCTCCCAATCGGCCGGATCGACCGGCAGGACGGGAGTACCCACCTCCCCGGCAGCGGTGCCTGATGGTGGGGCCGACGGGGTGAATGCTGGCGACTGATCCATGGGCCCACCGTGCCGTGGGGCATGGCCGGAGCAGGCCCGGTACCGGCACGTTGTGGACGCACCGGCGGCTACCGCTTCCCGACACCAGCTGTGCAGGGTACGTCGGGTCCGGCGTCCCTGTCAGAATGGGACGGTGCCCGGTTACGCAATCCTTGCCACTCATTCCACCGCCCAGGCGGCCCCCGAGCAGGGGGCTGCCACCGCCGTCGTGCAGTTATTGGACGAGTCCGGTGTCGCCGACGGCCCCCCCGTCGTCCTGTTCCACGACCAGCTGGCCCGGGTCGTCCGGGATCTGGCGCCGCGCCGGCTGCGCTGGGTCTGGGGGCGCACCAGCGACTGGTATCCGGGCCTGCTGGCCGCGGGGTGCACCGTGGAACGGGTCAGTGACCTCAGCCTGAACCGCACCATCCTGCGCCATGCACCAGTCGCCGCGGACACCGACTACATTGCGTCCCTGCGGGTGGCCGGGGCCGACCGGGACGACGGCGGTGAACCTGTCTGGTCCCTGCCACCGGCCCGGGTGCCGGAGAACCAGGGGGCGCTCTTTTCCGAACCGAAAGACGATCAGACGTCCATCGAAGCCGTCACCACCGAATTCCATGAACAGCAGCGTGCCGTCCCCGGGAACCCGCCGGGGCGCCGTCTCCAATTGCTGCTGGCCGCCGAATCCGCGGGCGCCCTGGTTGCCGCCGAGATGCAGCATCAGGGCATTCCGTGGAACCGTGTGGTGCACGAGCAGCTGCTGGTCGACCAGCTGGGTCCACGCCCCGCCCCGGGGGTCCGCCCGCCCCGGATGGAGGAGGTCGCTGCCGAGCTACGTGCCGCCCTGGGCGCCCCGCAGTTGAACCCGGATTCACCTCAGGAGTTGTTGAAGGCCCTGCACCGCGTCGGCGTCGACGCCAAAAGCACTGGACAGTGGGAGCTGCGCGAATTCTCGCACCCCTCCCTGGACGTCCTGCAACGCTATAAGAAGCTCTCGCGTCTGCACTCGGCCAACGGCTGGGTCTGGCTGGACGAGTGGATCCATGAAGGACGTTTCAGGCCCGAGTACGTAGTCGGTGGGGTGGTCACCGGAAGGTGGGCTTCCCGCGGCGGTGGGGCTTTGCAGATCCCGCACACCATCCGCGATGCCGCACGGGCCGACGACGGACATCTGCTGGTCGTGGCCGACGCCGCTCAGCTGGAACCGCGCATCCTGGCCGTCCTGGGCCGCGATACCTCCCTGGCGGAGGCCGCCCGTGGGCAGGACCTCTACCAGGGCATCGCCGAAAAGGGTTTCGGCGGGGACCGCGCCCACGCCAAGATCGCGATGCTCGGGGCCATGTACGGTTCCACCACCGGTGAAGCCGGCCGACTCATGCCGCAGCTGACCCGCACGTTCCCGCAGGCCATCGGGGTGCTGGAACGGGCCGCCCGAACCGGGGAAGCCGGCCGGGCCGTGCAGACCTTCCTGGGCCGGGGTTCCCCCGCGGCCTCGGAGGACTGGTTGGCCGGACAACGAGCCGCCTCGGCCGAGGAGCAACGCCGAGCCGATGCGGCGGCCCGCACCCGGGGGCGGTTCACCCGGAACTTCGTGGTCCAGGGCACCGCTGCGGAATGGGCGCTCTGTTGGCTGGCCGATATCCGCATGCAACTGCGGGCCGCCCGGGCCGCGGGCCGGGACGATGGCGAACTGGTCTTCTTCCTGCACGACGAGGTCATGCTCCATGTCCCCCGTGAAGCGGCCGAACGGGTTTCGACGATGGTCCAGGAAGCCGCCGAACGGGCGGCAACGCTGCTCTTCGGCACCGTCCCGGTGCAGTTCCCCGTCGGGGTCACCGTCGTGGAATCCTACGCCGACGCCAAATAGCCGTCCGGCTCAGGAGAACGGGTGGGGCCTGGTCCTCGAGGGGTCCCAGGGAAGGGACCACCCCAGGTCGTCGAGCAGCCGGGACAACACGATCCCGGTGAACCCCCAGATGAGCCGGCCCTGGAGGTCGAAGGCCGGCGAACTGTGGTTTCGGCCTCCCCGGCTGACTTCAATGCTCAGCCGGTTCCGCGGGTCCACCAGGTCGGCGACCGGGGCACGGAACACGGAGGCCGATTCCCCGTGGTCGACGGCGAAGACCTCGGAGGGAAGACTCCACCAGGCCAGCACGGGGGTGACGACGAAGTTGGTGATGGGCAGTTCGGCCGGCGGCAACTGGCCCAGGACCTCGACGCCTTCCGGGTCCAGCCCGGTCTCCTCCTCGGCCTCCCGCAGGGCCGCCGCCATGCTGGTGGAATCGGTGTCATCGATGGCGCCACCGGGGAAGGCGATCTCCCCTGCATGGTTCCGCAGGGTCGCGGCCCTCTCGACGAACAGCAGGTCCAGATCCGCCGGCGCGGTCGTCGGTGCCGCCGTCGCGTCGATGTCATCCAAACGCCCGAAGAGGATGAGCACCGCGGCACGGCGGGCCCGGGAATGGTCCATGCCCTCGAACATCCAGGACGAGGGCATCTTGCTGACCCCCTCGTCGCCGGCCTCGACCAACGGGCGGTGCCGTTCGATCATGGCCAGCAGATCCTCGCGCGCCAGCCCCGACGTCACCTGCCGCCCGGTGGCCGCGTGACCTTGGGTCTCCGGGCCGCTCATGAGCCCAACCCGAAGCCCAGGGCCCGCAGTTCGCGCCGCGATTTGCCGGAACGCATCAGCTCCAGCAGGTCTTCACGACCCGGCGCCAGCTCGTACTTCAACAGTTTCTCCGCCTTCTCCGGGTCGACCTCCCCTTCCCCGTAGGACGGGCACAACGTGGCGATCGGGCAGACCCCGCAGGCCGGCTTCCTGGCGTGGCAGATGCGCCGGCCGTGGAAGACGATCCGATGCGAGAGCATCGTCCAATCACGCTTTTCGAAGAGTTCACCGACGGCGTGCTCGACCTTGACGGGGTCGGTTTCCAGTGTCCAACCCAGCCGGCGGGCCAACCGCAGGAAGTGGGTGTCGACGGTGATGCCCGGGATGCTGAACGCATTGCCGAGCACCACGTTGGCCGTCTTGCGTCCGACCCCGGGCAGGGTGACCAGATCCTCGACGCGGCCGGGGACCACGCCGTCGTACTCATCGACCACGGCCCGGGCCAGGGCGATGATATTGCTCGCCTTGGTCCGGTAGAACCCGGTGGAACGCACCAGCTTCTGGACGTCCTCCAGCTCCGCCTCGGAGAGGGAGAGCGGATCCGGGTAGGCGGCGAAGAGTGCCGGGGTGGCGGCATTCACCCGCACATCGGTGGTCTGGGCGGACAGGACCGTGGCGATGATGAGCTCGAACGCATTGTCGAAGTCCAGTTCGGGGACGGCATAGGGGTAGGTTCCGGCCAGGACCCGGTTGATCTTCCGGGCCCGGCGCTTGAGGCCGATGGTTGTTTCCCGATCGCGGGGCGTCGCCCTGCGGGGTTGCTCTGCCGGCATGGTCAGGCTCGTTCGATCCGGCTCAGATCGCGCAGTACCCCGACCGCGCCGTCGGAGGTCTGGACGAGGAACTCGTATCCGCGATCCTCCAGGGCCAGGATCCACTCCCCCGGCTCCAGGACGAAGGAGTTGCGGCCGGTGGCTTCGTTGACCGCGGTGCGGCTGTCGGGAACGGCGAACCAGAAGGCCGCTGATGCCGAGGCGTTCCCCCCGCTGGTGGCCGTGAAGGACTGTTCGGCCTCCTGATGGGAGGCGGTATCGCTGCTTGCGGCCACCGAGTGCACCGTCGTCTCCGGAGCCGGAGTCGGTGCTTCGGAAGCGGGTGCCTCATTGGTTCCCTGCAGGTCATCGGAGGCCGGGGGTTCAGCTGCCGGGGCCTCGGCTGCTGGTTCCTCGGCCGCCGGAGTCCCCACGATGTCCTCCCCGGCGGTCGGGCCCGGGTGATCGGCACCGACCGGCAGAACACCTGCATCGGTGGATGGTCCGGCCGCCTCGGGCGTTGCGGGCTCCGGTGCGGCGGTCTGCGGGTTCACGCCATCCGTGGTGTTCGCGTCGGCGGCCGGAGCCGCGGCGGATTCGTCGTCATCGGCGGCTTCTGCGGCCTCGTCGGCGTCGAGGGGGACCGGCCAGGCACCCGGAACGGGTTCGGGCGTCGTGCTGTGGCCGGCGGCCATCCCCGTCGTCAGCGTGGCCTCGGCTGCCGGGGCATGCGTCGGGGCCGCGGTGGGCGCGGCTGCCCCGGTGGTGGCTGCGGATCCGGTGGCGGGTGGGGCGGCAGCCGAAGCCGAAGCCGCCGGAGTGTTCGAGGTGGCAGGCGCCGGGGGGACGGCCGTGGCGTTCGACGCCGCCGACTGGGTTTCGGCACGGGGTGCGCTGGGGCGGATCGGGCGGGTCAACAGCGCCGCCTCACCCGGCGCGAAATCGAGCACGAATCCCGGGATGTAGGGGGCCGCCGTGGTGCCTGCGGTCATGACCAGGGCGCCGAACAGTCCCAGCAGGAACGCCGGGTTCATCGACATCACCGAAGAGATGAAGAAGTACAGGATGCCCAACAGCGAGACCACCGAACCGAGCTGGTCCAGTGTGAGGGAACCGGCGGTCAACCGGGTCCTGCCGGCGAGCCGGCGCCAGGCGAACGCCCCGCCGATGATCAGAGGCAGGGCCAGGGAGATGAA
>JBBSRM010000185.1:0-5209 GCA_038243055.1 Actinomycetales bacterium
CTGACTAGCCCGGTCAGCCCCAGACGCCGCCCTGCCCCGCCGTTCTTGCGGCGGCGGGGCGGCGTCTTCGTCTCCGATTCCGCCACGCCTGCTCAGTCGTCGCACAGTTCATATGGGTATAGTGGTAGTTCAGGGAGCTTGAGGTTTTCAGTTCCTGCGGTCGAGAGGCCAGGAACTTCGCTCCGAGGGAGTGACATATGAGCGCTCAGACGCCATCCATTGTTACCCACGATTCACCGGCGGCCGCCCCCAAACGGCGTAACGTCGGCGCCCGAAACTTCAGCCTGCTCAAGAACCGGGTTCTGGACGCGGGCCTACTGGGCCGACGCCGTGGCTACTATCTCGGCGTTGTGACCCTGCTGACGCTCCTGCTCGCAGCCACAGTCACCGGATTCACGTTGCTGGGGGACAGCTGGTTCCAGCTCTTCGTTGCTGCGGCCCTGGGCATCATCCTGACCCAATTCGCGTTTCTGGCGCATGAGGCATCCCACGGACAGGTGATGAAAACCGGTCCGGCCAATGACCGAGCCGGTCGGATCCTGGCCAACGCCGTCGTCGGCATGAGCTACCAGTGGTGGATGAATAAGCACACCCGGCACCACGCCAAGCCGAACACCATCGGCAAGGATCCCGATATCGAGCAGGACACCGTCTCCTTCCTCCCCGAGGACGCAGCGGCCCGCACCGGCTTCCTGGCCTGGTTGACCCGCCGGCAGGGATACCTGTTCTTCCCGCTCCTGACCATGGAGGGGTTCAACCTGCACTTCCACTCGTTCAGGTACCTTTTCTCACGTCGGCCCGTGAAGCAGCGCACCCGCGAGATCCTCATGATCGCCCTGCGTCTGTCGATCTACCTGGCGGTCCTGTACATCTTCCTGCCCTGGGGTATCGCCAGCGCCTTCCTGGGCGTGCAGATGGCCGTCTTCGGCGTCTACATGGGTGCCTCGTTCGCCCCGAACCACAAGGGCATGCCGCTGATCCCCAAGACCTCCACGATCGATTTCTTCAGCCGCCAGGTCCTGACCTCGCGCAATATCGTCGGGCGCACGTCCTTCGGCACCCGTGTCCTCACCGCTGTCTACGGTGGCTTGAACTACCAGGTCGAACACCACCTGTTCCCCAGCATGCCGCGCCCGCATCTGCGCAAGGTCAGCGTCATGGTCCGCGAGTACTGCCAGGAACTCAAGGTGCCCTACACGGTCGCCTCCGTCGGTGAATCCTACGGTCAGGTCGTGAAGTACCTGAACACGGTGGGACTCAATGCCCGTGATCCGTTCGACTGCCCGATGGTGCAGGAATACCGCCCGCACTAATACAGGACCATCGCGGTGATTGGCTGGTGCCAATCACTCGTTCACAGTAGAGTGCGGATGTGCCCCAGAACTCATCACGCCCTCCGGTCATCGTCGCCGACCAGCTGACCAAACGCTACGGCGACTTCACCGCCGTCGACTCCATCTCCTTCGAGGTCCCTGCCGGGGAATCCTTCGGACTGCTAGGACCCAACGGTGCCGGCAAATCCACCACCATGCGGATGATCGGCGGGGTGTCCCAACGCAGCGGCGGGACGCTGAGCATCATGGGGCTGGACCCGGAGCAGCAGGGGCCGGAAGTCAGGGCCCATCTGGGAGTCGTGCCGCAGGAGGACAACCTCGACCAGGAACTGAAGGTCAGGGACAACCTGATCATCTACGGACGCTACTTCGGACTGCCGTTGAGCTACCTGCGACCCAAGGCCGACGAGCTGCTGGAATTCGCACAGCTCACCGAGAAGGCATCGGCCCGCGTCGATGACCTCTCAGGGGGCATGAAACGCCGGCTGACCATCGCCCGGTCACTCATCAACGATCCCCGCGTCCTGCTCCTGGACGAACCGACGACCGGACTGGACCCGCAGGCCCGTCATATCCTGTGGGACCGGCTGTTCCGGCTCAAGGAGCGCGGGGTCACGCTCATCCTCACCACCCACTACATGGACGAGGCCGAACAGCTCTGCGATCGGCTGATCGTCGTGGACCAGGGGAGGATCATGGCCGAGGGCTCGCCATCGGCCCTCATCCGCGAATACTCCACCCGTGAAGTCCTCGAACTGCGATTCGGGGCCGACCGCAATGCCGGGGCAGCCGACGCCGTCGAGGGGATCGGGGAGAGGGTCGAGGTCCTACCTGACCGGTTGCTGATTTACGCGCATGACGGCGAGGCAGCCCTGGACGCCGTGTCGGCGCGGGGCCTGACCCCGCTGACCTCGCTGGTGCGCCGTTCATCGCTGGAGGACGTCTTCCTCCGGTTGACCGGGCGGAGCCTCATTGAATAACAACGAACCAGCGACTTCCATCACCCGGGCCGGCCAGCCGGCGTCGTTATCGCCGCTGGTTCCGCATCCGCCGGCCACCAGCGCCCGCAAGGCCCGCAGTTTCGGCACCTGGTACGTCGCCGAGCAGTACCTCCGCGCGATGAAGGGCTACCTCGATATCGTCATCGCCTACTCCGTGGGCAACCCGCTGGTCTACCTGTTCGCCATGGGGGTCGGGTTGGCTTCGCTGATCGATTCGAACTCCGGGGGAGCGGCCTTCGATGGCGCCAGCTACCTGCAGTTCATCGCCCCGGCACTGTTGGCTTCCGCAGCAATGATGACCGCTTCCGGGGAGTTCACCTATGGGGTGATGTCCGGGTTCAAATGGTGGAAGACCTATTACGGACCGCTGGCCACGCCGCTCACCCCACAACAGATCTGCCAGGGGCATGCGTTGGCCGTGGCCATCCGCATCCTGGGCCAAAGCATCGTCTACCTGGTGATCGTGCTCTTCTTCGGTGCAGCCACCAGCGGTTGGGCCGTCCTGTCGATCCTCACGGCCTCGCTGGCCGGATTGGCCTTCGGGCTGCCGCTGATGGCGTACTCGGCCTCGGTCAAGGACGATAAGGGCCAATTCGCGCTCGTCGAGCGATTCATCGTCATGCCGCTCTTCCTGTTCTCCGGCACCTTGTTCCCGCTGTCGACGCTGCCGTGGTTCCTGCACTGGATCGGGTGGATCTCCCCGGTCTGGCATGCCACAGAAATCGGGCGGGTGCTCTCCTACGGGTATACCGAACCCCTCTGGCTCTCCGCCGTGCACGTGCTCTACCTGCTGGCACTGGCTGGCGGGGGACTGATGCTCGCCCGGCGTGTCTACGCCCGACGCCTGGAGGGCTGAAATGAGCCTGATCCGTGATGCCGACCTCGTCCTGACCGCAGACCGTCGCCCCTTCGCCGCACTGTATTCACGCAATATCCGGGCGGTCATCGAGCGCGGTCTCATGGCCACCCGGACCTCCAACGCAGCCATCATGATCTCCGGGTTCGTCGAACCCGTGCTGTACCTGCTCTCGATGGGGATCGGACTCGGCGCCCTGATCGGCACCGTCCAGGGCCCCGAAGGCACCCCGATCAGCTACGCCGCCTACATCGCACCGGCCCTGCTGACGGTCTCGGCGATGAACGGGGCGCTGTACGACTCCACCATCAACGTGTTCTTCAAGATGAACTACGGCAAGCTCTACCAGAACATGCTCTACACCTCACTGGGGCCGCTGGACGTGGCCCTGGGAGAGATCTTCCTGGCCCTGCTACGTGGATTCCTCTACGCCACCGGGTTCACCATCGTCATGGCGGCCATGGGATTGATCACCACCTGGTGGGCCCTGCTGATGGTCCCGGCCTCGGTGCTGATCGCCTTCGGCTTCGCCTCGATCGGCATGGGTATCACCTCCTACATCCGCACGTTCCAACAGCTGGACTGGGTCACGTTCATCATGCTGCCGATGTTCTTGTTCTCGGCGACGTTCTACCCCTTGGATGTCTACCCGCAGGCCATCCAGTGGCTGATCCAGGTGTTGCCGCTCTGGCACGGAGTGGAGCTGCTGCGCCAGCTCTCGGTAGGGGCCTTCGGGGTCATGACGGTGGTGCATGTGCTCTACTACGTGCTCATGATTGCCGGCGGAATGGTGCTGACCACGAACCGCCTGCGGGCCTTGTTCCTGAAGTGAGATGGGTATCAGGGGCGTCCGGCAGGTAGTCTAGTCCGGACCAGAACCCAAGGAGGCGCCGTGATCGGCAGTTGGCATGCGGTCGTCATCGACTGCGAAGACACGGAAATCATGGCAGATTTCTACGAAAAAGCCCTCGGCATGGTGCGGGTGCAGCATGACGACGACGGGTGGATCACCATCGGGGACGCCCCGGACCGTCCCGCCATCGCCTTCCAGCGTGTGGAAAACTACCAGCCCCCCGAGTGGCCGGGACAGACCCACCCGCAGCAGGCCCACCTGGACATCCGGGTCGACGATCTGGACGTCGCCGAAGAGGCTGTGCTCAAGCTCGGTGCGACGTCGATGAACACCGGCGGACAGAACTACCGGGTCTACCTGGACCCCCAACGCCACCCCTTCTGCCTCGTGTCCTGGTGACCCCGGCCCCGGAGCAGGCCCATCAACGCCGTGCCGTCATCCTGGGAGGTACCGGCCTGCTCGGACGAGCCACCGCCGCGCGCCTGGCTACTGCCGGGTGGAACGTGGACGTCACCGGCCGGGACCGGCACCACCTGCCGGCCGAACTGACCGGACTCGGAGTGCGCTTCGTCGCCTCCGACCGATACGACGCCGCGGCCCTGGCCGCCGTCATCGGCCACGGCGCCGACCTCGTCGTGGACACGCTGAGCTACACCGCCGACCATATGCGCACCTTGCTCCCGCTCCAGCACGACGTCGGAAAGCTAGTGATGCTTTCCAGCAAGGCCGTCTATGTCGATGACGAGGGCCGGCATGTGAATTCGGTCCAGCGGCCGCACTTCGCCGGCCCGATCACCGAGGACCAGCCCACCCTGGCTCCCGGGAACATGCCTTTCGCCTCCGCCGAGGGCTATGGACCGAATAAGGTCGCCGCGGAACAGCTGCTGCTGGATTCCGGAGCCAACGCCACGGTCATCCGTGCCTCGAAAGTCCACGGTGTCGGCGCCGGTCCTCCCCGTGAATGGGCATTCGTGCGCCGGATCCTTGACCATCGCAGGGTCCTGCTGCTGGCCGGACGCGGGATCGGGGCCGACCATACGACGGCAGCGGTGAACACCGCTGCCCTGATCGAATGCGTCGCCGGTGCCCCCGAGGGCACCCGGGTGCTCAACAGCGCCGACCCCGACGCACCCAGCGGTCTGGACATCGCCCGCACCGTCGCCGC
>JBBSRM010000186.1:0-5200 GCA_038243055.1 Actinomycetales bacterium
CCTGCCACAGATCTTCTTCTACGGCGTCTATGCCGTCGTCGGACAAGCCCTGAACGCGCACGGGCGCTTCGGCGCGTATATGTGGGCCCCGGTTGCCAACAACGTCGTGCAGATCATCGTCATCATCGGGTTCATGATGTCGTTCGGCAAATACGACGGCGATCCGGACCAACTGGCGAGCTGGACGTCGACGCAAACCCTTTGGATCGCCGGCGGTTCAACCATGGGCATCGCGGTCCAAGCGCTGGTGCTCTTCATTCCGCTGGCTCGTTCCGGTTTACGCATCCGTCCCAAGTTCAACTGGCGCGGCATGGGGTTGCGCCACGTCGGCAGGCTTGCGGCCTGGACACTCGGTTCGATGACCATGGGCAACGTCGCTTCGTTGATCTACGCCCGGCTGGTCTCCAGTGCCACGAACGCCCGCAGCGACCTGCCGCTGGAGCAACGCGCCAGCGTCCCGGGAGAACAAGCACTGAACGCCATGCAACTGGTCACCGTCCTGCCCCACTCGATCTTCGCCCTGTCGCTGGCCACCGTGCTCTTCAATGAACTCTCGCGTGCCTTCGCCGACAATAAGCGCGAGAAGGTCGCTCCCACCCTCTCCCTCGGACTACGCACGACGGCGGTGCCCGTTGTGTTCGCCACGGTCGCCTTCATCGTCCTCGCCGGGCCCTTGGGGCGGCTCTTCGCCGGTGGTGGGGAGTACTCAGCCATCGCTGGCGCCGCGATCGGGCAGCTACTGCTCCTGACGGCCCTGGGCCTGCCTTTCAAGAGCATCCATTTCTTCCTCATCCGCGTCTTCTTCGCCGAGGAGGACACCAGGACCCCGATGATCATCCAATCCTCCATTGCGGTCATCGGCGTCATCATCGCCTACCTCTTGGCATGGGTCCTGCCGGCGACCAAAATCGCCCTGGGCATCGCACTGCTCTACGGGGTCACCAACATCCTCTCGGCCATCATCGCGCATTTCCTGGTCGTGCGCCGCTACGGCGACTACGGCACCCGGGAAGTCGCCAACACCTATATCCGGATCGGTTGGTACTCGGCCATTTCGGGGGCCATCGGGGCTCTCGTGCTCTGGTTCATGGGCGGCTACACCGGCGGATTCGCCTGGGAGTCGATCTTCACCGCGCTGATCAGCATCGCCGTTGTCGGCAGCGTGATGGCCGTGGTCTACCTGCTGTTGTTGAAGGCAGCCAACGTACCGGAACTGGACGATTTCATCGGTCGCGCGGCCAAACGCGTTCCGGACCTGGGCAGAAGGTTGCGCCGCTAGGACACGATGTCCCGCTACCCGGGCGGGGACACCGGTAACATGGTCGAAGCATAGCAACCGCATGCCCAGCTACACACCACCAATCCCGGGAGTAAATAGTGTCGCAGCCCATCGATGTCGGAGCCGTTCTTGGGGGCCGGTACAAGGTCACCGAACTGGTTTTGACCTCCGCCGACGGCGACGCTGTCCTGGGTGGGATGGATCAGGTGCTGAATCGTTCGGTGAGCATCCTCGTGGCCTCACCGGAGAACGCGAGCCAGGTGGCGACCAGCGCCCGCGAGATCGCGACCGGTGAGCGCTACGGGACCATGCAGGTCCTGGATCTGGGCATCTCGGACGGCAGCACGTACCTCATCACGAACACCGCCAGTCCGGCTGATCTGCTCGACCTGGTCATCCAACGCGATGCCCCCTTCATCGAACCCTTCTACACCGACACCCTGGGCTCGGAGATCTTCGGTGTCACGCGCAGCGCGGAACCGGAGGTATACGACGACGAAGAGGAATACTGGGAAGAACTCCATGCCAACGAGGAACGCAACGTCGGAGGCCGGGTCGCCAAGAAGCTGACCGGTTTCACCAGCCGTTTGGGACGTGGCAAGAGGACTTCGGCATCCCCCGAGGCGAACGCCGAGGCCGCCGAAATCGACGCAGCTGCTGACGAAGCACAGACTACCGACACCGCATCCTCACCCGACGCCGCTGAACACGAGCCCACGGAGTCCGCCCCACCCACCGCGGCAGCGGCCAACGTCCCACCGCGCCCGCAGACACCTCCAACGACGCCCAGGAACCCGACGGAATCCCCCGACACAGTGGACGATGACGCCACGGGTGAAACGGAGAAGGTCTCCCTCTGGGGCGCCGCCGACGGGGATGGTTCGGAAACCGACTCCCACGGAGAGGACACCGCCGAAGGCAATGTCGCCACCGCGGGTGCCGCAGCCGCAGCCGCCGAAACAGCTGACCACGGCAGCCAGCCGGTCCTGGAGGAACGCTACGAACGTCCTGCAGCGATCTTCCCTGCCGGGGCCCGCCATTTCTCCGCACCCGAGGAAGGACCCGACGAGGAGGAGACGGAGGATAAAGCCGCGGGAGGTGGCCTCAGCCGCTTGCTCGTCGGGGCCTTGTTGGTGCTGGTATTGGTCGTCGGTGTCGTGGTCGCGTTCAACACCTTGGGCAAGAACGATGCCCCCAAGACGGCGGCGGAATCCAGCCAGGCACCGTCCTCGGAGGAAGGCTCCTCCAAGAAGGACGAGTCGAAAGCACCGTCACCCGAGGCGGGAGTGGAACCCGAGGTCACCGGTATTTCGCGTGTCGTCCCCGGCAACCAGGCCCTGAACGCCGAGACCGATTCGACCCTGTCCAACGCCATCGACGGGAACCAGGGCAGCTTGTACAGTTCCTATTCCTTTACGACCCCGCAGTTCGGCGGCTTTGCCTCCAACATGGTTCTGGTCGTGGAGCTGAAGGACGCAGCCACCATCTCCGAGGTCGAATTATCGGGGCTCAACGGAACCGGCGGTGCTTTCCAGATCAGCGTCGGTGATTCCGATGACCTTGGTTCGGCCAAGGAAGTGACGTCCGGTTCCTTCACCGGTCCCACGGTTTCCGTTCCGGTTTCCGGGGACGACGACAAGCCCGTGAAGGGCAAATACGTGTTCTTCAACATCAACGAGCTTCCCCGCCTGGCCTCGACATCCAATAGCTCCCGCCCGTACGGACTGCAGGTCGCGGAGATCAAGGTGTCCTAGTAACACCGAGGGAATAGAGCCCGGCACCGCTTCGTTGTGCAGGGCAGGAGATCATCAATACCCGTGCATCGCAGCTGCGACACCGCACGGGCTGAGAGGGAGGGACACACCGCGTGGCAACAGATACACCCGATGCCGTTCGCGACGTCATCATCATCGGTTCAGGCCCCGCCGGGTACACGGCAGCCGTCTACACGGCACGGGCCAATCTGGCCCCACTCGTCGTGGCCGGCTCCGTCACCGCAGGTGGCGAACTGATGAACACGACGGACGTCGAGAACTTCCCCGGATTCCGTGAGGGAATCCTCGGACCGGATCTCATGGACAACATGCAGGCCCAAGCCGAGCGCTTCGGCGCGGAGATCCAGTACGAAGACGTTTCCGACGTCGAACTGGAAGGGGACATCAAAACGGTCACCCTGGCTAGTGGCGAAGTCTATCGTGCCCATTCCGTCATCATCTCCACCGGCTCGGCCTACCGTGAATTGGGCTTGCCGAACGAGAAGCGGCTTTCGGGACACGGTGTTTCATGGTGTGCCACCTGCGACGGCTTCTTCTTCCGCGATCAGGAAATCGCCGTCGTCGGCGGTGGAGATTCGGCCATGGAAGAGGCTCTGTTCCTCACGAAGTTCGCTTCAAAGGTCACCGTCATCCACCGTCGGGATGAGCTGCGCGCCTCGAGGATCATGGCTGACCGTGCCTTGGCCCACCCGAAGATCGAATTCGTGTGGAACACCGCAGTCGACGACGTCGTGGGGTCCGAGAAGGTAACTGGTCTGAAATTGCGCAACCTCCTTGACGGCAGCGAATCTGAGCTAGCGGTGACGGGCGTATTCGTTGCCATCGGCAACGATCCACGAACCGAACTGGTCAAGGATCAGTTGCCAGTGACCGCAGAAGGAACGATCGTCGTCGAGGGCCGGACATCCAAGACGCGGCTACCCGGGGTTTTCGCGGCCGGTGACGTCATCGACCCCACCTACCGTCAGGCAGTCACCGCTGCCGGCTCGGGCTGCGTTGCAGCGCTGGACGTCGAACACTATCTCTCCAGTTTGCCTGCCCCAGCACAGCAAACCGCAACAGTTTCCAACTAGAAACCCCTTCAGAAAGGACGACCAACCATGAGCCAGGCAAAGGACGTTACCGACAGCTCCTTCCAGGCAGACGTGCTGGATGCACCGAAGCCCGTGATTGTGGATTTCTGGGCCGAATGGTGCGGCCCGTGCCGCCAGCTATCGCCGATTCTTGATCAGATCGCTGCAGAGCACGCAGAGAAGGTCGACGTGGTTAAGGTCAACGTCGACGACAACCCCGGCATTGCCGCCAAATATGGCATCACCAGCATCCCGGCGGTCTACGTCTTCGACAAGGGCGAGCACGTGGCGAGTTCCATCGGCGCCAAGCCCAAGCAGGTACTTGAGCAGGAGTTCGCAGCCTTCCTTTAGAGGACGACTGCGGCGCATTGCCGGAACGGCAGCTCCTGGACGGGGCCGTTTCCACGTGACATGGAAACGGCCCCGTTTTCGTGTCCGATCGGCAAAGATATGTGCGGCCCGAGACGGCATGCCTGTATCCAGAGCATCTGGACACGGTCTTCTGCCGGACGGAAGCTGCCTCGTCGAAGGACACATGTCGAGACGAGGCCAGCAGACAAATGTTTTCCCGACCGATGACACCCTCACAGCAAGCCGTCGATACAACGCGATAGTCAAACACGATATCGATCGCGGTTGCCCTCACGGCAAACGTCGTCCAATGCGTGTACCGGACCGGGGTCGACCGGGGGATACCAACCAGCGGGCCTCTGGATGCGGAACCACTGGACCCCCAGTTCGAGTTTGTCGGGGGCTGGCCGGGCCGAGAACCCGCAGAACTCGGATCTCCATTCCGCAGACAAGTGATCTCGTGGGCGCGACGTTCTGCGCCTGCAGGAAAAATGATCACCTGCGAGGATCCGAACTATCGGAGTCCTAGAACCGCGTCTTTCTCACGATAACCAACTAAACCAGTGTGTTAAGCACGATCAGCAGCCGACGCGATGTTGGCAATGCTTCCAACATGTGAAGAGGGACATCCTTGGATAGCTTTTCGTCCCCGCCGAAAGTTCTTTGCGCAAAAAACTGTGGACTGATATCTACGACCGCGCTTTTCGGCGGACCCGATCAGC
>JBBSRM010000187.1:0-5131 GCA_038243055.1 Actinomycetales bacterium
GCCTCCGAACGCATGGCCACCGACATGGAACTGCATTTCGTCCGTGCCGCACGCATGGGCCGCTCGGTCATCAGCGAACGCTACGACCTGACCGAGGCACCCTCGGGGGTCCGCCATAACGACGACGCAGCAGCAGTGCTGGCCGAACACGGGCACCGGGCGCAGATCCTCGAGCTCAACGGGGACCTGCTGTTCGCCGGGGCCGAATCGATGGTCCGGGCCATCAGTTCGCTGCCGGAAGAGGCGGAGCTGGTCATCCTGGACGTGCGACGGGTCGACGAGGTCGGGGACGTCGCGCTGAACATGCTCGCCGAGCTGCGCGACGGGCTCGTCGAAGAGAAGCGCCGGTTGATCCTGATCGAAACCGAGGGGGAGATTGCCGATGCGATGACGGAGGGACGCAACGACGTCCCCGTTTTCGGTACGCGCAACGACGCCGCCGAATGGGCCGAGGAGTGGATCATTGCCGTCCACGGCGGCCCGGGGCTGGTCCCCGACGTCGTGCATCTGCCCGACTTCCCTGCCGTCGCTCCACTGGAACCGGAACAGATCACCGAACTTGAATCCCTCATGGAGGAACGCACCTACGACGACGGCCAGGTCATCCGCCGTGTCGGACAGAAATTCGGCGGCGTCTACTTCATCCTCTCGGGCAAGGTGGCCACGACCAGCACCCAACAGGGGCACCGGTTCCGCCACGCAACCCTGGGCGCGGGCATGACCTTCGGCGAGATCGCCCTGGGCGGGGACCGCGGACAGTCCTTGCGGGTGACGGCCGAGGGGCGGGTCCAGATCAAGGTCCTGCCAGCCGAAGCCATTGCCCGCGTCGAGGCGGATAATCCGACGTTGGCCCTCTCCTTCTGGAAGGCAGTGGCCCGCGACGCCTATACCCGCGTGGAGCAGAGCTTCCGTGAGGCAGCAGTGCGGGAACGCGACCAGACCTTCCACGACGAAACGAACCGCTGAGGGGCGAACCCGCCAACCGGCGTCGTTCCCCAGGACACATTATTTCCTAAATTGCATAGGTCTTTGATATAAATAACTTATGCAAAACATTAATCGGGCCCCCGAACCGGAGGAGATCTCCGACGTCGCCGGGTTGCTGGAGGAGCTTTTCCGTCTCTCCAGGCGACTCACACCACCGGGGAACTATTCGCTGACCGTCTACTCGACGCTGGCTTCGCTCAAGCGCCACGGAGACGCCCGATTGACGGCACTTGCCACCCACGAGGGCGTTAGCCAACCCTCGATGACCCAGGCCGTCGGCCGGCTCAAACGCGAAGGTCTGGTCCAGCAGGTCCCCGATCCCAGCGACGGCCGAGCCGTACTGATTTCGATCACCGACACCGGCCTGGCGGCGTTGGCCGAACGCAGCCAACGCCGCAGCGAAGGCGTCGCCGAGCTGCTCGCGGCACTGGATGCCACCGATCAGCATTCGATCATCGCCGCGACCGGGGCCTTGCGCCGCCTCATCGATGCAGCCCCCGACCAGCAGCCCGACGGCAAATAAGCACAGTACAGACCCATCCCCCCACATCGCCTCGATTGGAGCACCGATGACCGGAGCACCAACGACCAGCCCTTCCCGGCCGGCCAGTCCCTTCAAACAACCCAAAGCCGTCTGGGTGCTGGCCTTCGCCTGCGTCGTCTCCTTCATGGGGATCGGCCTGGTGGACCCCATCCTTCCCGCCATTTCCGAACAGCTGGAGGCCTCACCCAGCCAGGTGACGATGCTGTTCACCAGCTACCTGCTGGTCACCGCCGTCGCCATGCTCTTCACCGGTTGGATCTCCAGCCACATCGGCGCCAAGCGCACGCTCGTCTACGGCCTGTCGATCATCGTCATTTTCGCCGCGCTGGCAGGTTTTGCCGGTTCCATCGACGGTATTGTCGGCTTTCGTGCCGGTTGGGGCGTCGGCAACGCGATGTTCATTGCGACCTCGCTGGCAGTCATCGTGGCCTCGGCCAGTGGCGGCTTCGTCGGCGCCATCGTGCTGTATGAGGCGGCGCTGGGCCTGGGCATGGCAGCCGGGCCACTGGTCGGCGGCCTGCTGGGTTCCATCTCCTGGCGCGGCCCCTTCTTCGGGGTTGCCGGTCTGATGCTCGTCGCCCTGATCGCCACCATGGTGCTGGTGGAACCCACGCCGAAACCCGTGAAGAAAATTTCCATCCTGGACCCGCTGAAGGCACTGCGCCACCGCGGCCTGCTGACCATGTCGCTGATGGCCCTGTTCTACAACTGGGCGTTCTTCACGGTGCTGGGCTACGCACCCTTCCCCATGGAACTGGACGCAATCCACCTGGGCTTCGTCTTCTTCGGTTGGGGCCTGCTGGTCGCCGGGTTCTCGGTCTTCGGAGCCCCGTGGCTGCAGCGCAAGCTCGGCATCGCCGGCACCCTGTACATGAACCTCTCGCTCTTCGCCGTGACGATCCTGATCATCGGCATCTGGGTGCACAACACCTCGGTGCTCATCCCGGCGGTCATCGCCACCGGCATCTTCATCGGCATCAACAACACGGTCACCACCCAGGCCGTCATGACCGTCTCACCGGTCGAACGCTCCGTGGCCTCAGCTGCCTACGGCTTCGTGCGCTTCATCGGCGGCGGTCTGGCCCCCTTGGCCGCCGGCAAACTGGTCGAGCACTACAACATGCACTTGCCCTTCATCCTCGGCGCCGTGGCCCTGGTCATCGGCCTGGTCATCCTCATGTCCGGCCATAAGCTCCTGCGCCAGGCCGAGGAAGCACAAGCCGCCGATACCGCTGCGGCCGGATCGGCCGGGGAACCCAGCGTGAAGGCAACCGCGGACACCCTGGCCATTGCCGACCGCCGGATCATCCCGGTCGAACACGCCGGAACCGCCATGGTCCCCGAGGGGCTGGAGGGCGCCGTCGTGGCAGCCATCGACTCCACCGGAGCCGCCGACCGGATCGTCGACAAGGCCTTGCGGGTCGCCGCCGCCGCGAAACTGCGCGTCGACGTCGTCCATGTCCTCGAATCGGTGATCGTCAGTGACGCAGCCGTGGACGGCGAGGACCTGGAAACGGCCTCGGCAGCGGTGCGCATACAGCTGGATCGTCTCGCGGCCGCCGGCGTCGGCGCTGCCGGGTACGTGTTGGGCACCGAGCCGGGCCACCCCGAAGACCACGCAGGCGCCGGACGTGCGGTGGCCGAATACGCCAACCACATCCAGGCCCGGTCCCTGGTCATCGGAGCCCCCACGCATGGAGGGCTCTCGGCGCTCATGGACGCCTCCGCCAGCCAGGAGATCTGGCGCACCGCACAGACGGACGTCACGATCGTGAATCCGCAGGCGGCCCAGTCCGTCGGGTCCTAAACGCCTCTCCTGCGATTCGATAGGCCCGTCCGGCAGTTGTTGCCGGCCGGGCCTTCACCGTTCCCACCCACGGCCGGAAGACCACCTCAGAGTCTGCTCCGCGCCCAGCCGACGGTGGGCACTGTTAGATTCGAGCCCTATCCGTCGCCGGATCCGCGGCGGTCAAAAAGTAAGGGGTGTGGATGTTCCTGCTGGATGCCGTGGGGGCCACCGAGCCGCCACCCTTGGTTTTCTCGGCCTCCGATCTGGTTACGGCCAGCGAATGCGAATACCAGAGCCTGTATAAACTCGACGTCAAACTCGGCCGACGCGGGAAACCGGACTTCCCCGACGACGCCATGGCCTCCCGTGCCGCGGAGCTCGGCGACGTCCACGAACGCCGGGTCCTGGACCAGTTGGAACAAACCCACGGCCCCTGGGACCGAGCCAGCGGGACGGGGGTGCGCCGGATCGAGACGGCGCCCACCATGGACCGAGCCACACTAGAACGCCTGGCTGTCGAAACCACCGAGGCCCTCACCATCGGCGCCGACGTCGTCTTCCAAGCCACCTTCTTCGACGGCGAATTCCTGGGTTTCGCCGACTTCATCGTCCGCGGGGCCGATGGACGCTACGCCGTCTGGGATTCCAAACTGGCCCGCCATGCCCGGGTCACCGCACTGCTGCAACTGGCCGCCTACGGGGACCAGCTCGAGCGCCTGGGCTTCGAGCCCTCCCCGGTGGCGACCCTGGTGTTGGGCAACCTCGAACACAGCGACCACCCGATGCCCGACCTGCTGCCCGCCTACCGCGAGCTCCGGACCCGTTTCCGACGGCTGACCGCCGAGCACCGGGCAGCAGAGACCACCGTCGACTGGACCCGGCCCGGACTGCGGCGTTGCGGGAAATGTGATTACTGTGCCGAGCAGGTCGCCGCCCACGATGACCTGCTGCTCATCGGCGGCATGACCGCAGCACGACGGCGGACGCTGATGGCCGAAGGCATCACCACCATGCACCAGCTCGCCGAGCAGCCGGCCCCCGCCGGGGAGAACCCGGATTCGGGTCTGGGCCGCCTCCGCGAGCAGGCCAGGGCCCAGACTGGGCTGCTGGACTTCGACGGATCGGCCAGTGTCGGGGACCACACGGTCTCCTACCGCTTGCAGCCCACCCATACGATCGACTCGCTGCCGGCCCCCAGCGACGGCGACATCTTCTTCGACTTCGAGGGCGATCCGCTCTGGCAGGACCCCGAAACCGGCATCTGGGGCATCGAATACCTCTTCGGTGTCGTCGAATACGACACCGGCGCCCCGGTCTTCCGCCCGTTCTGGGCGCACTCCCGTGCCCGGGAGAAGCGGGCGTTCCTGGACTTCCTGGCCTATGTGCAGCAGCGCCGTGAGCGGTGGCCCGATCTGCACGTCTATCACTACGCCCCGTACGAGAAGTCTGCGCTGCGCAACCTCTCTGTCCTCCATACCGCCGGGGAGGACACCGTGGATGCCTGGCTGCGCGAGTCCCTGCTGGTGGACCTCTACGACACGGTGCGGCATTCGGTGCGCATCTCGGAGGGCTCCTACTCGATCAAGAAGCTCGAGCCCCTCTATATGGGGGCCGATGGTCCACGGGCCGGAGTCACCAACGCGGGGGCCTCGGTCGTGGCCTACGCGATCTACTGCGCCGACCTCTACGCCGGGAACACCGAGGCCGCCGAAACGACCCTGGTTTCGATCTCCGCCTATAACGAATACGACTGCCTCTCCACGCTGCGTCTGCGCGATTGGCTGTTGGGCCTGGCCGCCAACGATCCGGCC
>JBBSRM010000188.1:0-5130 GCA_038243055.1 Actinomycetales bacterium
ATGGTCCCCGTGGAAGCCGATCGGCGGATCAACCCGTGGCGCTCCCGGGTGGCCTGGGGGTTGGCGATCTTCCTGGCCGGGAACTCCGGACAGACCTACGTCTATTTCACCTGGTTGCCTCCCTATCTCATCTCCCAGGGGGTCGACCCCTCAGTGGCCGGCAGTGCGCTGGCCTACTTCGCCATCCTCGGGTTGCCGGTCAGCCTGCTGGTGCCCTTGTTCGTGCCGCGGATGCGCCAACCGATCTTCGCCGTGGGCGTGTTCGTGATCCTGTGGATCATCGGGCATACCGGCATGTACTTCATGCCGACCCAGGGCACCTGGTGGTGGATCACCGCAGCCGGACTCGGCCAGGGCACCTTCGCGATGGCCCTTCTGCTGATCAACCTCCGCTCGCGGTCGACGTATGGTTCCGGAGTGCTGGCCGGCTTCAGCCAGGGGCTGGGCTATGCCGGTGCCGCGGTGGCTCCGCTGCTCTTCGGTGTGGTGCGAGATGCCACCGGCGGCTGGGGTGCTTCCTTTGCGATGCTGGGGGTGTGCATCCTGGTGCTGATCGCCGGCGCGGTGATGATCAACGGCCCTCGCCAGATCGAGGACGACGCCGATGCCGTCCGGGTGCCCGAAAACGTCTAGTCTTCGGCGGCGGCCTTGGCCAGGACCTTGCGCAGGGTGTCCATGTTCCGTGTGGTGACCTGCTCCTTGTGCCGGGTGCGGGCCAGGTCCTTGGCAATGCGGGTCTTCGGTGACTCCCCCCGGGGGACCTGCCAGTAGAGCACCTTCCTCCGGGCAGCGACCAGCTCCGACAACTCCTCGTGGGTGGTGACGAGGACTCGTGCCCGGTACCCGAACCGTTCGCACAAAACGGATTCGATATCCGTGGTGAGGGATCCGGCGTCGTGCACGTCGGCATCGAGGATGACGTTCCCCGAAGCCAGCACGGTGATGACCCGCCGATACCCGGCAGCAACGAGCACAGCGGCGAGGTCCTTCATGGTGATGCGGACCCCGCCGACATTGATGCCGCGGAGGAAGACTGCAAAACGTGTCATGACCCTATTCTGCCCGTGCAGGGTCCGGCGGCGGGAGGCCCACCGGTAGGCTCGTCTGTCATGAGTATTCGTGCAGCATTCGGCTCCTGGCCATCCCCTCTCACCGCGACATCACTGGTTGCCACCCGGCGGCCGGTGGGCTTTCCCCGTTTCGTGGCAGACGCTGTCTGGTGGGTTGAAGGCCGACCCGAAGAGGGCGGACGCAACACCATCATGGCCGACGGCGACCCGCAGGTGGAGCTGCTCCCAGCGCCCTACAACGTCCGCAGCAGAGTCCACGAATACGGGGGTGCGGCCTGGGCCCCACTCGGGGACGCAGCAGAAACAGGCCGCTTCGTCTTCACGAACTTCGCCGACCAGAGGGTCCACCTGTGCGGCCCCGAAGGCATCAGCGCGCTGACCCCCGACTCCAGGCCCGACCCCGACGCCGACAGTGACCCGCAATTGCGTTTCGCCGAGTTCGTTCCCTCCGGTAGCGCCGGCGAAGTGCTGGCCGTCTGCGAGGACCTCAGCGGGCCCACCCCGGAACGCTATATCGTCGCCATCCCCTTGGACGGCAGCGCCGCTCAGGATGCGACACGGCTGCGCCAGGTGACGCCGTCGTCCCGTTTCGTCGCCTTTCCCCGCCTCAGCCCCGATGCACGGCGCATCGCCTGGATCAGTTGGGAACACCCGCAGATGCCCTGGGACGGGACCGTCCTGCATGTCGGGGAACTGGACGAGGCAGGGACGGTTGCCTCGGTAGCGGACCTGGCCGGCTCGGTCACCGAATCGGTGCTGCAACCCGAGTGGCTCGACGCCGGGACCCTGGTATTCATCTCGGACCGCTCGGGCTGGTGGAACCTCTACAGCCAGGCCGTCAACAGCGAGGAAGCCCTGGCGCTGTGCCCGCGTGATGAGGAATTCGCCGAACCACTGTGGCAGATCGGCAGCACCTGGTACTCGGTGCTCGAGGACGGGAGGATCCTGGCCGCGCATGGCACGCACGGGATGCGACTGGGTGTGCTCGATCCGGACACCGGGACCCTGAACGACATCGAGGCCGTATTGACCCATGCCCTCCCCATCGAGGTCCATGACGGCGGCACCGGGCCACGGGTCCTGACCGTGTCGCAGAACTCCACCGAAGGGGTCGGCATCCGGGTGATCGATCTGGCCTCCTGCCGGATGACCACCATCCGCCGGTCGCTGGTCGAACTGCCGGGCCCAGGGGTCCTGCCGACCGGGCGGGCCATGGAGTTCACCGACGAAACCGGGACGGTGGTGCACGCGAACGTCTACGAACCGGCGCTCGCCGGCTACCTGGGCAGCACCGGCGAAAAACCACCCTTCATCGCCATGGTGCATGGCGGCCCGACCGGCCAGGCGCGCATCGGCCTATCGTTGGCGATCGCCTACTACACCAGTCGCGGTCTGGGCGTCGTGGACGTGAACTACGCAGGATCCAGCGGATTCGGCAGGGCGTACCGGGAGCGGTTGGCCGGGCAGTGGGGCGTCGCCGACGTCCAGGACACCGTTGCGGTGATGCGCGGCCTGGTCGACGCCGGGCTGGCCGATCCCGACCGGTTGGCCATCGAAGGGGGTTCGGCCGGCGGGTGGACCACCCTGGCCTGCCTGACCAACACAGCGACCTTCAGCGCCGGGATCTCCCGATACGGGGTGGCCGATCTCGAAGCACTCGTCGCCGACACCCACGATTTCGAAGCCCACTACATGGAGTCCCTGGTGGGCCCGTGGCCGGACGCCCGCGAACTGTATGCCGAACGCGCGCCCATCAACCACGTCGATGACCTGGACTGCCCGGTGCTGTTGCTTCAAGGCGACGAAGACAAGGTGGTCCCGCCGAACCAGTCGCAGAAGTTCGCCGACGCCTTGGCCGCCAAGGAGATCGAACATGCCTATGTGCTCTTTGCCGGGGAACAACACGGCTTCAGGCAGGCGGCGAGCATCGTGCGCTCCCAGGAACTCTCCTTGGCGTTCTACGCCCACGTCTTCGGCTTCGAGACCGACGTGGCGCCCATTGAGCTGTCCAGGGGATCGGCGGGGGCGGCATGAGCTCCGGGCCGGACACCCCCGGCGCCGCCGGCCCGGAGGCAGTCGGGGCGGTGACGGCCGTCGAGGCGATGGCCCATGGCACCGTGCAGGGGGTCGGATTCCGTTATCGGACCCGGGAACGTGCCGAGTCCCTCGGGCTGGCGGGGTCGGCCATCAACCTGCCCGACGGCAGCGTGCGTATCACGGCCCAAGGGCCTGCGGACGCCGTCGCGGATCTGATTGACTGGCTCCGCTCGTCCCGGGCCCCCGGCCGGGTGGACCGGCTCGACGTCCGGGACATCGGGGTATCTGCAGACCCCGACGGCTTCGGAGTCGGCTAGGTCCTCGGACCAGTAGTCGTCGGACAAATCAAGGGCCGTTTCCACCCTGGTGGGTGGAAACGGCCCTTGATGTCAGTTGCTAGCGGGTGCGGATGAGCTTGCTGTTGACGAACTCTTCCATCCCGTATTTGCCCAGTTCCCGGCCGACACCGGAACGCTTGACGCCACCGAAGGGCAGCTCGGCAGCGGTGCCTTCGGGTTCGTTGATGTAGACCATGCCGGCGTCGATCTGGTGCGCCACCCGCTGGGCCCGCTGGGGGTCCTCGGTGAAGACGGACGAGCCGAGGCCGAACGGGGTGCCGTTGGCCAGGGCCACGGCCTCCTCCTCGCTGGAGACCTTGAAGATCATCGCGACCGGGCCGAACAGTTCCTGCTGGAACACATCCATCTCCTCGGTGACGCCGGTGAGTACCGTGGGCTGGAAGAACGCGGAATCCTCGGCGACCTTGGATCCGCCGACCAGTAACGTGGCGCCTTCGGCAACGGCCGAATCGACCTGTTTCTGCAGGTTGTCCGCCGCCGTCTGCGAGGACAGCGGGCCGACCACCGTCTGCTCATCGGTGGGGTCGGACGGGGTGATGGCGCCAGCCGCCGAAGTGAACTTCTCGACGAAGTCGTCGTAGAGGTCCGCCATGACAATGAAGCGCTTGGCAGCGTTGCAGGCCTGACCGCCGTTGCCCATGCGTGCGTTGACCGCGCGCTTGACCGCCTTGTCCAGGTTCGCGGTGTCGAGCAGGATGAACGGGTCCGAACCGCCGAGTTCGAGGACGACCTTCTTCAGGTTCCGTCCGGCGACTTCGGCCACCGCGGAACCGGCACGTTCGGAACCGGTCAGCGATACGCCCTGGATGCGCGGATCGGCGATCAACTCGGCGATCTGGTCATTGGTGGCGAAGATGTTCACGTAGGCACCCTCGGGAGCGCCGGCGTCGCGGAAGATCTTCTCCATGGCCAGTGCCGACTCGGGGCACTGCGGGGCGTGCTTGAGCATGATGGTGTTGCCGTTCATCAGGTTCGGTGCGGCGAACCGGGCGACCTGGTAGTACGGGAAGTTCCAGGGCATGACGCCCACCAGAACGCCCAGGCCCTCCTTGCGCATGACTGCGGTGCCGCCGGCGACGATGTCGAGTTCCTCGTCCTGGAGGAACGTCGGACCGTTCGTGGCGTAGTACCGGTAGATCGAGGCGACGATACCGACCTCGCCCTTGGCCTGCACGGTTGGCTTGCCCATCTCGCGGGTGATGATCGCGGCTAGTTCGTCCCGGCGTTCCTCATAGAGGTCGGCGACCCGGCCGAGCAGGGCCGCCCGGTCGTCCACGGACGTTGTCCGCCAGGTGCCGAAAGCGGCATGCGCTGTGGTGGTGGCCTCCTGCAGTGCGGAGTCGGTGATGGTCTCGTATTCCTGTTCGACCTGTCCGGTGGCGGGATTGGTGACGGCGTACTTGCTCAACGTGGTCTCCTTCGATGGGGGAGGTTCTGTCGTGGCCCTTGACCGACAGCAGCTGCTATCCGGTAGAGCCTACGTTCGTGGCATAGCGTCGGGGCCGGCTCCGATATTCCCGCACCCCTGGTGGAACGAGGCTCAGCGGGCCCGTTGGACCCGGGCCTCGTCCCAGACCGGTTCCTCGGATTCGTAGACCCGCCCGTCGGAACCGAAGACCAGGAACCTGTCGAAGGACTTGGCGAACCACCGGTCGTGGGTGACC
>JBBSRM010000189.1:0-5123 GCA_038243055.1 Actinomycetales bacterium
CGCACACAGAAATCGGTGGCGATGCCCACGATGTCCACCTTGTGGATGTGGCGCGAGCTCAGCCATTCGCCGAGCGATTCGCCCGGGGTGCTCTGCAAGGATTCCACATCGGCTTCCTCGGAGGTGGCTGCCGGATCGTTCGGGTCCACCAGGGTGGATTCGAATCCGGAATAGGCTGCCTCATAGCGGCCCTTTCGGAAGGTGGCGGTCAGGGCGCCGGCCTTCAGGATCGGGTCCAGCCCGGAATGTAGTTCAGCCCCGGGGGTGCCTGCCACGCAGTGCACCGGCCAGGAGTCGATGTAGTCCGGCTCGGAGGAGAAGTGGGTCCCCGGATCGATATGCCAGTCCTGGGTGGCCAGGACGGCGGCATATTTCCAGCTGTTGTCGCTCAGGTAGGAGGTGATGGCCGCAGCGGTGGCGCCACCTCCGGTAACCCCGAGCGAGCCGCCCTCGCAGAAGTCGTTCTGCACGTCGACGATGATCAGGGCCGTTTCCATATGTTGTTCTCCTCCTGGGGTGCCGGTGGGCGGTATCTATGGATGATCCACGAATTCGGTGGGGATCACTGGTTCACCGCGCTGCAGACGCTTGGAAAGACCTGGCATTTCCTTGACGCTGTCGCGATGACGTTGGGTGGCGCGCTGCAGACCTTCGGAACCGGTGTATCCCTCGGCGACGACGCCGCCGGTCACCAGGGGAACCAGCAGTTCGCGGTCGTTCCCGTCGGAGCGGGGCGGCTCGCCGATTCCCACGACCTCGGCCGTGGCCCGGCCGCGTTCGTTGAGCCGGCGCAGGGCGTATTTGCGCCCGCCCACGCTGACCTTGTTCTTGGCGGCCTTGGCCACATCGACGAAATCGCCGTCGTCGTTCTGTCGGGAAACCAGCTTATAGACCATCGAGGCGGTGGGCGCCCCCGAACCGGTGACCAGTGCGGTGCCGACCCCGTAGGCATCCACGGGGGCCGAAGCCAGTGCGGCGATGGCGTATTCATCCAGATCGGAGGTGACCATGATGCGGGTGTTGTGGTTGCCCAGGTCATCGAGTAGCCGGCGCACCCAGCGGGCCTGTTCGACCAGGTCTCCCGAATCCAAGCGGACCGCGCCGAGCTCGGGTCCGGCCACCTCCACGGCGGTCCGCACCCCCTGTTCGACGTCGTAGGTGTCCACCAGCAGTGAGGTCCCGGCGCCCATGGAGGCGACCTGGGCCTGGAAGGCAGCCCGTTCGGAATCGTGCAGCAGGGTGAACGAATGGGCTGCGGTGCCCACGGTGGGGACCCCGTAGTGCAGGCCCGCTTCCAGATTCGAGGTGCTGTGGAAGCCGGCGATGACCGCGGCGCGGGCCGCGGCGACGGCCGAATGCTCCTGGGTCCGGCGCGAACCCATTTCAATGCACGGACGCTCCCCGGCGGCGGCCATCATGCGCGAGGCGGCCGAGGCGATCGCCGAATCGTGGTTGAGCACCGAGAGGATATAGGTCTCCAGGACGCAGGCCTCGGCGAAGGTCGACTCGACAGTGAGGATGGGGGAGCTGGGGAAGTAGAGGTCGCCTTCGGCATACCCGTAGATGTCCCCGCTGAACCGGAAATCGGCCAGGTATTGCAGCGTCGTGTCATCCACGACCCCGCGATCTGACAGGAAATCCAGTTGTTCGGTGCCGAACCTGAAGTGTTCAAGCCCCTCGAGGATGCGCCCCGTACCGGCGACGACGCCGTAGCGGCGCCCCTCGGGGAGTCGGCGGGCGAAGGCCTCGAACACGGAGCGGCGGTGCGCGGCCCCCGAGTGCAGGGACGCCTGGAGCATGGTGAGCTCATAGTGGTCGGTGAAGAGCGAGGTCGGCTGCTGCCACATCGGTCGGAGGACTCCTCGGATCGGACGGTTCAGGACCGCGCTGCCGCGATCCCATCCACACTCTATCGGCTGCCGGGGCCCTGACGTCGTAGAATGGAGGGTATGCCTGTCTTGACCGCACCCACTGATGTCCTGCCACGCAGCGAGACGTCCGAGCAGCAGGAACTGGACACCCCGTACGTCCTGCTGGTCTGGAACGACCCCGTGAACCTGATGAGTTACGTCAGCTACGTGTTCCGCAGCCACTTCGGCTACTCCGAAGCCAAGGCCGACCAACTGATGCTCGAAGTCCACCAGCAGGGGCGTTCGGTGGTCTCCACCGGTGCCCTGGAACAGATCGAAGCCGACGTCGCCGCGATGCACGGCTACGGGCTGTGGGCCACCTTCCAGCGCGCGGACCAGGGCTGAACCGGTGGCCCGTGCCTTCAAATCCACGCCCCGCGGCTTCACTGCCCGGCTGGATTCCACCGAACGCGAGTTGCTGAGGGGCCTGTTCGAGGACATCGCCACGCTCCTGGCTCCCGAGGACGACGGCGATGCACCGGATCAGGAACCCGACCCGCTCTGGACGATGGTCGGCATGGATCCACGCACCCATGCCGCGGAATTCGCAGCCCCCACGGACCCCGCCGAACGGCGGTTGCTGCCCGATGCGGTGCAGGGGGATGAGGAAGCCTCGCTGGAATACCGCAGGCTGACCGAGACGACGCTGCGTGAGGGCAAGATCGGCGCGTTGAAGGCAGCCGCGCTGGCGATGGAGTCCCCGACCCTGGCCTTCGATGCCGCGGCGGCCAACCAGTTCGCCCAGGCTCTGAACGATGTCCGCCTGGTGTTGGCCGAACGGCTGGAGCTGCGCACCGAGGACGACGCCGAACGGATCTCCGCGGTCATCGACGCCCGGAAGGTCGACGACGTGGACGAGTATCTGGCGCTGGTCTACAACTTCGTCACCTGGTTGCAGGAAACCTTGATGCAGGCACTGCTCAGTTCGTTGTGACGTGGGATACATCAGCGTTTTATTACTGCCACGTCGCGTACGCAGGCAGTATGGTCGGTAGATCATGAACAGCCACGCCTCCGCGCAGCCCCCCGGCGATGCCTCGCAGGATCGCCGGGCAGCCCGTGACCGCTCCGCACCGCTGGGGATCTTCGACTCCGGCGTCGGCGGCCTGACCGTGTCCCGGGCCATCATCGACCAGCTGCCCCATGAATCCACGCTCTACGTCGGCGATACGGCCAACAGCCCCTACGGGCCGTTGCCGATCGCCCAGGTGCGGGCCAATGCGCTGGGAGTGATGGACGAACTCGTCGACGCCGGGGTGAAACTGCTGGTCATCGCCTGCAACTCCGCCTCCGCGGCCGTGCTGCGCGACGCCCGTGAACGCTATACGGCCCGCTACGGGATCCCCGTGGTCGAGGTCATCCAGCCGGCGGTCCGCCGTGCCGTCGCCGCGACCCGCAATGGCCGCATCGGCGTCATCGGCACCGAGGCAACGATCGGATCCCGCGCCTACGAGGATGCCTTCGCCGCAGCCCCGCAACTGGAGATCACCGCCGCCGCCTGCCCGCGTTTCGTCGAGTTCGTCGAGAGCGGCGTCACCGCCGGCTCCGAACTGCTGCGCACCGCCGAACAGTATCTGGCCCCGCTCAAGGACGCCGGCGTGGACACCCTCATCCTGGGCTGCACCCACTATCCGCTGCTGACCGGCGTGATCTCCTACGTCATGGGTGACGGCGTCACCCTGGTCTCCAGTGCCGAGGAAACCGCCAAGGACGTCTATGCCGCCCTGATGCGCCACGGGCTCTCCAGCGAAGCCGGCCAGAACGGCGCGCACGACTTCATGTCCACCGGCGACTCCGCATACTTCGAGGTCCTGGCCCGCCGGTTCCTGGGCCCCGAGGTCCAGTCCGTGCAGCATATGGCCCACGGCGGAAACGTCCACCCCACCGGTGAGATCCCGCAGGTGAAAAACCCGGACACCGGCGTCGTTCCGGAACGAGTCACCGCGGGGGACCAGCCATGAAAATGACGATCATCGGCTGCAGCGGCTCCTTCCCCGGCCCCGGATCGCCCGCCTCCTGCTATCTGGTCACCGCGTTCGACGGCGAACGCATCTGGCGGATCCTGCTGGATCTGGGCAGCGGCGCCTTGGGGGTGCTCCAGCGCTATATGGACCTGGAGGACATCGACGCGATCTTCCTCTCCCACCTGCACCCCGACCACTGCATGGACCTGTGTGGGCTCCATGTGGCCGTGCACTGGAACCCGAACGGCTGGAACCGGGAACGGATCACCGTCTGGGGTCCCGAGGCCACCGCCGACCGGATGGCCACCGCCTACGGGCTGGAACTGGACCCCGGAATGCACGAGGACTTCGACTTCCACCACTGGGTGCCCCGCCAGGAGGTCAAGCTCGGCCCGTTCACCGTCTCGGCGATCCCGGTCCGCCACCCGGTCGAGGAAGCCTATGCCATCCGCGTCGAGGCGACCGAGCCCCTTCAGGACGGGACGACGCGCACCTCGGTGCTGGCCTATTCCGGGGACACCGACTCCTGCGACGGTCTCGTCGAGGCAGCCCACGAGGCGGATATGTTCCTGTGTGAGGCGGCCTTCGAGGAGGGCCGGGATGACGGTATCGACGGGGTGCACCTGACCGGCAAACGGGCCGGGGAAATGGCCACCGCTGCCGGGGCCAAACGCCTGTTGCTGACCCATATCCCGGTGTGGACCAACGTGAACACCGTCGTCGACGAAGCCAAGACCACGTACGACGGCGGTTTGGCGATCGCCGTTTCCGGGGTCACCTATGGCGTCTGGTCGGGGGACCGGCTCGGTGAGCCGAAGGACAGGCCCGCCCCGCGGGATCCCACGCGCCCCTGAGTAGCGGGGGACGGCTTGAGCGGCCGCCGGACGGTGTTCTCCGCGGAGGGGTCAGGTCAGCGTTTGCGCCAATATCCCCCCACCGACGTCTCTCGGCGTGTATGTGGTTTGATCCAGACGGCCCCCGGGGGTTGCTGCCGCGAAGCGGCGCCAGGAGCCACGTCGACGACGGTGGGTGCAATGGGCCGAAGTGCTCTCACTCGTTCACGATTTGGCCCCTCGAAGGCCGTGGCCATGGAATCGACGGCGTCGGGCGCCACGCCGGATTCCGCGGCCAGGGTTCGCCAACATGAGGTTGCGTGCTCGATCTCGGTGAGGCGTTGGATGGCCTGCGCTGGGGTCAGGCGGAAGTCGCCGGCGTTTTCCACCAGAAGCCGCACGTCCCGATCGGCAAC
>JBBSRM010000190.1:0-5096 GCA_038243055.1 Actinomycetales bacterium
TCCCTCGGCGGCAGCCCGTGGCAAGGACATGGGGGTGGTCAATATCGCCGCCGCCCTGCCCCAGGTGGTCGCCCCGGCCCTGGCCCTGCTGGCGGTGAAGTTCCTCGGCGGCTACATGGCCCTGTTCGTGCTGGCGGCGATTATCGGACTGGCCGCCGCAGCATTGGTGTATCGGATCAAATCAGTCCCCTGACGGCGAACCCGTGGTGAATACGCCCCGGTTTCGGCGGTATTCTGGGTGGTATGGATTGGTTACGCGAGGCTCCCTTTGGCTGGGCGTACCTCTTCCTCTTCCTGCTCTCCATGGCACGTGCGAACACGACCTACTGGGTGGGTCGCGGCGTGGTCGCCGGGGTCAGCCATTCCCGCTTCGAATACTTCCTGGAAGGCCCGATCTACCGGCGCGCCAAGCGCTTCGTCGCCCGATGGGGGATCCTGGCGGTTCCGCTGTCCTTCCTCACCATCGGCATCCAGACCGCCGTCAACGCCAGCGCAGGGATGTCCCGGATGCCGTTGTCGCGGTACCTGCCGGCAGTGATCGTCGGCTGCCTGATGTGGGCGCTGATCTACGCCACGGTCGGAATGGCGGTGGTCTACGCTGCGATCGCCGTCGGTTGGCAGTGGATCGCGTTGGCCGGGGTCCTGGTGGTGGTCGGAGTCATCCTGTGGATCAGGTACCGCCGCAGGAACGGCTAGGCCCCTACTCCTACTCGGTCGGCACTGCCAGGAACGACGCCGGCACCTGTTCGGCGCCCGCGACGCCCGCGAGCATCCGCGGCTCGATGAGCACTCCAGAGCGCAGCACGCTGATCTGCCCGTTGGACTCCAGGATCACGCAGGCGACCTCGGTTCGATGGCGGATGCCGGCTTGGCGCAAGCGGGCAACCAGTTCCTTCTCGGAGACATGGGTGCGGCGTAGGTTCGCCTGGATGACCTCGTCACCGGCCATGAGCAGGAACGCGCGGTTGTTGATCAGTGCCGAGACGCGCCGGAACCGGCGCAGCTGACCGGTGACCGCCTGCAGGATCAGCAGGGTGACCAGACCCAGGGCGCCGGCGACCAGTGTCGGGGTGTAACCGAGAATCGCCCGTCCGACGACGGCACCGAGGGCGACGGCGGCAGCCAGATCGAAGCTGGACAGGCTCGCCATCGTACGTTGGCCCATGACCCTGATCAGTCCCAGGATCATGAGGTAGAGCGCGATGGCGGAAATCACCACCCGTCCTGCGTCAACCCACGTCAGTCCGTATTCTTCCCACATCTTGATTCCTTTCCGCCAGCTTCAAGCCTAGACCGGCGGGCGGCAGGGCATCGACGGGGGCGGCATGTGGGAGCCCGTTTAGTGGTTCGTTGTCCCGCCCAGGACCTCTGCGGTCGGCGTATGGGCCAACCCCAGGGCCTCGGCCACGGGAGCGAAGGTGACCTGGCCGCCGTGCACGTTCAACCCGTTGGCCAGCCCCGCGTCCTCCTGCAGGGCCTGGTGCCAACCCTTGGAGGCGATCCGCAGCGCGTAGGGCAGGGTCGCGTTGGTCAGCGCCACCGTCGAGGTCTGCGGCACGGCGCCGGGCATGTTCCCCACGCAGTAGTAGACGGCGTCGTGCACCTTGAAGGTTGGGTCGATATGTGTGGTGGTGTGCGATCCCTCGAAGCAGCCGCCCTGGTCGATCGCGATGTCCACCAGCACGGAGCCGGGGCGCATATGCGAGACCATCTCCTTCGTGACCAGCTTCGGGGCCGCCGCACCGGGGATGAGGACGGAGCCGACGACCAGGTCGGCCGCCGCGACCTCGCCGGCGATGGTGAATTTCGTGGAGGCCAGCGTCTTGATCCGGCCGTTGTAGGCGACGTCGATTTCCTTCAGACGGGCCAGGCTGATGTCGATGATCGTCACGTCGGCCCCCATGCCGGAGGTGATCGCCGCAGCGTTCTCGCCGGCAACGCCGCCGCCGATGACCACGACCTTGGCCGGCCGGGTGCCGGGGACACCACCCATCAGGATGCCCGAACCGCCATTGGGCTGCTGAAGCTGGAAGGCCCCGATCTGGGCGGCGAGCCGGCCGGCGACTTCGGACATGGGGGCCAGCAGCGGCAGGGTGCTGCCCATGGTGACCGTCTCGTAGGCGATCGCGGTGGCCCCGGCGTCGATGATGGCCTGGGTGCACTCGCGTGAGGCCGCCAGGTGCAGGTAGGCGAAGAGGATCTGGCCGGCCCGGATGCGGTGGTATTCCTCGGCGATCGGTTCCTTGACCTTGAGCACCATGTCGGCGGTGGCCCAGGCCCCGTCGGCGTCTGTTGAGATATTCGCTCCGGCTTCCACGTAGAGTTCGTCGGGGATGCCGGAACCGATGCCTGCGCCGGTCTCGACGGTGACGTCGTGACCCTGTGCGACGAATTCGGAGACACCTGCAGGGGTGATGGCGACGCGGAACTCGTTGTTCTTGATTTCACGGGGAACGCCGATGATCATGAGGACTCCTTGGTGGGTCTGTACGCCGTCGCTGTCATCCGGATTTCCTCTCCCGGGGATCGACGGTCAGTGGTACGAACTGGTTTTGGCTTTCCTGCGGTTCTTCAGGTGTTGGGCAGATTTTATTTCGGTACAATCGAGAATATCCGTAATTTCCATCAGTCGGAAAGAGTGTGACGTGGCCACAGCGAAGAATGTTCGGACCAGTCGGCACTATGAGCTCGATGATATCGATCGCGGACTGTTGCGGATGCTCACGGAGAACTCGCGCCGGACCAACAACTCCCTCGCCGAGGAACTCGGGATCGCCCCTTCGACTTGCCTGGCCCGCATGAATGCGCTGCGCGAGACGGGGGTCATCCGCAAATTCACGCTGGATCTGGATCCGGAGGTCCTCGGTCACGCGCTCGAGGCGCTGATCTTCGTGCGGATCCGCCCCGGGGCGCGGCACCTGATGTCCAGTTTTGCCGAGGAGATCCGCAGCAAGGCAGGGGTGATGCAGCTGTTCTTCCTCGGGGGAACAGATGACTTCGTGATCCACGTGGCGGTCAAGGATTCCAACGATGTGCGCCAATTCGTCCTCGACAACCTTTCAGCCAACCCAGCGGTGGCCTCCACGCAGACATCACTGGTCTTCGAGCATACGCGGGGCGAAGTTCCCTGGTTATAGGGGCTTTCCGCGTGGACGTGCAGGATATCCACAACCTGTAGCTCGCCCGGTGTAGCGGGTGGCTGCACCACTAAACTAGAAGATATGTTCGATAACATAGAAGTTCGTGGCCCGGGCAGCGCCGAGGTGTCGGTCCTTGCGCGCGTTGCCGGCATGGTCGGTCTATTGGCTACCGGGACCATCGCCCTTCCCGAGAAGGAGCTCGTCGATCTGCTGGGGACGCTGGAGGACGTGAAGTCCGCGGCCGCCGCCTATCAGGCGCGGGCCGCCGTCGGTTTGCATGCACGGGTGGTCCAGCGCGAGGAAGCTGCAGGAGTGCCCCGGGGCAAATGCGGCGCCTCGGTTGGTGCCCAACTGGCGTTGGCCCGCCGCGAGTCGCCGTCCCGGAGTGGTCACCTCCTGGGCCTTGCCCAGGCCATCGTGAACGACATGCCGCATACCCACGAGGCGTTCAGGGCGGGTCACATCAACGAGTGGAGGGCGACGTTGTTGGTGCGCGAGACCGCCTGTTTGGATCGGGCGGACCGCGCCAAAGTCGACGGAACCCTCATGGGCGATTGGCGGACCACTGAAGGTGTCGGGGACCGGCACCTGGTGGCCATGGCGCGGCACCTGGCCGAACAATTGGACCCGGCCGCAGTGGTGCGGCGGGCCCGCACGGCAGTGGGGGAGAGACACGTCAGCCTGCGTCCCGCCCCGGACACCATGAGCATCCTGACCGGCATCCTCCCGGTCGCCCAGGGGGTCGCGGTCTACAAGGCCCTCTGCGACGCCGCCGATCTGTCGACGGGAGGAGGAGACGTGCGCAGCCGCGGACAGATCATGGCAGACACGTTGATCCAACGGGTGACCGGGCAGCAGCGGGCCGAGGACGTGAAACTGGAAATCCAGTTGGTGATGACCGATAGGACCCTGCTTCAGGGTGATGCCGAGCCCGCCCATCTGCAGGGGTACGGCGTGGTCCCGGCGCAGATCGCCCGGGACCTGGTCCGGGATGAGACCGGCCCCGATGCTGCCTCCTTGGCCTGGATCCGGCGGCTGTACACGGCCCCCGGGGCAGGAAACCTCGTCGGCATGGGTTCGAAGGCGAGGCTCTTCCCCGCAGGGATGCGACGATTCGTCCAGGTCCGCGACCGAGCCTGCGCCCGGCCCTGGTGCGACGCTCCGATCAGGCACCATGACCACATTCTGGCCTGGGCCGCCGGCGGCTTGACCAGCAGGGAGAACCAACAGGGGCTCTGCCAGTCCTGCAACAGGACCAAAGAGGCGCTCGGATGGCGCTCACGCAGGGTTCCGGGGCAGCGGCATACGGTCGAGACCATGACCCCGACGGGGCATGCCTATCTGCACCAGGCGCCACCACTTCCAGGAGCGATGTATTGACCCGATCCTCCCGGATCAGGGCGTGCGGCGGCGCAGGGTGATGGAACCCAACACGATGGAACCGACGATCCACGCCCCGATGAACAGGGTCCGCGCCACGATGTAGCTGGAGTCCTCGTCACCGGTCGCCACGGCGGTCAGGGCGTCCATGGCGTGTGAAAGTGGCAGCCAGTCCCCGATGGTTTCCAGGACATCCGGGAGCTGGGCACGGGGGAGGAAGAGCCCGCCCAGGAGGATCTGTGGGAAAACGAAGGCCGGCATGAACTGGACGACCTGGAACTCGGTACGGGCAAAGGCGCTGGCGAGCAGGCCCAAGGAGGTACCCAGCAGGGCATCGGCTACCGCGACCAGGAAGAGCAGCCAGAGCTGGCCGTTGATTTCCAAGCCGCAGACCCAGACCGAGAACGTCACGGCGATCGCCGTCTGCGCCAGTGCGAGGACCCCGAAGGCCAGCGCGTAGCCGAGGATGAAGGATCCCTTGCCCAGGGGCATGGTCAGCAGTCGCTCGAGGGTCCCGGAGCGGCGCTCGCGCAGCGTGCTGATGCTCGCCACCAGGAACATGATGATGAACGGGAA
>JBBSRM010000191.1:0-5061 GCA_038243055.1 Actinomycetales bacterium
AGGAAACTCCAAAAGCCCGGGAAACCCATGCCTGACCACACCTTCGATCAGCCCACCGACACCAGCCACGTATATAAGGAGACCGGTGACTTCACCATCCAACTGAACACCGCCTATCGCGGCGAATACTCCGCCGATGGCGGGCCCTGGATGCCGATCCCCGGTACGGCCACCGTTCCCAGCGAACCCATGCCCATGAGCGTGTGGCGGACGAAGAAACTCCTGGTCGATCAGGACTGTGCCGAAAACCCTGGTGGGCCGGCGTGTGATTCACCGTTCCTGAAGGAGAAGTCCTCGTCGAAATAGACGTCGACTATCGGGTGGACGACGATTTCCCCGGAACTGCCAGGAACCAAGTATCGAGTTACAACAGACGCTCACCCTCGTGCACCAGGTTCTTCGGCTGCTTCCCCGCGACCATGCTGGCCATCTGCTCGTGGACGAGCCGGGCAATACGCGGCGGGAAGGCTTCTGTATTACCGCCGACATGCGGTGTGATCAGCGCGTTCGGCAACTTCCACAGCGGGTGATCGCTCGGCAGAGGCTCGGGGTCCGTCACATCCAGTGCACAGTGCAGTCGTCCCGATTCGACTTCGGCCGTCAGCGCATCGGTATCGACGACCGGGCCGCGGGCTACGTTGACGACCACTGACCCATCAGGCAACGCGGCCAGCAGTTCCCGGCCCAGAAGGTGGTGGGTCGAATCGTTGAGCGGAACGATCGCGATGATGGCTTCGAGCCCGGGTGCCAGCCCCATCAGCTCGTCCAGACCATGTACCTGCCCATGTTCGTCGGTACGCGCATGGGTGCCGATACGCACCAGGTCGATCTCGAACGGGTCCAGCCGGCGCCGAATCTCCTCGCCGATGCCGCCAACGCCGATCAAACCGACCCGGCGATCGGCCAGACCCTTCCAGCGTGCTGAATCCCAGGTGCCGGTCAGCTGGTTCTGCGCCGCTTGGCCGATGCCACGCAGGGCCGCCAGGAGCAGGCCCACGGCCAGTTCAGCGGTGGCCGCTGCGTGGACCCCGTGCGCCGAGGCAATGGCGATGTCTTCGCCCACGGCATCCAGGACGCCGTCGTACCCGGTGGATTGGGTGTGGACCAGGCGCAGATTGGGGGCCTGCCGCACGTTGCCCAGCCGCTTCTTCGAGGCCATCGAGTACGGCAGCACCACGGCACCGATGTCTTCCAACGCCACACCTTGTGGTTCGCCCTCCAGATCCCATACTCCGCAGCGCACTCCTTCAGGTAGTGGCGAGCAGGCATCGAGCAGGCCTTGGTCAGGGACAGTGAAGGTAGTGATGGGTTCCATGTCCACAGCTTAGGATTCATCCCCGGGAAGGCCGCCAATCGGGGTCCGGAAAACGTGTGGAATGTGACACGGAACGCATTCCGGGAATCGATTTTGCGCGGTCGGAAAAGTGCTGGTAATGTTTCATCTCGTTGCAAAGCGCGGTCCCGCAACGGATTCGCACCCAGCAGCAATGCACCTCTAGCTCAATTGGCAGAGCAACTGACTCTTAATCAGTAGGTTTCGGGTTCAAGTCCCGAGGGGTGCACAACAGATGAAGGAGGCCGGCCGAGAGGCTGGCCTCTTTTTGTATATCCGGACACCTGGAGGAAGCCCATGACCACCCCATCCCAGCGCCTCGCCGTCGGCGATCCAGCTCCGGCCTTCACCTTGACCGCGGCGGACGGCTCCAATGTCTCGCTCTCGGACTACGCCGGACACAAGGTCGTCGTCTATTTCTACCCGGCGGCGATGACCCCGGGCTGCACCAAGCAGGCCTGCGACTTCCGTGATTCGCTCTCGTCACTGGCTTCCGCTGGCTACCAGGTGCTCGGGGTGTCCCCTGACTCCCCCGCGAAGCTGGCGAAGTTCACCGAGAAGGAATCCTTGACGTTCCCCGTGCTTTCGGATGAAGACCACGCGGTCGCTGCCGACTACGGCGCCTGGGGCGAAAAGAAGAACTACGGCCGTGTCTATGAGGGCCTGATCCGCTCGACGATCGTGGTCGGTGAGGACGGGGCGATCCAGCTCGCCCAGTACAACGTCCGGGCCACGGGCCACGTGGCAAAACTGCACCGCGACTTGGGCCTCGACACCGCTTCCTGAGCGCAGGCGCCAATCCACCGGTCTTGCAATCGGTTCCGTTACACTGGTTGAGGCCTTCCGCGTGCAGAAGGCCTCAGCGAGCGTGGCGGAATTGGTAGACGCGCTGGATTTAGGTTCCAGTGTCTTAGGACGTGGGGGTTCAAGTCCCCCCGCTCGCACCAGGTGATGATGCCCGACGACAACGAAGCACCCATCGGCTCGTCGCAGGACCGTCATTGGCCCCGCAGAACACAACGGGATGCCCCCTAGGCAAGGAGCAAGTGAGCGTGGAGTCCACGAACCGCCCCGGCGACGCTCAGGGGCCTGGTACCTCCTTCTCCGGAGGAATCCGCCCCTCGCGGCGGACGGTGCTGGGCATCGGCTCGATCGCCATGGCCGGGCTGGTCGGATGCACGAAGGCCACGTCACCCGAGGAACTGCCCACCGTTGCACCACCCTCGATGTCGATCGTGAAGAACCTGGAAATACGGTTCGGCACCCCTGTCGCACCCGCCATCCTTGATCCGGCCCTCGCCTCGGATAACGAATCCTTCAGGGTCACCCGGCAGATCTTCGAATCACTGATCAGCGTCGACCCGGATACCGGCGCCCCCAACCCGGGGTTGGCCACCGAGTGGAAGATCAGCAAGGACGGCCTCACCTACACCTTCACCCTGCGCGACGGGGTCTCCTTCCACGACGGCACCGAATTCAACGCAGACGCCGTCGTCCACAACTTCGAACGCTGGGCCAACCTTCCCGAGGACCTCGGCGGAAGGGTCGGACAGGCCTTTGAATCGGTCTTCCACCACAGCGAGGTGCAGCCGGCCCACGACAAGAGCATTGCGCAGGATTCCCAGGCGGCCACCAAATCCGCTCTGCGCTCCCCCTATGTCCTCGGTGGATTGAGGCCGGACAAGGATTCCGGCGAAGAATCCGCCCCGAAGGACAAGACCAAGACGGTGACGGCCAGTTACTACGACGGTTGTCGCGCCGTCGGCGCCCACACGTTCGTGCTGAAGCTGACGAAACCGATCACTGGTTTGATCGATGCCTTGACCCTTCCGGGTTTCGGCATCGCCTCCCCTTCTGCCTTGCGCAAATACAAGGCCGACGAAGCGAAGGAGGATTCCTCCGGCAGTGTCAGCACAGGCTTCAGCCGGCATCCGGTCGGTACCGGCCCCTACCTCTTCGACGAAGCAGAAGATGGTTCGGTCTCCGTGGTCGCCTACGAAGACCACTGGCGACACAACACGCAGATCGGCAGGGCGACGTTCGCCGTCCTGCGGGATCCCTCATCTCGTCTGCAATCTCTGCGGCGGCAGAAGATCGCCGCCTATGACATGGTCACCGTCGGCGAATTGCGTGATCTCGTCCGTGAAGGCCAACAGGTCCTGCAGCGCGACCCCTTCTCCATCCTGTATCTGGGGATGAACCAGTCCAACCCGCTGCTGGCGGATAAGAAGATCCGCCAGGCCGTGGCCCATGCCGTGGACCGGCAGGTGCTCATCAAGAAGTTCTTCATCTCCGGGACCAAGGAGGCACGCAGTTTCGTGCCACCGAGCCTCGGCGTGCCCGACGGGCAGACCTACCTCGGCTACGACCTCCCCAAGGCCAGGTCGCTGCTGAAGAAATCAAGCTACGACGGCGAGCAGATCCCCTTCAGCTATCCGTTGAACGTCACCCGGGCCTATCTGCCGATGCCCGAGCGGATCTATGCCGAGCTCAGCGCCCAGCTGACCGCAGCCGGGTTCAACATCGAGCCGTACCCGATCGATTGGGAGGACGGCTACATGGACAACGTCGTCAACGGGCGGCGCCCAGGCTTCCACCTGCTGGGGTGGAACGGCGGCTACCGGGATCCGGACAATTTCATCGGCACGCTGTTCGGCACCACGTCGCCGGAATTCGGCTACGACGCCCCGAAGGTGCGCGCGAAGATCGTGAAGGCGCGCTCGATGCCCAACGGGGACCCGCGGGCCACCACTTACCAGGAGATCGGCGAACAACTGGCCAAGGATCTTCCCGCCCTGCCGCTGGCCTACCCGATATCAGCCGTCGCGGCCGACGATACGGTCATGCATTATCCAACCAGCCCCACCCTGGACGAGCCGTTCGGCCGAGTGAGACTCGCCACCTAGAGCGGCTCCGGGTGCCCTCTGATTTCATGGCGGTGAGCCGACCGCGCTAACCTTGCCTTAAGCCACCAGAGTCGTCGGATGGAGAATCCTGTGCCGAGCCAAACCACCTCATCGAACGTCGATATAGCCCTGATCGGCGGTGGGGTCATGAGTGCAACGCTGGGAACGCTCATCAAGCAACTGGAACCCAGCTGGGATGTCGCCCTGTTCGAGAACCTCGACCAGGCCGGGCAGGAAGCCTCCGACCCCTGGAACAACGCAGGTACCGGTCACTCGGCACTCTGCGAACTGAACTACTCACCGCTCGGCGCCGACGGAAAGGTCGACCCGGCCAAGGCGGTGGGCATCAACGAACAGTGGCAGGTCACCCGCCAGTTCTACTCGCATCTGGTGGACCAGAAGCGCATCTCCACCCCCAGCTCCTTCATCAATCCGCTGCCGCATATGAGCTTCGTCCACGGGCCAGAGAGCGTCGACTACCTCCGTACCCGGTATGAGTCGCTGCGCACCCAGCCGCTCTTCGAGGAAATTGAGCACACCGAGGACCTCTCCACGATCGCCGAATGGGCGCCGTTGGTAGCCGAAGGCCGCAATCCCGCCGAACATGTTGCTGCCTCCCGAGTCATCGGCGGCACCGACGTCGACTTCGGCTCGCTGACCCGCCAGCTGATCGCCAACCTAGGTGAGGACGGGGTCGATTTGAACTTCGGCCATCAGGTCACCGGGCTGGAACGCAACGGGTCCGGCTGGACCTTGACCGTGAAGAACAAGGCCACCGGTGACAAGCGCACCGTGAACGCGAAGTTCGTGTTCGTCGGCGCC
>JBBSRM010000192.1:0-5035 GCA_038243055.1 Actinomycetales bacterium
GCTGTTAGACTGGTGCGCAGTGCCCAGGCGAGGGAACTTCCGGATCTCCATCCGGTGGCTTCCGTGATCGACAAGGCCCAACGCCCTCGGCGTCCATCCTGCGGGATTGGCTTCGCTCGGTGTCCGGACCACGATATGCCTGGACAGACCGCAAGAGCCACAGATCCCAGGAGATATTCCATGACTCACGACAAAGTCGTTCTGCCCGCAGAGATCCGCACCGATTTCGGCAAGGGTGCTGCCCGCAAGGCCCGCCGCGATTTCAAGATCCCAGCTGTGATCTACGGCCACGGTGCCGAGCCGCTGCACGTCCTGCTGCCGAATCAGGAGACCACGCTGGCCGTGCGTTACTCCAACGCCCTGCTGACCATCGACGTCGAGGGCAAGACCCACTTGGCTCTGGCCAAGGACATCCAGCGCCACCCCCTGCGTCAGAGCGTCGATCACCTCGACCTGCTGACCGTGAAGAAGGGCGAGAAGGTCAACGTCGACGTATCCGTCTACCTCGAAGGTGAAGTCGCCCCGGGCGCAGTCCTGGAAGTCGACGCCTACACCGTCTACGTCGAGGCCGACGCCACCAACCTCCCGGAGCAGGTCACCGTCAGCGTCGAGGGCCGCGAAATCGGCAACCATGTGCTGGCCTCCGATCTGGTGCTGCCGAAGGGCGTCACCCTCCTGATCGAGGAAGACACGGTCATCGCCACCATCGACGAGCCGAAGGTCCAGGACCTCGGCGATGAAGAAGAAGCAGACGAAGCCTCCGCGGCCGTCGCGCCGGCAGCAGCCGAGTCGGCAGAGTAGGGAAACCACCTGCTCTGATGGCAAGCAACACCTGGATCGTAGCCGGGCTCGGGAACCCCGGGCCCGGCTACGCCCATAATAGGCACAATGTGGGCCAGATGGTTCTCAATGAGATGGGGGCCCGTCTGGGCGGGTCCTTCAAGTCGCATAAGGCCAACGCCCAGGTCCTGGAAGGGCGCTTGGGCATCGGTGGGCCACGCCTGATCCTGGCCAAGCCGATGACGTACATGAATCTCTCCGGCGGTCCGGTCGCGGGCCTGGCCCGGTTCTTCGATGTTGATCCGGAGCACATTATTGCGATTCATGACGAAATCGATATCCCCTTCAATACCGTCAAATTGAAGATCGGCGGGGGAGAAGGTGGCCACAACGGGCTACGTGATATCTCGAAGGCACTGTCGACCAAGGACTACTACCGGGTACGAGTCGGCGTGGGCCGGCCTCCCGGGCGGATGGAAACAGCTGACTTCGTGCTGCGCGATTTCGGCGCCACCGAACGCAAGGAACTGCCCTTCCTGCTCGCCGATGCCGCCGATGCCGCCGAACTGCTCGTTCGTGAGGGCCTGCAGGCGGCGCAGCAGAAACACCACGGCGCCTAGGGCACTGCCGTCGAGACAAACCGGACCGGTTTTTGTTTGACAAGAGTTTCACATACTATCGATCCATGCCCTATGGCTCCCTTAAGCGGGGCCGGTAGCGGGAGGCCTCTGAGACTGGGCCACCCCCATCCTGCTATCGGCCCCTTTTTCATGCCCGGATCCGGCGGGTAAGGCGGGGCTGACGTGAACCCACCTGCCGGCCCGTGCGATGATTAGGTCATGGATTCGTTGCGGAATCCACGGGGCCGATGCCCTGCCGACCATTCCCGATCCAAGGACTCAACGAGCGTGGAAACAGTAACAGGCCCCCGCGGAGCGGAACAGACCGACCAGCCCCTGGCCCCGTTGGACGACACCGAAGTGCGGCGTCTGCGGGGTGACTTCACGCTCTTGGAACGTAGCGTCAACTCCGTTCCCCTGGTGTACCTGGACTCCGGCGCCACATCGCAGAAACCACATTCGGTGCTGGATACCGAGCAACACTTCTATGAGAACTTCAACGCCGCCGTCCATCGCGGAGCCCACAGCCTCGCAGTGGAGGCCACTGATATCTACGAGGAGGCCCGCGAGAAGACGGCACGGTTCGTGGGGGCCGACACCGAGGAAATCGTGTGGACCTCGAACGCGACCGAGGCATTGAACCTGCTGACCTACTCGTTCTCCAACGCCAGCGCCGGCCTCGGCGGCGAAGCCGGACGACGGTTCGCCCTGGGCCCGGGCGACGAAATCCTCGTGACCGAGCTCGAACACCACGCCAACCTCATCCCCTGGCAGGAACTGGCATTGCGCACCGGTGCGAGCCTGAAATACATCCCGGTCGACGCCGAAGGCGCGCTGCGCATGGACCTGGCCGCCGATCTGGTCGGGCCTCGCACCCGGATCGTGGCCTTCACCCACGTCTCCAACGTGCTGGGCACCGTCACCGACGTGGCAGCCCTGGTCCGTCTGGCCGGCACCGTGGGCGCGCTCACGGTCCTGGACGGCTGCCAATCGGTGCCCCATATGCCCGTGGACGTGAAGGCGCTGGGCGTGGACTTCATGGCCTTCTCAGGCCATAAGATGCTGGGCCCCACGGGTATCGGAGCCCTCTACGGCCGACGGGAACTGCTCGATGCGATGCCACCGTTCCTCACGGGTGGGTCCATGATCACCAGCGTCACGATGGAACGGGCCGAATTCCTGCCCGCCCCCACCCGTTTCGAGGCGGGTACCCAGCGCATCTCCCAGGCCGTCGCCCTGGCCGCCGCCGTCGACTACCTCGACGAGGTCGGGATGGGACGCATCGCGGCCTGGGAGGAATACCTGGGTGGGCTTCTCTCCGCCGGTCTGGCGTCCATCCCCGGGATCCGCCAGTTGGGCCCGGCCACGGGAGCGCGCATCGGGACGGCGACCATCGACGTCCCAGGAGTCCACCCCCATGATGTCGGACAGTTCCTGGATAGCCGTGGGGTGGCCGTCCGGGTCGGACACCACTGCGCGCAACCGCTGCACCGTGCCCTGGGCGTCACGGCCAGCACCCGGGCCAGCACCTACCTCTACAACACCGCCGAGGACGTGGACACGTTCCTCAACGCCGTCGCCGACGTCCGGGGCTTCTTCGGGGTGGGCGCATGAGTGAGTTGGAACAGCTTTATCAGCAGGTGATCCTCGACCACTCCAAACGACGTCGGGGCGAGGGGCTCATCGAGCCGGAGGCCGGGCATGCGTGGGGGGAATCCCATCAGCACAACCCGGTATGTGGTGACCAGATCCGGCTTCGTGTGGAAACCGAGGACCAGCTCATCACGAAGATCAGCTGGGAAGGCGATGGGTGTTCGATCTCCATGGCCTCCGCCTCCGTGCTGACCGAACTGGCAGCCGGGGCCAGCCGGGGAAACCTGGTGGAACTGACCGACGCTTTCAGGACCCTCATGCGTTCACGCGGAAGCCTCGAAGCCGATGAAGAGGTCCTCGGCGACGCGGCAGCCTTCTCCGGGGTTTCGCGGTTCCCCGCGCGGGTCAAATGCGCGATGCTGGCCTGGGTGGCCGCCGAGCAGGCCCTGCTCGACGCGGGAACCGGGCCCGAAGGTATCTAGCGCCCACCCACCGGACGGTGCCGCAGGCGGCCGAACGGTGCCGACCCGCGGACGACGGCGGTACTCCTCCCGCCGTCGTCCATCGGATCAGTCCTGCTGGTAGACGTCAGGGATACCGTCGGCATCCTCGTCCTGCTGGGATTCCAACTCCCACTTCCGGTAACGCCGGTTACGCGGAATCAGCCAGGCGGCGCCGAGCAGCGCGGCGAGTAGCGAACCGGCGAGGATGGCGACCTTGGCATGCTCGTAGTGCGGGGACTCCAGACCGAAGCTCAGCTCGGAAACCAGCAACGAGACGGTGAAGCCGATCCCTGCCAGCAAGGTCACCCCCAGCAGGTCGACCCAACGCACCGCAGGGTCCAGATTGGCGTGGCGGGTCTTGGTCAGCAGAAAGGTCGACCCCAGGATGCCGATCGGCTTGCCCAGGACCAGCCCTCCCACGATGCCCCAGACCACGGGGTCGGCCATCGCCTTGGTGATGCCTTCGACGCCGCCGATGGCCACGCCCGCCGAGAAGAAGGCGAATACCGGCACGCAGAAGCCGGAGGACAACGGGCGGAAGCGGTGCTCGAAGCGCTCGGCAACTCCCGTACCCTCCCGATGGTCGTGTCTGAGCACCGGTACCGAGAAGCCCAGCAGGACGCCGGCAACGGTTGCATGGATGCCGGACTCCAGGACGAAGGCCCAGGTCACGAAGCCCAACGGCAGCAGGATGACCCAGGCCGTCCAGGCCCGGGTGGCGAAGTACTTCTGGAATCGGTGGGAAATGACGAAGAACAATGCCAGCGGAATCAGGGCCAGACCCAGGAACAGGAAATCCAGTTCGTCGGTGTAGACGATGGCAATGATCATGATGGCGATCAGATCATCCACGACGGCGAGGGTCAGCAGGAAGATCCGCAGGGGGGAGGGCAGGCTGGAACCGATCACTGCCAGAACGGCGACGGCGAACGCGATGTCGGTTGCCGTGGGGATGGCCCACCCGTGCAACGTGGAGCCACCTTCGCTGACGTTGAACGCCACGTAGATGAGTGCCGGAATGAGCACGCCACCGAAGGCTGCCGTTACCGGGACGATGGCCTTGCTGAAGTCGCGCAGGTCCCCGATGACGAATTCCTTCTTCAGCTCGAGGCCGACCAGGAAGAAGAACACTGCCAGCAGACCATCCGAGGCCCAATGCCCCAGACTCAAATCAAGGTCGATCCACGGGACGGGGATGTTCAGGTGCAGGTCGCGCAGGGCGAAGTAGCTATCTCCCCAGGGGGTGTTCGCCCAGATGATGGCCACGGCAGCGGCGACGATGAGTACGAGGCCACCGACGGTTTCCTTACGCAGGATCGCGCCGATACGCTGCGATTCGCGGTAGCTGCCGAGACCCAGAATCGTCTGGCGTGGAGGGTCGGGCTCGGGATTGGTCATGAATCGTCCTCAAATTCGAGTGGGCATGGTTATTGCACTGCCGACCAGACTTCCCGGCTCACCATCACCGATCCTACCGCTTTGCGCAGTGCCGGACGTAAAAAATGACGAGTGCCGTGCCCGCGAATCCGAGCACTGCAC
>JBBSRM010000193.1:0-4953 GCA_038243055.1 Actinomycetales bacterium
CAACCAGACGATCGGGCAGATCGAACTCTTCGGCCGGCACGGGACCTCCAATGAGGCCGGCACGGGCCCCGCCTACGACAAGCAGGTCCATGTGCTGCCGAAGATCCTCGACGAGAAGGTCGCCCGGCTCCACCTCGACGCCCTGGGCATTGAGCTGACCGAGCTGAGGGAGGAACAGGCCGAATACCTTGGACTGGATCCTGCCGGGCCCTATAAGCCCGAGCACTACCGGTACTAAAAGGCCCGGCAAGCTGCCCTTCAGCTGCCGAAGGGCAGCCGGTGGATGCGCTCGCGGACCGAACGCTGACGTTCGGCCACCGTGGTCAGACGCCGGTAGTCGCGTTCGCGTCGTTCGGCGACCACTGCCGCCAGGAACTGTTCCGGAGGGCAGCCGGACGGAGGTGCGGGGGAGACATAGGGCTGCAGGTCCCCGGCCAGTGTGGCGGCCACCTGTTCCCGGGAGGCCGGGGCCATGGAAGGGCCCTGGCGGATGAAGCGGGCGATGCGTGCCGCCAGCGGATCGGGGATCCGACCCACATCGGCCAGTTCGGCCCAGGGACGTAGCTGCTGGGGCACGGGAAGCACCAACGGCGCGACGCGCTCGCGACGCTCACGCATCGAATAGGTGCCGGCGAGCATGTCACCCAGGCGCTTGCCGCGTTCGTTGGCGAAGGAGACCAGCAGGGCCAGGGATCCGAAGAGCGCCAGGACCTCCAGCAGGGCGAGCATCGCCCGGATGAAGGCATGGCGGAAGCGGATGGAACCGCCGTCGTCCCGCACGATCCGTAGTCCCATGATCAGCCGCCCCAGCGACTTCCCGCGGCTCAGGGTTTCCACGAGCACCGGAACGGCCACCAGCCACAGCACGACGACGATGATGACCACCGCACGGATGGCTGCGCTGTCGAAGCCGGAGGCCAGCTTCGAGAGCAGGACCAGCGAAGCGATCAAACCGATCGCATAGACGAGGTAGTCGATGACCGAACCCACGGCACGCAGCACGAAGCTGGCCGCCCGCAGTTGAAGGACGACTGCCTCGCCGGTGATGATCGTGCTCACGGTATCCCTCCGTCGAGGCTGGGTGATCGGACGCCCGACCGGCACCGGGGTCGACCCGGCGCAACGCGGCCGTCATCCCAATCTAGCCGACACCCCCACGTTAGGCTGGGATCGTGGATCTTGATGCCTTTGTCGCCGTTCATCGGCACGAGTGGGACCGCCTTGACGTCCTGTCGTCCCGGCGTCGACTCACCGGTGCCGAATCCGACGAATTCCTGGGTCTGTACGAACGCGTGTCGACCCATTTGTCGATGGTCGGATCGATCGAGCCCGACGCCGTGGTCTCAGCCGACCTCTCAGCCAGGATCTCTCGTGCCCGCACGCGCTTCACCGGAGCCAGGACCCCCGTGCTGGAGGAGATCGCCACGTTCTTCATCTACACGCTGCCTGCGGCCTTCTACAGGATCCGGGTGCTCACGATCGTCCTCGGACTCGTGTTCACCGCCATAGCCTTCGCTTCGGGACTGTGGGCCGCGAACACCCCGGGAGTGCTCAAGGCCATGGGCTCCGACGCCGATCTGCAGCAATACGTGCACCACGATTTCGTGGACTACTACTCGGAGAACCCCGCGGCCTCCTTTGCCGGGGCGGTGTGGACGAACAACGCCCTGATCGCCGGGATGTGCGTGGCCTTCGGGATCTCGGGATTGTATGTGCCCTTCGTGCTCTACCAGAACGCCGTATCGGTGGGGATGGCCGGCGGCCTGATGTCCTCGCTGGGCGAGCTCGACACCTTCTTCCTCTACATCCTGCCGCACGGGTTCATGGAGCTCACGGCGATCTTCATCGCGGGGGCCGCCGGACTGCGCATCTTCTGGGCGTGGGTGGCCCCCGGGGCCAGGACCCGGATCGGTTCCCTCGCCGTGGAAGGCAGGTCGTTGATGACGGTGGCCCTGGGGCTGGTCCTGGTGCTGTTCGTCTCCGGGCTGGTCGAAGGATTCGTCACCCCCAGCGGGTTGCCGCATTGGGCGCGCCTGGGCATCGGACTACTGGTTCTGGCCGGGTACTGGACCTACACGCTGGTCCTGGGCCGGCGGGCCGTCCGCGCAGGATTCACCGGGGATCTGGGAACATACGACGCCGGGGCCACCGCGGCCGTCGCCTAACGACTTTGCATGCCAACAGGGAAGGACACATCGATGGAGAACAAGAACGCCGTGCCAGAAGGACCCGAACCCGGGGACCTGGACAGCGACCGGCCGGCGCCCACCGGGTACGACTCGGAAGTTCCTGAGTTCCTCAAGGGGCCGGACCCCGAAGAGCCGATGGTCGACACCGCAGGAACCGACGCCCCCGGAAGCGACGCCGTGGAAACCGGTTCGCCCGAGGCACAGGACGCGGCCGGGGCGCAGGATCCTGCGGAGGCACAGGATCCTGCGGAGGCACAGGATCCTGCGGAGCAGGAGACCGGGATGGGACCCGACGCCTGGGAATCCGAGTTCGCCGCTGCCACAGGCGGACAGGACACCGCGTCGTCCGCAGCCGACGAGCAGGTCGAAGCCGACGAATCCCGCACCCAGGCCCTGCCGGCTTGGCAGCAGGAGCCCTCCACACAGACCCAGGCGATGCCCAGTTCGGAACAGGACGCCGCAACCGGAGCGGTAGTGGCAGCGGAGCCGGTGGCCGTTCAGGAAGCGGACACCGACGGTGAAGCCGTGCGCGCCGATTCGGTGGCCGCGGCGAAACGCCAGGAGCCCATCCCCGGGGACCCGGCCGCCGAAACCGACCGTGAAGCCCAGCGCCGCCAGCATGCCCGTGACGCCGCTCTGACGGCCAAACCGGTGTTCGCACGGATCGTGCAGACCTTCCTGGCCATTGCATTCCCGTTCATCGTGGTCATCGGATCCATCCGTGCCGTGGCCAGCTCCTGGTTCCTCTGGTTGGACTACCACCGTCCCGGTTTCCCCGCGGACGGCTACGGCTTCAGCCAGGCCGACCGGCTGACCTATGGCAACTACGGCGTGGACTACATCAACAACTCGGCCCCCTCCGCCTACCTGGGCAACCTCATGGACGGCAACGGGGACCCGCTGTTCCTGGCCAACGAGGTGTCCCATATGGCCGATGTGAAATCCATCATCGGGATCACCTACGCCGCGGGGATCGTCCTGACGCTGCTGGCCATCCTGATCTGCCTGTACTTGTGGCGCCGCTACGCCGGAGGCATCCGCCGGGCGTTCTTCGCCGGCTCGCTGATCACCCTGATCGTGATGATCACCTTGGCCGTGCTGGCGGTGCTGAACTTCAGCACGTTCTTCACCGACTTCCACGAGTTGTTCTTCGCCCAGGGCAACTGGACCTTCCATGCCAACGACACCCTGATCCGGCTGTATCCGGAACAGTTCTGGATGGACGCCGGCATCGTGATCGCCGGGCTGGTGCTCATCACCTCCGTGGTGTTCCTGATCACCAACTGGCCCTCACGCAAGCGTCGCGAACGTGCGCGGCAGCGCCAGATGGACCGGGAGATGGGCCTGCTCTAAACCAGGTTCCACCGACGAAAGCGGGCCGCGGCCCCGGGGATCTTCCCCGAGGCCGCGGCCCGCGGTGTTTCCGGACGGTTCCGGGGAACCTCAGCCCCAGCTGGGCATCCATAAACGCAGCCGCCAGGCCTCGTAGGGAATCGTCTGGTCGGTCCAGACCGGCCAGAAGAACGCGGAGACCAGGACCACCAGCGCCAGGAAGGCCGTCACACCGATGAGCCCGATCCGGCGTCTGGCCACGGAGGCCCCCACCCCACCCAGGGCCAGGGCGAGCACGAAGGTCAGCGACAGGATCATGAAGGGTTCGAAGGTGATCGTGTAGAAGAAGAACATGGTGCGCTGCGAATACAGGAACCACGGTCCGAGACCGGCGAGCATGCCTGCCAGGATGGCCCCGGTCCTCCAATCGCGGCGGCCCGCCCAGAACAGCAGCACGACGAGCAGCGAGAGGGTCGCAGCCCACCACAGCACCGGATTGGGCAGATCGGTGACGACCGAGGCGCACGAACCCACCGGACAGCCCGGATCCCCGCCCTCCGAACCGTGGTAATAGAACAGCACGGGCCGTCCGGCGAACAGCCAGGTCCAGGGGCCCGACTCCCAGGCGTGCGGGGAACTGAGCCCCTGGTGGAACTCGTAGGCGCTGCGGTGGTACTCCCAGAGTGAGCGGAGCGGGGCCGGCAGCCACCCCACCCCCTCGCCTGGATGATCCGCCGCCCAGGTGCGGTCGTAGCCGCCGGCCGTGACGAACCAACCGGCCCAGGTCGACACATAGGTCGCAACGGTCAGCGGGATGATGAGGAAGAACGCCGGGATCCCGTCGCGGATGATCCCCGCGGTGAACCAGCGGCGGATCCCCACGGTCCGTCGTGCCTGCATATCCCACAACACCGTCAGCAGGCAGAAGACCGCGACGAAGGAGAGCATCGACCACTTCACGCCCAAGCCGCCGCCGAGCATCAGCGCGAACACCAACCGCCACGGCCGCCAGGCCATCCACGGGCCGTGCTCCAGGAAGGCTCGTGGGGGCACACCGGTCTCCGGGTCCACGGCTGCGGAGACCTTCCTGGCCAGGATCCTGCGCCCGTGGGAGCGGTCCAGCAGCAGGGCGTAGAAGGCGGCGACGATGAAGAACAGCTGGAAGATGTCCAACAGGGAGGTCCGCGACAGGACCAGCTGGTGGCCGTCGACGGCGCTCAGCCCGCCGGCCACGGCGCCGAGGGTGACCGAGTTGAACAGACGCTGGGCGATGAGGGTGACCAGCAGGACAGCCAGGGTTCCCACGATGGCCGCGGAGAAACGCCATCCCATCCCGCGATCGGTACCGAACAGGATCATCCCCACGGCGATCATCCATTTACCCAAGGGCGGGTGGACCACGTATTCGGGGCTGTCCAACGGGGCCGGCTTG
>JBBSRM010000194.1:0-4918 GCA_038243055.1 Actinomycetales bacterium
CCCACCTCACGCACCACCGCAACCGCCGCCCTGATCGCCGCGGCCTCACTGGCCTTGGCTGGTTGTGGCGGCACCGCAGCCGAGGACTCCGCTGCTGCCGATGCCGACTCCTCCTCAACCGCGCAAACCGTTGACGATCAGGCGCACGCCGTGCAGGTCGAGGACGCCTGGACCAAGGCCACCGACACCGAGATGAGCGGCTCCTTCGGAACCCTGACCAATACCTCCGACTCCGACGCGGTGCTGGTCAAGGCCCAAAGCCAGGACGCCGGCATGGTCCAGCTGCATGAAATGGCGGGGGCCTCCGGTTCGATGTCGATGCAGGAGAAGGAAGGCGGCCTCAGCATTCCAGCCGGGGAGAGCGCCGAGCTGGCACCCGGCGGTAACCACATCATGCTGATGAAACTCAAGAACGAGCTCAAGCCCGGCGACCCGGTGGACATCACCTTGACCTATGCCGACGACTCCACGGCGACGGTCCCGTTCACCACGAAGGACTACAGCGGCGCCGACGAATCCTACGGTCAGGACAAGTAGTGGCGGACCGCGAACCGGCACCACAGGAAGGATGCCCCGTCGCACCGGGCCACGGCGCGGAAGCCCGGGGAGAAGATCGTCCGCCGTGCCTACAACTACGACGACGGTGCCGCGGACTCCCACGGGATGCCCGGCTCGGGTCTGCTCTTCGCCTCCTACCAGGCCGACGTGGACCGGCAGTTCCTGCCGATCCAGCGTCGACTGGACGAATCGGACATGCTCAACGAATGGACCACCCCGATCGGTTCGGCCGTCTACGCCATCCCCCCGGGGTGTGCCGAGGGCGGTTTCATCGGGGAATCGTTGTTCGCATGAGGGGTGTTGCCCCCGGGGGTGAGCCGGGCCACGGCGACAGTGTGGCCACGACCGAAGGTGAGAGAATGGAAGGCATGCGGACAGGGATGCAACGATGAGCCAGAGCGTACTACCGGAGAAGGCGTCCGGCGTCGGCTCCCGTGGGCCGGATCGCCGGCCCACGTCGACGTGGCGCCCGGAACTGGTGTTGCCGGCGATCCCCATCGGTGCCCTCGTGCTCGTACTGGCCCTGCAATTCTCCGGAGCGGCGAAGGGCACCGAGCTCTCGGACCCCGGAGCCTTCACCCGCTGGGCGTTGCCTTTTGCCACCCTGATCCACCACAGCGCCATGGCCATCATCATCGGCGCGCTGGTCTTTGCGGCCACCGTCCTGCCCCGTTCGACCAAACCGCACCGGGCCCGCAAGGGATCCCACGGAACCGATGGCGGGGAGGTCCACCCGGCCTTCGCCCGCACGATGAACATCGCCGCCGGCGCGGCCATGGTGTGGACCCTGGCCGCGGTGGCCGTGTTGATCCTGACCTTCTCCGACGTCGCGGGTCTGCCGCTTTCGGCGGATGCCGCCTACACGGACTCGATGAAGGACTACATCCTCAATATCTCGCTCGGCCAGGCGTGGGCCTGGATGATCGTGATCGCCGCAGTGGTCAGCTCGCTGGCCTTCGTGGTCCGTTCCCCGGTCGGGGTGGCCTTGAGTGCCGTCTTCTCGCTCTTCGGGATCATCCCGCTCTCGCTGATCGGGCACTCGGCGGGAGGCGATGACCACTGGGGTGCCGTCAACGGGATTCTGCTGCACCTGTTGGGCCTGTGCATCTGGGTCGGCGGCATCGTGGTCCTGGCCTGCGTTGCCCCGCTGCTCCATGCCCCGGCCCCCGGGAAATTCTCCTCCACCCGGCCGGTTCTGGCCGGCGTCGTCCTGCAGCGCTTCTCAGCCCTGGCCACCCTGGCCTTCTTCGTGGTCTTCGCCTCCGGAGTGGTCAGCGCCATGGTGCGCATGGACCACTGGTCGCAGCTGCTCAGCGGTTACGGCGGCCTGGTGATGATCAAGGCTGTGCTGACCCTGGTGTTGGGAGTGATGGGCCTGGGGCACCGACGCTGGGTCATCCCGAAGCTGATGGCCGGGAAACTGCGGGCCACCACGACCGCCTGGCGGATCGTGGCCGGGGAAGTGATCCTCATGGCGGCCGTCATGGCCTTGGGGACAGCCCTGTCGCGCACCGCCCCTCCGGTCCCCGAGGAACTCCCACCGAAGGCGACTCCGGCCCGCATCCTCACTGGTTACGATCTTCCTCCGGAGCTGACCTCGTCGAGCTGGCTGACCGTCTGGCGCATGGACTGGCTTTGGTTGGCCGTAGCCATCTTCCTGGCCGTCGCCTACATCCAGGGCATTCGCACGCTGCGCCGTCGCGGGGATTCCTGGTCGGTGATGCGCACGGTGGCCTGGTTCGTGGGTCTGATCGCCCTGGTCTACATCACCTCCGGGGCGCCGGCCGTCTACGGCGTCGTCCTCTTCTCCATGCACATGGTCGGGCATATGGCCCTGACCATGGTCGCTCCGTTCTTCCTGGTTCTGGGCACGCCCATGACCCTGGCGCTGAAGGCCATCCCGGCACGGGGAGACGGGACCCGTGGGCCTCGTGAATGGCTGCTCGCCGGGATCCACTCGAGGTTCTCCAAACTGGTCACCCACCCGCTGTTCGCCGCGGCGAACTTCGCCGGATCCATCGTGTTGTTCTACGCGACCGACGCCTTCCGTTTCGCGTTGGCCGAACACAGCGGCCACGAACTGATGAACCTGCACTTCTTGCTCACCGGCTACATCTTCGCCCTGAACATGATCGACGGCGATCCGTTGCCGCGCCGGGCGCCTTACCCGATGCGGCTGGTCATCCTGCTGGCCACGATGAGCTTCCACGCCTTCTACGGTGTTTCCATCATGGGTAGTGAATCGCTGATGCAGGCGAGCTGGTTCGGGAACATGGGCCGGGCCTGGGGTCCAACCGCCCTGGCCGATCAGAAACTCGGTGCCGGGGCCATGTGGGGGATCGGCGAGGTGCCAACGTTGATGTTGGCCCTGGGAGTGGTGGTGACCTGGAACAGAGCCGACTCCCGGGAAGCCGTGCGCCGGGACCGACAGGCCGACCGGAACAACGAAGCCGATCTGGCGGCGTACAACCAGATGTTCGCGCAGCTGAAGGAGCAGGACCGGAGGTACGACTCCAGTGGCAGGTAAACCATCCGGCGGGACACCACCGCCGGGAGTCCGCGCCCAGAAAACGGCGCTGGTCATGGCCCGCTGGTTGGCTTTGGCGGTCCTCATCGTCGCCATCATCATCGCGGTGACCAGCTGCTCCTCCGACGCCGGGGGAGAGGCCGACCCCTCAGCGGACCCCCACGGGGATTCGGGAAGTGCCGCGGCCCCGTCGCAGTCGGCGCCGCCGGGGCCCGCTGCCGAGGCAGTGGCCGCCGGCGTGGAACGTGCTGCCTCCTATAACTTCACGCTCTCCGCTGTGGCCTCCGACGCCGACCTGGAGTCCCTGGCCGCGGCCCCGCAGGACACCCTGGAAGGGGCCACCGTCCAGCCGGCTGCCTGTCTGGATGCCGTCCGGCAGCTGAACTGGTCACCGGCCCAGGGGGGCGAGGACCCGGCACGGACCGACTTTGCTGCGGACGGCGTCGAAGCCACCGGATCCATCGAAATCGCCCGGGTCACCGACCGGGCGCAGCTGCAGGAACACTACGCCACCGTGGAACAGATGCTCGGGGACTGCTCCGACGTGACTCTGTCGATCTCCGGGTCCGACGTCCCGTTGCGCAGCAGCAACCCCGAGACCGGCTCGGAGGCCGGAGCGGAATCGGCGTTGCTGTGGAGCAGGGCCTCGAAGGGCAGCGACCTGCAACAGCAGGCACTGGTCCTCATCGGCGAACGCGCCGGCCAGGTCGCGATGGTTTCGTTCATCGGGACCAGCGGGATCGACGACCCGAAGTTCGCCACGATGGCCGACGGGATCCTGACCGCCACCCTGGACGAACTGGGCTGAGCCGGCCCCCGGGGTCTCCGGGCACAGCCCGATAGGCCCCGGCGTCGTGTGTCGTCATCGACCCTCCAGACGGGAACAACTGAAGCCATACTGGGGTTGAGACCCTATGTCAGCCGACTACCAACGGGAGCCGTTACATGAGTGCAGATTCCACCACCGATTCAGTCCGTGCCGCCTACCGGGTGCGCGGCTCCGAGCTCGTGGGCCGCAACTGGCTGAATACCGGGGGCAAGGAACTGGGGCTGAAGGAACTCCGCGGAAAGATCGTCATCCTCGATTTCTGGACCTTCTGCTGTATCAATTGCCTGCACGTGATCGACGAACTGCGCCCGCTGGAGGAGAAGTACCGGGATCTGCTGGTCATCGTCGGCGTCCACTCCCCGAAGTTCGAACACGAGGCCGACCCCGTGGCCCTCGCCTCCGCCGTGGAGCGGTACGAAATCGCCCACCCCGTTCTGGACGACCCGGAGCTGGAGACCTGGCAGGCGTACTCGGCCCGTGCCTGGCCGACCCTGGTGGTACTGGACCCCGAGGGCTACGTGGCCGCCCACCTCTCGGGGGAAGGCCATGCCGCAGGCCTGGAATCCCTCATCGAGGAACTCGTGGCCGAACACGAGGCCCGGGGAACGCTGAACCGCGGCGACGGCCCCTACGTCGCCCCCGCCCCCCGCGAAGGGGATCTGCGCTTCCCGGGCAAGGTCCTGACCCTGCCCGATGGAACCTTCCTGGTCGGGGACACCGGCCACCACCGGATCGTCCAGCTCGATTCGGACCTGGCGACGGTCATCCGCACCATCGGCTCCGGGGAACGCGGCCATGCCGACGGCTCCGCCGAGACGGCTGCCTTCAACGAACCCCAGGGCCTGGCCTTGCTGCCCTCGGAGGTGGCCGGCCGGATCGGATACGACCTGATCGTCGCCGACACGGTCAACCACCGGTTGCGCGGGGTGGACCTGGCAACGGGAAACGTCACCACGGTCGCCGGCAACGGCGTCCAACGCCTGCTCGACGCCGAACAGGCGCGG
>JBBSRM010000195.1:0-4866 GCA_038243055.1 Actinomycetales bacterium
CATATGGTCCACCGTTGGACCGAGCCGGATGAGGGCGACTGCTCGCTCTTGCTGGCCGCAGACGGTACCAAGGCCGCTCCCACCCAGATCACCGTTTCCTGGGAGAACGACGCCACCGCGCCGTTCTCGATCCCGCTGATCATCGTCGGATCCCTGTTGGTCCTCTTCGGTCTGGCCACCGTCCTGGTCGGACGTCGCGGACGAGGGAAGGGCCCGGACGGCTCGGCCTCCACCGGTGGCGGTTCGACTGCCCCGGCTGCCGGATCCGGAGCCGGTTCCTCGACGCTCAAGCGCACCGCTACGGTCGTTGCGGCGGCCGCGTTGGTCCTGGCTCCGGCCCTGCCGGCTTCCGCGGCTACCGATGGCGCCTCGGAATCCGCTTCCGAGTCCACCGCGGGGCAGGGCCAGGACGGCGGGGATTCCTACGCCGTGTTGCAGGAGGACCAGCTCGACCGCATTCTGGAATCCGTCTCGGACACCGTGTCCAGCGGGGACAAGGCCCGCGATGCCAAGAAGCTGACGGCCCGGGTCGGCGGTGACGCACTGTCGCTGCGCAAGACCAACTATTCCCAGCGAAGCGACGGATTGAAGATCCCCGCGCCGGGGGCCGTGGCCGCGGCGCCGATCCGGTCGGCAGCGGTGACCACCACGACCGAATGGCCGCGCACCTCGATGATCGTCACGCAGGCCAAGGACGCGAAGATCCCGCGGGTGCTGGTGCTCAAGCAGGACGACCCCCGCGCGAACTACAAACTCGTCAATGAGGTCTCCATGCTCCCCGGCTCGGAGTTCCCCGGGCTGGCCGTGGGGGACACCTCGGTCCGCACCCTGGGCATCAAGGACGGCTCGGTCAAGACGCCTCCGGCCACGGCAGCCAAGGACCTGGCCGCCTACCTGGGTGATGCCAAGTCCAAGAAGAAGGGCCAGTTCGCCGAGAGCGCCTTCATTTCGGCCACACATAAGGGCCAGGCCAAGGAAATCAAGGACAATAAGAACGCCAAGATCAAGTACCAGCACACGGTCGACGAGAAATCCCTCGAAGTGCTGTCCACCCCCAATGGCGGTGCGCTGGTCAGCGGTCAATTGAACAGCACCATGACGGCCACCCCGAAGGAAGAGGGAGGCACCGTGAAGCTGGATGACGCCAGCGCCAAGCTCGCCGACGCCAAGACCACCAAGAAGGGCGTGGTCACCAAGTCCGCCGAGCCCGTCGTCTTCTATATCCCAGGCAATGACAGCAAGGACAAGATCCGCCTGATTGCGGGGGAGTCCGCCCTGCTGTCTTCCAAGGTGAAGTAGTCCTCGCGGACCAGGGCCATCCATTGGGCACCCGCACGAGGCAGACCATAAGGTAGGGGCATGAGCAATACCGAACCAGCAGCAGCTTCCAGCCGTGGCGCCGTCGATCTTTCAGGACTCGGCGCCCAGAACCCGCAGGCCGCGCCGGCACCGGGTGTCGACCAGATGCCCGTAGCATCGGCCGGACCAACACCAGCCGCCGCCGAGGGGGCCACGTGGACCGCCTCGGTGAACCAGCAGGAATTCACCCAGCTGGTGCAGGTTTCCAATACGGCGCCGGTCGTGGTCTCGCTGGGTACGGGGGCCTCCCCGGCCTCGGCGCAGTTGGACGCGACGCTGCGCGGGCTCATCGATGGCTATGCCGGCCGTCTGGTCCTGGCCCTGGTGGATACCGACCGGGAACCGGCCATCGCGCAGGCCTTCAGGGTCCAGCAGGTCCCTTCGGTGGTGGCATTGCTCAATGGCCAGCCCGTCCCGCTGTTCCAGGGCGATGCGGCTCCCGAGCAGATTGCCTCGCTGCTGCGGGAACTCCTCCAGCTCGGTGTCGAGCACGGCGTCACCGGAACCGTTCCGCCCTTCGGTGCGCCGGAGGCCGAGCAGCCGGTCCCGCCCCTGCACCAGGAGGCGATGGATGCCATCGACGCCGGCGACTATGCCGGGGCCATTGCCGCCTATCGCAAGGCGTTGGCGGAGAAACCGAACGACGACGATGCCCAGACCGGACTGCAGCATGTCGAGCTGCTCCAACGCACGGCTTTCTCCGACCTCGAATCGACCCGCAAGGCGGCCGCCGAAAACCCCGACGGCATCGACGAACAGCTCGCCGTGGCCGATATGGATGTCCTCGGCGGCCATGTGGAAGATGCCTTTGCCCGGCTCGTTTCCCTGGTGGGTCGCACCGCAGCGGAGGATCGCGAACGAATCCGCGCCCGGCTGGTCTCGCTCTATGCCGTCGTCGGGGCCCAGGACGAACGCGTCGTGAAATCACGACAGAAGCTGGCACGCGTCCTGTTCTAGGAGTCCAATCCGCTCAGGGCGGCGGGGGGCCTACCCCGGAAGGCTGACAGGCTGATTCAGCCATGAGGATGATGCCCGCGGCACGGGCCCACTGCTAGGTTCGGAACATGAACTCCGAACTCGACCAGTCGACGGCCCCTGCCATCAGCTTGCGTGGGCTGGGTAAGCGCTACGGCGAGAAGATCGCCGTGAACGGGATCAGCCTCGACGTGCCCTCCGGCTCCTTCTACGGACTCGTCGGCCCCAACGGCGCCGGGAAGACGACCGCCCTGTCCATGGCCACCGGCATGCTGCGCCCCGACGCCGGACAGGCATGGATCCATGGGGTGGACGTCTGGAAGGACACGCGCCGCGCCAAATCACTGCTGGGCGTCCTGGCCGACGGGGTTAGACTCTTCGACCGGCTCAGCGGACGCCAGCTGGTGACCTATGCCGGGCTGCTGCGGGGGATGGATGCCGCCACGGTGGCCGAACGCACCGATGACCTGCTGCGCGTCCTGGACCTGTCCGACGCCGGCGGGAAACTCGTTGTGGACTACTCGGCCGGCATGACCAAGAAGATCGCCCTCGCCACGGCCCTGATCCACTCACCGCGCGTGCTGGTCCTGGATGAACCCTTCGAAGCCGTCGACCCTGTATCGGCGGCGAACATCCGTGACATCCTCGCCGACTACGTGGGCCACGGGGGAACCGTCGTGGTTTCCAGCCATGTGATGGACCTGGTCCAACGCATGTGCTCCCATGTGGCGATCATTTCCGACGGCAACTTGTTGGCCTCCGGCACCGTGGATGAGGTCCGCGGTGAGGGAAGTCTCGAGGACACCTTCGTGCAGATGGTCGGTGGCCGGGCCGAAGGAGGGGGGCTCTCGTGGTTGCACACCTCCTGAAGCTGAAGTTGTCGCTGCTGCGCAACGGTTTCAAACGCAGCCCGTGGCAACTCGTCGGGGTCATCATCGGCGGACTCTACGGTCTCGGGGTGGCCGTATTGCTCGTGGCCGCGATGTTCTTCCTGGGCGACCAGCCGGCCGAACTGATCACCACCGCCCTGGTGCTGGCCGTCTCGCTCGTCACGCTGGGTTGGGCGATCATCCCGGTGCTGGCCTCGGGGGTCGATCTGACCCTGGACCCCTCGCGCTTCTCCGTCTACCCCATTCCGCCTCGGCAACTGGTGATCGGCCTGCTGCTCAGCGGTTTCATCGGCGTTCCCGGCGCCGTGATGCTCCTGCTCTTCGCCGGTCAGGGGATCGCCTGGCGGGCCAATGGAGGACTGGCCCTGCTCGGCGTTCTCTGCGGCATCCTCGCCGCGGTCAATGCCCTGGCCATTTCCCGGCTGGCCGTCACCGCCGCCACGGCACTGACGTCGAACCGGCGGTTCCGCGAGTTGGGGATGGTTCTGCTGTTCGTGCCGCTGATCATGCTCGGTCCCATCATCCAGACAGCGACCAACGGGATCGAGGAAGGCATCGGCTGGCTACCCGATGTCTCGGTCATACTGGCCTGGACCCCGCTGGGCGCCTTCGCCGCCGTCCCGGGGGATGTGGCCACCGGCGCCTGGGGTCTGGCTGCCGGGCGGCTGGTGCTCTCGCTGGCCTATCTGGTGGCGATCATCTGGGCGTGGAAGACAGTGCTCGTCCGGGCCCTGGAAACCCCGCCCCAACAGTCCGGCGGTAGCCGGGCTGTCTCCGGCCTGGGTGCTGCCTTCCGGCTGTTCCCGCCCACGCCCTGGGGCGCGGTGGCCTCGCGCTGCCTGACCTACTGGATGAAGGACCCCCGCTATGCGATGAGCATCATCATCGTTCCGCTCATCCCGTTGTTGATCTGGTTCTGGTCCGCCCAGAGCGGCGATTACACGACAATGCTCTACCTGGCGCCGATCATCGCCGTGATGCTGGCCTTCAGCATCTCCGCGGACGTCTCCTATGACAACACAGCGTTCTCACTGCATGTGCTCACCGGTCTGAGTGGTTTCGATGACAGGCTCGGACGGGTGGCCGCCTCCGCTGTCTTCGCCGTGCCGACCGTGCTGCTGGTTGCGATTCTGCCGGCGACGCTTCTCGGGGAGACGCAGATGCTTCCGGCGATCGTTGGACTTTCGCTCGGTGCGCTTGGATCCGGGTGGGCCATCTCGAGTGTGGCCTCGGCCCGCTACACCTACGCCGTCCCGCTGCCTGGGGACAACCCGATGAAGACGCCCCCGGGGTCCGGCGCCAGGATGGCAGTGACCCAGCTGGCGACTTTCGGATCCACGATCGTGCTGATGCTGCCGGAAATCATCCTGCACATTATGTTCCTGGTCACCGGGCAGGCGCTGTATGCCTGGCTGGTACTGATCGCCGGCGTCGTTCTCGGGGCTCTGGTGCTGGTGCTGGGGCTGCGGATCGGTGGACGTTGGTTCGATTCCAGAGCCCCTGAACTGATGCAGGCGACCGTACTGAACCGGTAGGCCCAGGGGGAGTTGGTAGACTGGCTGCATGACGATGCCTGCAGATCCGTTTGAAAACGACCCCAACGACCCGGGCCAGGGCGGCGGCACCGCGACCATTGAGCGCG
>JBBSRM010000196.1:0-4858 GCA_038243055.1 Actinomycetales bacterium
AGGGAGACCTCGGTGGATCACACCGAAGTGCTCAGATGGACGCGTCCTGGTCGACGCCGATCTGTGTCAGAGGCAGGTCCGGATGGTTCTTGGTCACCCGGCGCAGCGCCCAGACATCGTTGAACAATGCCAAGTATTCCCCATCCGAGCGGATGATCACCTCAACCCCACGGACCGGGGCGAGCGTCGCCATCGCCTCCTTGGTGGTCAGCCGAGCCAAGGAGTACCCGAGGGCCTCCATCCGCATCGGGGCGTTGAAGTCCTGGGCCATCCTGTCCTCGACCACCTCGAACTGCATCGGCCCGACGGCGGCCAACACGGGAGCCTGGTCTCCGCGCCGGTCCGAGCGCAGCACTTGGATGATGCCTTCATGTTCGAGTTGGTCGATGCCACGGCGGAACTGCTTATACCGGCTGGGATCCTTCGCGTGCGCCACTCGGAAGTGCTCCGGGCTGAAGTAGGGAATGGGTGGATAGGTGACGGGCGTGTCTTCATAGAGGCTGTCCCCGACCCGTAGCGCCGAGGCGTTGACCAGGCCGACGACGTCCCCTGGCCAGGCCTGGTCGATCACCTCGCGGTCCCGGCCGAACAGATGCTGCGCATATTTGGTGGCGAACGGCTTTCCGGTATTGGCGTGGGTGACCACCATGCCGCGTTCGAAGACCCCCGAACAGACACGGATGAAGGCCACGTGGTCCCGGTGGGCCTGATTCATACCGGCCTGGACCTTGAACACGAAACCGGAGAAGGGGGCATCCACCGGACGCACCCGCCCCTCGGCGTCGAGGCGCGGGGCGGCCGAGGGGGCCAGATCCACCAAGGTGTCCAGGATCTGCCGGACCCCGAAGTTCTGCGCCGCCGAGGAGTAGAGCACCGGGGTTGCCGTGCCGGCATGGAAGCTCTCCAGGTCGAAACCGCCCGAGCTTTCCAGCAGCGAGGCCTCATCCAGCGCGTCGGCCCACACCTGCCCTTCGACCTCTTGGGCCTGCTCGGGGGTGAAATGTTCCTCCAGGGCCAAGGAGGCCCCGCTGGAATTACGGGTGAAGCGGACGTATTCGTTCTTCCGCAGATCCGCAACGCCGCGGAACTCACCGGCAATGCCCACCGCCCAGGTCAACGGCATCGGCCGCAATCCGGTCCGTTCGGTGATCTCGTCCATCAACTCCAGCGATTCGAGCCCGGGGCGGTCCCATTTGTTGATCACGGTGATGATCGGCAGATTCCGTTGCCGGCAGACCTCGAAGAGCTTCATGGTCTGGACTTCCAGACCCTTGGCCGCGTCGATGAGCATCACCGCGCAGTCCACGGCGGCCAGCACCCGGTAGGTGTCCTCCGAAAAGTCCGCGTGGCCGGGAGTGTCGACCAGGTTGATCACGGTGTCCCGGTATTCGAACTGCAAGGCGGTGGAGCTGATCGAGATGCCGCGATCCTTCTCCATCTGCATCCAGTCGGAGACGGTGTCCTTGCGGTTGGATTTGCCGTTGGTTGCTCCGGCGGTGCCGATCACCCGTGCATGCAGCGCCAGCGCTTCAGTCAGCGTGGATTTGCCCGCATCGGGGTGCGAGATCACCGCGAACGTACGACGGCGGGAGGACTGGTCGATGATATCGGGATCAGCGACCTTGGTTGGAATCTGCGACACTACACTTCTCTCACGTTGGCGATCTTCGCAAGTCTACCGTCCGTGGCCTGCCCTCCGGGCCCTAGAATCGAAGTAGATGGCGGCAACCGCCACTGCACCGACAGACCCGAGGAGCCCCGCGTGGCCCAGCATGCCCCCCGTAGGAACGAGCCGGACGCCGTCGTGATACCCCCGGCCCGCGAGGACCTTCCCGGCTACGCCCGGGCACCCGCTTTCGGATGGATCCTCGCCATCACCGGTTTCGTCAGTTGGATCGCCTCCGCGGCGCTGACGCTTGAGCGGCTGGAGCTTTACAAGAACCCCGACTACGTCACCTCCTGCGACATGAACCCCTTCGTGTCCTGCGGAAGCGTCATGAAGACGGCTCAGGCGGCACTGTTCGGCTTCCCCAACCCCCTGATCGGCGTCGCCGGCTTCGCGGTGCTGACCGCGATCGGCATCACGCTGATCGCCGGGGCCCGGCTGCCGCGCTGGTACTTCGTGGGCTTGCAGGTCGGCGTCACGCTGGCCACGGCGATGATCGGTTGGCTGTGGTTCCAGGCCCTTTACGTCATCGGGATCCTCTGCCCGTACTGCATGGTCGTCTGGGCCATGATGATCGTGGTGTTTACCTACACCACGGCCAGGAACATCAGTCACGGGGTCATCCCGGCGCCCGCGGGCGCGCGCAGGTTCCTCGCCGAATGGCACTGGGTGATCGCCGCGTTGATCGTCGTGTTGTGTGCCGGGTCCATCCTGATCACCTTCGCAAAGGTGTTCTTCGGTTAGGGCGCACGTCCCCTCAACCAACGACGTCGGCCGCCGCTCCCCTCAAAGGGGTGCGGCGGCCGTCGGTTCCTGCGGGCAGAATCCGGCTAGGAGAACCAGATCCCGATCTCGCGTTCTGCCGACTCGACCGAGTCGGAGCCGTGAACCAGGTTCTGCTGGACCTTCACGCCCCAGTCGCGGCCGAGGTCGCCGCGAATGGTGCCGGGGGCCGCAGCCGTCGGCTCGGTGGCGCCGGCCAGTGAGCGGAAGCCCTCGATGACGCGTTCGCCTTCGAAGATGGCCGCAACGACCGAGCCGGAGAGCATGAATTCCACGAGCGGCTCGTAGAACGGCTTGCCGACGTGCTCCTCGTAGTGGGCCTCGAGGATCTCGCGGGTGGCCTGGACCTGCTTGAGCTCGACCAGGCGGTAGCCCTTGGCCTCGACGCGGGCCAGGATGGTGCCGGTGAGCTGGCGCTTGACGCCATCGGGCTTGACCAGGACAAGGGTGCGTTCTGTGGACACGGAGGTGCTCCTTCTGTGGTGCGGGGGTCTATGACAAGTCTAGTGGTCGGTTTCGGGCTCGGGGTTCACTGCTTCCCATTCGGCTTGCAGCCGGTCCCGTTCGGCGTTCTCCAGGTCGATGCTCCGGCCCTTGGTGACCGCGTACCACCAGCACACGGCGAACAGGACCCCGATGACGAACATCGAGGCATCCACGAAGCCGAGCAGGATCAGCAGGATCTGGACGATCCAGCCGATCCAGTAGCCCAGTGGCTTGGTCAGGAAGGCACAAGCCACGATGCACACGGCCATGATCCACCCGCCGGTCAAAAAGATCAGCAGTGGGTCGATCTTGTCCCGGTAGAGCCCGAAGACGGCCAGCGTGGCGAAAAGTGCAACGCCGGCTTCGAGCACCAGGATGGTGGAGGCGAAGAGCACCCGGGTCGAGCGGCGCTTCTTCTTCATCCCGGGGCGCCATTCGCGCTGGGCTTTTGTCATGCGTGCCATGGGGTGCTTACTTTCCTAACAGGGTGCGTGCTTCGCCAACGACGGTAATCGATCCGGTGATCAGGACGCCACCGGTGAGCTCCTCGGTGGCCTCGGCCCGACCGATGGCCCATTCCAGGGCATCGTCGAGACGATCGGTGACGTGGATGTCCTGGTCGTTGAACCCGGCCTTCAGTGCCAGCTCGCCCAGTTCGACTGCCGGGATGGACCGGGGGGAGGTGGACTGGGTCAGGCAGATGTCCTGGACCAGGTCGCCGTACTGCAGATACAGCTCATCGAGCATCGCCGGCGCATCCTTTTCCTGCAGGATACCCACGACCAGCACGAGCGTACTGAAGTCGAAGGCCTCCTTCACTGCGTGGGCCGAGACGGCCAGGCCTGCGGGGTTGTGTCCGGCGTCGACCAGGACGGTGGGGGCCGAGCGCACCAGTTCCAACCGGCCGGGGCTGGACACGTTCCCCAAGGCCAGTTGGACCAGATCCTCTTCCAGCGCCTTCTCCCCACCACCGAGGAAGGCCTCCATCGCGGCCACGGCCACTGCGGCGTTCTGGGCCTGGTGGGCGCCGTGCAACGGCAGCGCCAGGTCCTCATACCGTCCGGCAAGGCCTTGGATCGTCAGCGACTGCCCGCCGACGGCGAGCTGACGGGATTCGACGCCGAACTCCACGCCTTCGAAGCGGAACGGGACCTCGGTTTCGCGGGCGGCTTCCAGGAGCACCTGGGCCGCTTCGGGCTCCTGTGCCGAAGAGATCAGGAAACCACCGGGTTTGATGATGCCCGCCTTTTCCCAGGCGATGTCATGCAGGGTGTCGCCGAGCAGGTCGGTGTGGTCCAACGAGATCGGGGTGACCACGGAGACCTGCCCATCGCCGACATTGGTGGCATCGGTGATGCCCCCGAGGCCTACCTCGATGACGGCGATGTCCACGGGTGCGTCGGCGAAGACCGCGAAGCACAGGATCGTCAGCGCCTCGAAGTAGGTCAGCGGGTTCTCACCCGCCTCCTCCAGTTCGGCGTCGACGATGGCCACGAACGGACGGACTTCATCCCAGTTGCGCACGAAGTCCTCGTCGGACACCGGCTCCCCGTCGATGCTGATGCGCTCGGTCACGCTGGCCAGGTGCGGGCTGGTGTACCGACCGACCCGCAGGTCGTGGGCGAGGACCAGTTGTTCGATGATCCTGGCCGTGGAGGTCTTGCCGTTGGTTCCGGTCACATGGATGATCGGCATCGCCTTATTCGGCTCGCCGAGGACCTCCATGGCCCGGAACATCGGTTCCATCCGTGGTTCCATCTTGTTTTCGGGTGCGCGGCCCAACAGCTCGGCATACACGCTTTGGACCGAGAATTCGTCGTGGTCGGGGCTCATTCAGGCAACCGTCCGTTCTACCGAGATGGTGGTGTCGACATCGCCGGGGATCAGTTCCAGATCGATGGTCAAGGTCTCGTGCTTGACCAA
>JBBSRM010000197.1:0-4823 GCA_038243055.1 Actinomycetales bacterium
AGTGGGTGGCCGACCACGATTTCGCCGACCCTGCCCAGAACCGTTTCTTCTGGTTCTCCTCGGCGGACAACGAGGAACCACGCAGGGGAGTGCATGGACGGGATCCCGGTGAAAACGTCCAACACGGCGTCGACATCGCCCGCGCCGTAGCGGAGCTTCGCCGCGACCTCCTGGAGGCCGAAGCAGGGACCAGCGTTGCCGAATTCCTGCTCTCCCACCCCTGGCACCGCCAGTTCACCGCCCGGGTCCAGAACATCGGACCGCTTCCCTACGGCGAGGTCCACGACAATCTGCGCGGCGCCGAGTTCCTGCCGCTGAACGTCCAGCGCTACCAACTCTCGGTCTACGGAATGGAGAACTACACGCCCCAATCCACCGACTGGCTGCGCGTGACACTGCTCTCCGGCGGTCCGCGGATCGCCGATCTGAAGGACGGCACTATCACCGACGACTGGCTCTTCACCAAGCGGCCCACCCAGGAGGTGCAGGCATGAGCACCCTTCATGAACAGGCCACCGTGGTCGACGGCCTGCAAATCAACAACTGGGACCGCACGGTCCTGCAGGAACTGATCAACGGCGGCGTCAGCGGCGTGAACGCCACCTGTGCCGTCTACCACGGGCCCATGGAAACGCTGCAGGAAATCGGCGACTGGTACCAGCTCACCGCCCGCAACGCCGATCTGGCCTTCCTCGCCAACGACGCAGCGGATATCCGCCGGGCGAAGACCGAGGGCAGGGTGGCGGTGCTGATGGGGCTGCAGAACACCAGCTCCTTCGGAGACGACTTCCGGATGGTGGAGGTCTTCCACAAACTGGGAGTGCGCATCGCCCAGCTGACCTACAACATCCAGAACCTGGTCGGCGGCTCCTGCTACGAACCCTCGGACTCCGGTCTGACCCGTTTCGGCGCCAACATCATCGCCGAGATGAACCGGGTGGGCATGCTGGTGGATCTCTCACATGTCGGCAACCGGACGTCGCTGGACGCCGTCGAGGCCTCATCGGCTCCGATCGCCATCACGCATTCGAATCCCACCTGGTTCGTGGACAACCCGCGGAACAAACCCGATGAGGTCATCCGTGCCGTCACCGATCGCGGCGGAATGATCGGGGCCTGCCTGTACCCGATCGTGCTGGGCGGGGAGAAGACGAGCCTTGAGCAGTTCTGCACGATGGTTGCCCGCCTGGTCGACGAACACGGGCCCGGTCGCGTCGGGCTGGGCAGCGACTGCACCCGGAACTGGGGCCAGGACTACGTTGGGTACCTGCGCAACGGGCGCTGGCAGCCGCCGACCCAGCCCGCCCCCGAATGGCCGGCCTGGCCGCACTGGTTTGCCGGCCCGGAGGACTTCCCGCAACTGACCGAAGGCCTGGAACGGGTGGGACTCGAGGAGTCCACCATCCGCGGGGTGCTCGGCGAAAACTGGCTCGACCTTTTCGACAAGGTCTTTGTCGGAAAGAATGCATGATGGTGGCAGTGACCCAGGAACACGTCGAAACGAGGGAACACATGGACGGCACCGGCGCCGAGGACCGGATCGTACGTATCGCGGTCCGCGAAATCAGGGAGTATGCCTTCCGGGCCATGGTGGCCCACGGGGCCTGCACCTCGGTGGCCCATGCGGCCGCCCACCAGGTGCTTTTCGCCCAAGTCCACTACGGCACCGGCTTCGCCGAGCTGTTGGACTGCCTGAAGCAGCTCGACTGGAGCGACCCCGCACTGGGGTATGAGCGCACAGAGCACGACGACGGCCTTCACTATGTGGTTGCCCCCGGTCGCGACTGTGCCCCCCTTCTGCACGGAACCATGCTCATCGAACTGGCGACGGCACGGGATGGCAACGTGGTCATCGCCCCCGAACTCGATCTCGAGGCTGGTTTGCTGGACGCCCCGCTGCTCGCGGCCGCAGTCCGTTGCGGGAAGACGGTGATGGTCGCCCGACTGACCCGTGGCACGGCAAGCCACCACGGCACGCGCATCGCCACACCGGCCGGCTATGTGGGCCAGGTTCGTGTCACGTCAGATGCCTTCGCTCCCGCCGGCGGCGCGGAATCAGGGACCCTCATCCGCACCCTGGACGAGGTCCCCGACGACAACTTCGCCCTCCACACCCCGGAGGAGCTGGTCCAACGACGCGAAAACGCCTGGGCCATCGGGCTGCCGGTGGACGCACGACTCTGGAAGACCATCAAGGCAGCCGCAGAGGACTATTTGGTAGGAGACACGAATGCCTGAGATCGAACGCCACTGGCACCAGGACGAGAAGGTCCGGCCCTATTCCGCAGCGGCGGTGTTCGGTGGTGTCGTCTACGCCTGCGGACAAGTACCCACGCTCGCCGATGGCAGCACCCCGGCCACCATGACGGATCAGGTGGCCGCCGCCCTCGACAATCTCGAAGATGTTCTGGCGCAGGCCGGGGCGTCGCTGACGACCCTGCTGAAGCTGACCATCTTCGTGGCCGACTTCGACGAGTTCGATGAATTCAACGAGGCGTACCTGTTCCGCTTGGAAGGGTACGCCCTCCCGCCCAGGACAACCGTGCAGGTCGCACGATTCCGGGGCGAGAAGCGCATCGAGATCGACGCCATCGCCGCAGTCGCTCCGGAGAACGCCGGCGCCTAGCACCGCACCGCGCCCGGGATACCGGGGGCGGTGTCCCGTTCCGTAAAGGGGCACGACCATGAGGGAACCCAGCGCCTGGTATTCCCATCCAACCGCCAGGTGGTGGCGGACCGCAGCTCCGGGATCGGGGCTGGACTACCACCGCAGCCTGTCCGGCTATGCGCCCACGCCGCTGGTCGAGCTGCCGTCCCTGGCCGCGGAACTGCAGGTCGGGCGCGTCCTGTTCAAGGACGAATCCAGCCGGTTGGGGCTGCCTGCCTTCAAGATCCTCGGCGCCTCCTGGGCCGTGTGCCGGGCACTCTGCCTGCGTCTAGGCCAGGATCCCGAGGGGATCACCGTGCCCCGGCTGGCCGCATTAGTGCGTCAGGGGAGCGGGCCGGGAAACCTGCCGGTGCTGGTCACCGCGACGGATGGGAACCACGGCCGGGCCCTCGCCCGGATGGCCCGTCTGCTCGGGTTGGAAGCCCGGATCCATGTCCCCGCTGGACTCGGAGCCGCCGCGCTGGAGGGGATCAGGGGTGAAGGAGCCCGCCTCGTGGAGGAGGATGCGGTGTACGACGACGTCGTGGTCAGGGCCGCCGCTTCGGTCGAGGGCAGCGCGTGCGACGTGCTGGTCCAGGACACCGCTTGGGAGGGGTACACCCGGGTGCCGCAATGGATCGTCGACGGATACACGACCCTGTTCCGCGAGATCGACGATGCCCTGGAGGTAGAGGGTGTCGGCCCGGATCTGGTGGCCTGCCCGGTCGGGGTGGGTTCCTTGGCGCAGGCGCTCGTGGAACACCATCGAAGCCGCTCCGGCCAGGGGCAGGGGCCGGTCCTGCTCGGGGTTGAACCCGATTCCGCCGCCTGCCTCACTCGGTCGTTGCAGGCCGGCGCGCCGGTCACGGTGGACACGTCGTTTCCCACCATGATGGCCGGGCTGAACTGTGGGACCGTTTCCTCGCCGGGTTGGCCGCTGCTCTCCGCCGGGATGGACGCCGCCGTCGGTGTCACCGAATCGCAATGCCGCCGCGCGGTGGAGGATCTCGAGGAGTTGGGTCAGGACTCGGGACCCTGCGGTGCCGCGGCGCTGGCAGGAACCAGGAACGCCCTGGCCGACCCCGCACGACGCCGGGAACTGGGTATCACGGCGGGATCCGTCGTCGTACTGGTCAATACCGAGGGCCGGGCCGCCAACCCACTGGTTTAGCGGGAGCGTTCCGGAACGCCGGCGACGGTCCGGAAACCCAGGTTGCTGCTGGCCGAATCCGGGGTGTTCGCGGAGCGGGCGGAGACGCGGTAGCGGTTGCAATAGGAGTCGTGGCAGAGGAAGGATCCGCCCCGCATGACCCGCCCGGGGCCGGCGGCCGGCCCTGCCGGATCCTTCAGGGGGGAGTTGCGGTAGTAGGTGGGGTCGAACCAGTCGGTACACCATTCCCAGACGTTGCCCGCCATCTCATACAGACCGAACCCGTTGGGGGCGAAGGTGCCCGTCGGAGCTGGTCCGAGGTAGCCGTCCTCGAGGGTGTTCCCCACCGGGAACCGACCCTGCCAGATATTGCACTGGTGCCCGCCATCGGCGGCCAACAGATCATCGCCCCACGCGTAGCGGCGCGATTCCAAACCCCCGCGTGCTGCATGTTCCCATTGGGCTTCGGTGGGCAGTGACCTTCCGGCCCACCGGCAGTAGGCGGCGGCGTCGTTCCAGGACACCTGAACCACCGGCGACTGTGGTTCCTGCCGCCAGGAGGAACGCGGCCCGTGCGGATGCGCCCAGTCGGAGCCGCGTACGGTGATCCACCACGGCACGTCACTGGACCGGCCGAGGATGTCCCGGTCGTCGGCGTCGACCAGCAGATGGAAGACCGCCGAGTAGCCGTACTCCTCGGACTCCGTGCGGAATCCCGTGGCCTCGACGAAACGGTTGAATTCGGCGTTGGTGACCGTCGTGGAGTCGATGGAATAGGGCGAGAGCGACACGTCATGGACCGGCAGTTCCCCGTCTTGTGCGTATCCCTCGTCAAAGGCGTCGCCCATCCGGAACGTTCCGCCCGTCAGCTCCACGTCGTCCACCAGACGTTGCAGCTGGTTTGTTGGTTGCCCGGCGGGATGGGCGGCAGCGGCGCCATCGCTGGTGGGCGCTGGTTCCGAGCGGGCCGGACCATGGCAGCAGGACAAGGAATTCTCCTTCGGATCGGGTGCGGTCACTGTACCG
>JBBSRM010000198.1:0-4778 GCA_038243055.1 Actinomycetales bacterium
GACATCGTCTGGGGAATTGCCTCCATCGACGAGTCCGCGATCACCGGCGAATCCGCTCCGGTGGTCCGCGAGGCCGGAGGCGACCGCAGCGCCGTCACCGGAGGCACCCGCGTCCTTTCGGATCGGATCATCGTCGCCATCACCGCCCGCCCCGGAGAAACCTTCGTGGACAGGATGATCGGGCTGGTGGAAGGGGCGGCGCGCCAAAAGACCCCGAACGAGACGGCATTGAACGTGCTGCTGGCCAGCCTGTCCATCGTCTTCGTCCTGGTCACGCTGACCCTGAATCCGATTGCCTCGGTGGTCGGGGCCGACGTCAGCCTGCCAACTCTGATCGCCTTGCTGGTGTGTCTGATTCCCACCACCATCGGCGCACTGCTCTCCGCGGTGGGCATCGCCGGAATGGACCGGCTGGTGCAGCATAATGTCCTGGCCATGTCGGGACGTGCAGTGGAGGCCGCCGGCGACGTCACCACATTATTGCTGGATAAGACCGGCACCATCACCTACGGAAACAGGCAGGCGACGGCTTTCGTACCCGTGGACGGTGTTGCCGAGGAGGACCTGCGGTTCGCCGCTGCCCTCTCCTCACTGGCGGACCCGACGCCGGAGGGCAAGTCAGTGGTGGCGCTGGCCGCGGAACAGGGAACGGTCATCGACGCCGGCCAGCGCGGCGAGATCGTGCCCTTCACCGCCCAGACGCGGATGAGCGGCATCGACCAGCCCGACGGCACCCGGATCCGCAAGGGCGCCGGCTCCACGGTCATGGCCTGGATCCGCGACGGGCAGTCCATCGAGCAGGGCATTCTGGATGAGGTGGACGAGCAGATCCAGCGGGTCTCCCAGGCCGGGGGCACCCCGCTGCTGGTCGCCTCACGTCCCGCTACGGGCCCCGGCCGGCTGCTGGGGGTCATCCACCTCAAGGACGTGGTCAAGGACGGGTTGCGGGAACGTTTCACGGAACTGCGGTCCATGGGCATCCGCACGGTCATGATCACCGGAGATAATCCGCTGACCGCCCAGGCGATCGCCGCCGAGGCAGGAGTCGATGACTTCCTGGCCGAGGCGACGCCCGAGGACAAACTGGAGTTGATCCGCTCCGAACAGGCAGGGGGGAACCTGGTTGCGATGACCGGCGACGGAACCAACGATGCGCCGGCGCTGGCCCAAGCCGATGTGGGGGTCGCCATGAACACCGGGACCTCGGCGGCCAAGGAGGCCGGAAACATGGTCGACCTGGATTCGGACCCCACGAAACTGATCGACATCGTCCGCATCGGCAAGCAACTGCTCATCACCCGCGGGGCGTTGACGACGTTCTCGATCGCCAACGACATCGCCAAGTATTTCGCGATCCTCCCGGCGATGTTCGTCGGAGTCTTCCCGGGGCTTTCGGTGCTGAACATCATGGCGCTGCATTCCCCGGCCTCGGCGGTGCTCTCGGCGATCATCTTCAACGCGCTGGTCATCATCGCGCTGATTCCGCTGGCCCTGCGAGGGGTGGCCTACCGTCCGCGAGCGGCATCGAGCGTGCTGGGACGGAACCTGCTGGTCTACGGACTCGGCGGAGTCATCGCCCCGTTCCTCGGGATCAAGCTCATCGACCTGCTCATCTCACTTCTCCCCGGTTTCTGACCGGCTCCTACAAAGGAAGACAACCATGAATGCACCCCGCACGACACTGCGCACCCATGCGGTGGCGGCGCGTTGCCTGCTGCTGCTCACCCTCGTCCTGGGCCTGGCCTACCCGCTGGCCATCACCGCCGCCGGGCAGCTGGCCCTGCCCTGGCAGGCCAACGGCTCCGCGCTGGCCTCCGGCGGCGTCACCGTGGGGTCCTCGCTGATCGGCCAGTCCTTCACCGATGAGCAAGGCAGACCTCTGCAGCGGTATTTCCAGCCGCGGCCCTCCGCCGCCGGGGACGGATACGACGGCGCCGCATCCGGGGGATCGAACCTCGGCTCGCAGAACCCCGAGCTGGTCGCCACGATCACCCAACGGCGCCACGACATCGCGTCGCTGGAGGCGGTGCCCCCCGCTGATATCCCCGCCGATGCGCTCACGGCGTCGGCCTCGGGACTGGACCCACACATCAGCCCGGAGTACGCGCTGCTGCAGGTCAGGCGCGTTGCCGCCGCACGTGGTCTGTCCGAGGCATCGGTGCGCCGGCTGGTGGAGGCTAGCATTCAAGGGAGGGAACTTGGTTTCCTGGGTGAACCGACCGTCAACGTGCTGCGGTTGAACCTCGCCACCGACGGATTGAAGGACTAGGACCATGCAACGAGGGCGGCTCCGTGTCCTGCTCGGCGCCGCCCCCGGCGTGGGTAAGACCTACAACATGCTGGAGGAGGGCCGCCGCCTGGTGGCCGAGGGGCGCGACGTGGTGGTGGCCATCGTGGAGTCCCACGGGCGGGCAGCTACAGCGGCGATGGCCGAGGGGTTGGAAACGATCCCCCGCAGCACGGTCGAACACCGCGGAGTGTTCTTGAGCGAGATGGACCTGGCCGCCGTCCTGGCGCGCCACCCCGAGACTGCGCTGGTCGATGAACTGGCCCATACCAACGCCCCGGGTTCGGCGCACGAGAAGCGGTGGCAGGATGTCCAGGAGCTGCTCGAGGCAGGGATCGACGTCGTATCGACGGTGAACATCCAGCACATCGAGTCGTTGAACGACGTGATAGAGCAGATCACCGGGGTCCCGCAACGTGAGACCATCCCTGACGCGGTGCTGCGCGGCGCCCACCAGATCGAGGTCGTCGATCTGGCCCCGCAGGCGCTACGCGACCGGCTCGACGGCGGGCACGTCTATCCGGCCGAACGCATCGACGCCGCGTTGTCGAACTACTTCCGACTGGGCAACCTGACGGCCCTGCGTGAACTGGCCCTGCTGTGGCTGGCCGACGAAGTCGACAGTGCGCTCAACGACTACCGCAACCAGCACGGCATCAAGGGAACCTGGGAAACCCGCGAACGGGTGGTGGTCACGCTGACCGGGGGGCCCGAAGGGGAGACCCTGCTGCGACGCGGGGCACGCATCGCCGCCCGTTCGACCGGCGGCGAATTGCTGGCCGTGCATGTGGTCAATCAGGATGGTTTGCGCGCCTCCCACCCCGAGGCGCTGGCCCGGCACCGCGCCCTGGTCGAGACGCTCGGGGGAACCTACCACCAGGTCGTGGGAGAGGATATCCCGCGGGCGCTGGTCGACTTCGCACGCAGCAGCAACGCGACCCAACTGGTGCTGGGCGTCAGCCGGCGGGGCTGGCTCACCTCGGCCCTGACCGGGCCGGGAATCGGGGCGACGGTGATCCGCGAATCCGGGGACATCGACGTGCACATCGTCACCCATGCCGCCGCCGGGGGACGCCGATCGCTGCCCAAGGCCCACGGCTCGCTCAGTGCGCGCCAACGCACCGCCGGGTTCGTGCTGGCCGTGCTCGGAGGACCGGCCTTGACCTGGCTGCTGTCGAGGCTGCGCAGCGAGGAATCGATCACCACCGATGTGCTCAGCTACCAGCTGCTGGTCGTCGCGGTCGCCCTCATCGGCGGCATCTGGCCCGCCCTATTCGCCGCGTTGCTCTCCGGACTGACGCTGGACTACTTCTTCGTGAACCCGCTGTATACGGTGACCATCGACGAACCCCTGCACATGCTGGCGTTGGGGCTCTACGTGGTGATCGCCGTGCTGGTCAGCTTCGTGGTGGACAAGGCGGCCCGCAGAAGCCGGGCCGCGCGGCGTGCCGAAGCAGAGGCCCAGCTGCTCGCCACCGTTTCGGGCAGCGTGCTGCGCGGCGCCGACGCCGTCGAGGCCCTCGTCGAGCGCACCCGTGAGGCCTTCGCACTGGACGGGGTGCGGGTGGTAGCCGCCGGGCGGGTTCTCTACGGAACGGGCGACACCGACGTGGGGGCTCCCACCAGCTCCATCGCGCTCGGAGACCGCGGGACGCTCGAACTCGTGGGCGGGGATCTGAGGGCCTCGGAGCGCCGGCTGCTGGCCGTCATTGCCGCCCAGATCGAAGCTGCGCTGGAACACTCCGACCTGGCCGAGACCGCCCGCGAGGTCGGCCCGCTAGCAGCCTCCGACAAGGTGCGCTCCGCCCTGCTTTCGGCAGTGAGCCACGACCTGCGTCGGCCGCTGGCCGCCGCGACCGCGGCCGTCGGCGCCCTGCGCGCCACCGACGTCGCCCTGGACGAGCACGACCGCGACGAGCTCACCGACACGGCGAATCAGAGTCTGATCCAGCTCTCGGCCTTGGTGACCAGCCTGCTTGATGTCAGCCGGCTGCAGGCCGGAGTCCTGGCCGTCAAACTGGACACGGTCTACGCGGAGGACGTGGTTCTGGGGGCCCTCGACGAACTGGGGCTGGGGCCGACGGAACTGGAACTTGATCTGGACCCTGCCGTACCTGCGGTGCAGGCCGACGCCGGGCTACTGCAGCGCGTGGTGGTCAACCTGCTGGACAATGCGCGCCGATTCGCACCCGCCGGGACGCGCGTGCGCATCAGCACGAGCCGGTTCGCCGATATCGTGCAGCTCCGCATCGTGGACCACGGTCCGGGAATCGCCACCGAACGCCGAGACGACGTCTTCGTTCCCTTCCAACGGTGGGGCGACACCGACAACCTGGCGGGACTCGGGCTCGGACTCGCCCTGTCCAAGGGGTTCACCGAGGGCATGGGTGGAACATTGGAGGTCGAGGACACCCCAGGCGGTGGCCTGACCATGGTCGTGACGCTGGATGCCGCCGAGACTGGCGCTGCCGGGACTGCCGCACCGCAGCAA
>JBBSRM010000199.1:0-4762 GCA_038243055.1 Actinomycetales bacterium
CATCATGACCTTTCTGATGCTCGTGCCACGGCGTGAGTCACCGGCGCTGGCCATGGTAGGCCGTCACACGTTGCCGGTCTTCTTGCTGCACGGATTTATTGTTTTGGGCGCCGAACTGTACCTGCCCGCCGTACTGGCGCGAAATAACGTCGTGGCACTTGCTTTCGTGTTGACGCTGACCGCGGGAACGGTGTTGCTGACGTCGGGGCCGCGTACCAACGCAGTGATGCGCAATATCAGTGGGTACTTCTTCAAGCGCCCGGTTCAATCGATTACTCAAGAAGGCGCCCGAGCAGAACGCAGTCCGGTGAGGACGGGAGGCTAGCCGCCGTCGCCCCGGAATCTGACTGGACTGGGAGTTTTACCCAAATTTTGGGTTCTAGGACCTGGAGTAGGTCCTCGGTGACCTACTCCAGGCAGCGCGATTACTTACGCTTCTTTTTGTCTTCTTTCTCGCTGGGAACGACGACGAAGGGGCACTTGGAGTGTGCAACACAGTGCTGGCTCACGGAGCCCAGCAGCATGCCCGCGAAGGCGCCATGCCCGCGGGTGCCCAGGACGAGTAGTTGTGCCGATTTCGACGCTTCGACCAGTGTCGAGGACGGATGTCCGCGTTCGGCCCTGCGGATGACGTCGGAGTCCGCTCCGACGGCTTCGGTGATGGTTTCTTCGAGGAGCTCGCGCGTGCGTTCTTCGATCTTCTCACCGGACTCCGCGTACGCGGCCAAGTACCCGTAGCTCGTTGGGATGTCCCAAACGGCCAGTGCCTCCACCGGGGCTTCGTACCGTTGCCCGTATTCCACGGCCCACTTCAGGGCTGCCTTGGAATCCTCGGACCCATCGACTCCGACCACGACTGGTTTGGTTGCCATGCGTTCGTTCACCACCTCCGGTGTGCTCCAGGCACACCCTTGAAGACTGCGGCCACGATTTTAGTGGACGTGCCTTGTGGCAGGACCGCTTCGTCCACCTGATAGCCACCATATCAAGACGGCAAGCCGCTCAACCGGGGCCAGACTGCGACCGCCAGAGGGGTCGTCGGGTCTCTGGCGGCCGCACCGTTGACTACTTGGAATCGATGTCGCTTTCTGGATGCCGAATGACGACGAAGGGGCACTTTGAATGGGATGCGCAGTGCTGACTGACGGAGCCCAACAGCATGCCCCGGAAGGCGCCGCGGCCGCGGGTGCCCAGGACCAGCAGCTGTGCCGACTCCGAGAGCTCGACCAGTGTTTTGGCCGGGTGTCCGCGTTCGGTCTGCTGGAGCACGCCGGAATCTGCGCCGACGGCTTCTTGCACGGCTTCATCAAGGACCTTGCCCGTTCGTTCTTCGGCTTGCGCGCCGGTTTCGGGGTAGGTGGCCATGTTCCCGAAAGCCAGCGGAATATCCCAGACGGCCACGGCGTGGACAGGAAGGTCGAATCGCTTCCCGTACTCCAGGGCCCACTGCAGGGCTGCCTTGGAGTCATTGGAGCCATCGATGCCGACAACGATTGGTTTGGTCGCCATGTGTTCGTTCACCACCTTCGGTGTACCTCAAGCACACCCTCGAAGATCACGGTCGCTGTTCCTGAGGACGTGCCTGTTGGCAGGACCGCTTCGTCCACCTGAGGCCACCTTAGCAGCGCCTGCGGAGGGTTCAGCCGGCTGCTGGAGGAGCGTCCTGGGACTTGAGTTCGGTGCCCGGAAGGATGCCTTCCATCGGTTGGCTCTCGAGTTCGGCTTCCTGGGACGTCACCCAGTTGGCGGGGCCGTTGGAGCCGGCGGGATATTCCTCCATCGTGACCTCGTCGTTCGCCCAGGCCGCCAATACCGGCTCGATGATCCGCCAGCACTGTTCCGCCGTGTCATCACGTACCGACAGGGTCGGGTCCCCGGCCAGCACGCCGGCCAGGACTTCGCCGTAGGGCAACAGATCCGGGGTGTTGAGTTGGGCCGAAAGACCGACGCGGTCCAGGTTGTACATGTCCCCGGGGCCGTTGACGTCCAGGTCAAGCTGGAGGATGTCGGGCCCGAAACCGATCCGCAGGCGGGTGGGGGAGTCATTGCCGGTGAAGCCTTCGGGCAGGTGGGCGACCGGCTTGAAGGTGATGACTGCTTCCTTGCGGGGATGGGCCAGGGCCTTTCCCGAGCGCAGGATGAACGGAACGCCGGCCCAGCGGGAATTGTTGATCTTCACTTCGATCTCCGCCAACGTCTCGGTGTTGTTGGAACCATCGACGCCGTCTTCCGAGGTGTAGTCCGGCACCTGATGCCCGCGGCTGCTCCCTGCGGTGTAGCGGGCGCGGCGGGTGCTTTTGGCGTAGTCGGTGGGAACCTTCGCGGCCCGCAGTACCGAACCGATGTGGTCGCGCAGATCCCGCTCTCCCAGGGTTGCCGGGGCGTTGAGGGTCAGGAGCGCCAGGATCTGCAACAGGTGTGACTGGATCATGTCCCGCATGGCGCCGGCATGATCGTAGTAACCGGCCCGGGACTCCAAGGCCAGATCCTCGTCGTAGAAGATCTCCATTTTCGCCACGTGCTCGTTGCTGAACAGTGGTTCCAGGAAGCGGTTGGCAAACCGCAGACCGAGGATGTTGAAGACGGTGGCCTTGCCCCGGAAGTGGTCCACGCGTTGGATCGATTCCTCCGGCACCAACCGGGTGAGCGTTCGCGTCAGGGCTTGGGCGGATTCCGCGCTGGAACCGAAGGGCTTCTCCATGACCAACGAAGTGCCCGCGGGGACTTCCTCGGGGGTCAGGACTTCGCAGGCCTTCTGGCTGACCGTCGGCGGCAGCGCGAAATACACCGCGATCGGCCCCTCGAACGTTGCCAGCAGTTTGCCGAGTTCGCCCGGTGCGGTGACGTCGACGGCTGTGTAGGTTGTTTCGCGGGAAATGCGGTCCAGATGTGCGGCGCCGTCATCGGTTGTTTTCTTCCGGGCGCCGGCGAACGCCTCGGTGACGCGTTTGGACCAGTCCTTGGAAGTGAAATCCGGGGAGCCTGCCCCGGCGAGGACCAACTCAGGTTGATCTCCCTTGGCGATGAGCGCCGCCAGTCCGGGCAGCAGCAGTCGTCCGGTCAGGTCCCCTGAGGCCCCGAGGATGAGCAACGTCTTGACATGGGATTTCTTTGCTTCACTCACCTGACTAGCTTGCCATCATTGCGCCGAGCGTGTCTGCCCCTGCGGGCCGATACCGTCGGGTGCGTTCGACCTTGGTAACCTTGGTAGTCGAGTCCCGCGGGGGTTTCCCGCAGCCACCCACACGAAAGTAGTTCAGCTCACGTGTTCAATTCTCTCTCCGACCGGCTGACAGCGACCTTCAAGGGCCTGCGCGGCAAGGGACGCCTGTCCGAAGCCGATGTCGACGGGACCGTCCGTGAGATCCGGCGCGCCCTGCTCGACGCCGATGTCGCCGTCCCGGTGGTGCGCGCCTTCACCGCCCAGGTCAAGGAGCGTGCGCTGGGCTCAGAGGTCAGCGGTGCGCTGAACCCGGGCCAGCAGATCATCAAGATCGTCAACGAGGAACTGGTGGGCATCCTTGGTGGGGAGACCCGCCGGCTGAACCTGGCCAAGGTCCCACCGACGGTCATCATGCTGGCGGGTCTGCAGGGTGCCGGCAAGACCACGCTGGCCGGCAAGCTGGCCAAATACCTCAAGGCCCAGGGACACACCCCGCTGTTGGTGGCTTGCGACCTGCAGCGGCCCAACGCCGTCAAGCAGCTCCAGGTCAACGGCGAACGCGCCGGCGTCCCGGTCTACGCCCCGCACCCCGGCGTCTCCTCCGAATTCGAAGAGGCCACCGGCGACCCGGTCGTCGTCGCCCGCAACGGCGTCTCCGAGGGACGGCAGAAGCAGCACGACGTCGTCATCGTCGATACCGCCGGCCGTCTGGGTGTCGACGAGGAACTGATGCAGCAGGCTGCCGACATCCGTTCGGCCATCAATCCGCATGAGGTCCTGTTCGTCATCGACGCGATGATCGGCCAGGACGCCGTGAACACGGCCCAGGCCTTCAACGAGGGGGTCGGTGTCACCGGTGTCGTGCTTTCCAAGCTCGACGGTGATGCCCGCGGTGGTGCCGCACTGTCCGTTGCCTCGGTGACCGGCAAGCCGATCATGTTCGCCTCCACCGGTGAGAACCTGAGCGACTTCGAGGTCTTCCACCCGGACCGCATGGCCAGCCGGATCCTGGACATGGGCGACATGATGACGCTCATCGAACAGGCTGAGCAGAACTGGGACAAGGGCGAAGCCGAGAGGATGGCGAAGAAGTTCGCCGACCGAGAGGACTTCACCCTCGACGACTTCCTGTCCCAGATGCAGCAGATCAAAAAAATGGGCTCCATGAAGAAGATGCTCTCCATGATGCCCGGGGCAGCCATTTCCAAACAGCAGCTCGAGCAGTTCGATGAGCGTCAGATCGACAGGATCGAAGCGATCGTCCGCTCGATGACCCAGCACGAGCGGGTGGCACCGAAGATCATCAACGGCTCACGACGGGCCCGTATTGCCAAGGGTTCGGGCGTGAGCGTCTCCGAGGTCAACCAGATGCTCGAGCGCTTCGGCGAAGCACAGAAGATGATGAAGCGCATGGCCGCCGGCGGCGGGATGCCCGGCATGCCCGGTGGTGGCGGGCATGGTGGAGCCAAAAAGGGCAAGGGCTCGAGCAAGAAGAAGCAGAAGTTCGGCAACCCGGCCAAGGCCGCCCAGGCGGAGTTGGATTCCAAGAACCGCAAGTCGGCTGCCCCCTCGGCCCCGACGGGGGCGTCCTTCGGACAG
>JBBSRM010000200.1:0-4757 GCA_038243055.1 Actinomycetales bacterium
GCCACGGATCTTATAGGTCTTGACCAGGTCCCGGACCTCGATGACGTTATCTGTCGCCACCGGCCGGTCGGCGGCCAGTTCCTCATCCGATTCCTGCCCGCGTTCCTTGGCCGATTCGATGCGGCGCGAGGCCAGCGAGGGAGCCGAGGCCACCAGACGTTGTGTGTAGGGGTGTCGCGGGTTGCTCAACAGTTCCACTGCGGGGCCCGCCTCGACGACCTGGCCTTTGTACATCACCACGACCTTATGCGCGCGTTCCGCTGCCAGCCCGAGATCGTGGGTGATGAGCAGCACCGCGGTGCCCAGATCGTCGGTCATGGTGTCCAGGTGGTCCAGGATCTGTCGCTGCACCGTGACGTCCAGTGCAGACGTCGGTTCGTCGGCAATCAGCAACCGCGGCCGGCAGGAGAGCCCGATCGCGATCAGCGCACGCTGGCGCATGCCGCCGGAGAACTCGTGCGGATACTGCTTGGCCCGCTCCTCGGCCCGCGGCAGGCCGGCCTCGGAGAGGACCTTGGTCACGTCCTTCTTCTGGTGCGGAAGACCATTGGCCCGCAGCGTCTCCTTGACCTGGAATCCGATCTGCCAGACCGGGTTCAGGTTCGACATCGGGTCTTGGGGGACCATGCCGATCGAGGTGCCGCGCAATTCGACCTTGCGCTTCTCCGAGGCGTTGGTGATGTCCTCACCGTCGAAGAGCAGGGTCCCGCCGGCGATGCGGCCATTGGGGGGCAGCAAGCCGATCGCCGCCAGGGCGGTGGTCGACTTACCCGACCCGGATTCGCCGACGATCGCCACGGTTTCCCCGGGCAGGATGGTCAGGTTGGCTTGGCGGACAGCCTCGACCTCACCGTTTCCCGTTTTGAAGCTGATGGCCAGATCGCGCAGTTCCAGCAGCGGACGCGGCGTCGAGGCTTCGTCGATGGTTTCGTTGTTCATGGTTTCACCGTTCATCGTTTGCGCGCCTTCGGATCCAGGGCGTCCTGCAGCGCGTCACCGAGCATGATGAAGCTCAGCACCGTCAGCGATAGCGCCAGGGCCGGCCAGAACAAGGCCATCGGGTTCGAGCGCAGCGAGCTCTTGGCCGAGAAGATGTCATTGCCCCAGGACATGATGTCCGGCGGAAGTCCGATACCCAGATAGGACAGCGTGGACTCGGCCACGATGAAGATGCCCAGGGTGATCGTCGCGATCACGATGACCGGAGCCAACGAGTTCGGGACGACGTGGCGGATCAGCGCACCGGCCCGGCTCACGCCCAGCGATCGGGCGGCAATGACGAAGTCCGCCTCGCGCACCTCGATGACCGCGGCCCGGGTGATGCGGGCAATCTGCGGCCAGCCGAAGGTCGAAAGGATCAGGACGATGGTCCAGACGTTGCGGTGCTCCTGGAAGTACGGGATCTGCACCACGACGATGGCGCCCAGGATCAGCGGCAGCGCGAAGAAGATATCGCCCAACCGCGCCAGCACGGCATCGACCCAACCACCGAAGAAACCGGAGATCGCCCCGACGGTGCCACCGAAGATCACGATGGCGATCGTGGCGAACAATCCGATGGTCAGCGAGGACTGGGTCCCGTACATCACGCGGGCCAGGATGTCGCAGCCCTGCTGGGTGAAGCCCAGCGGGTGCCCCGGAACGGCACCGCCGTCGGAGTTGGCCAGCTGGCAGTTCGCGTTGGGTTGCTCGTTGGTGAACAGCCCCGGGAACAGGGCCACGAAGATCACCGAGACGATCAGGACCGCGCTGATGATGAACAGTGGCTGGGTGCGCAGGTTCCGCCACGCCTCGAGCCACAGGGAGACCGGCGCCGCGTCGGAGACGGTGCTGTCGGTGGCCTGCAACGGGGTTTCGTCCGGATCGGCCACGAAGTGTTCCATCGGGTACTTGGAAATCTTGGCACCGCGGACGGTGGGAAGGTTTGGGGTGTTCTCAGGCATATCGGATCCTCGGGTCGAGCCACGCGTACAGCAGGTCCACTAGCAGGTTGGCCAGGACGAAGACCACAATCAGTACGGTGACGATCGAAACGACAACGGGGGCCTCCCCGTTCAGCACGGCGCGGTACAAGGTGTTGCCCACGCCGTTGACGTTGAAGATTCCCTCGGTGACGATGGCTCCGCCCATCAGGGCGCCCAGGTCGGCACCCAGGAACGTCACCACCGGAATCATGGAGTTGCGCAGCACGTGCACCGTCACCACGCGGCGGCGGCTCAGCCCCTTGGCGGTGGCCGTACGCACATAATCGGCGCTGGAGTTCTCGATGACCGCGGTGCGGGTCAGCCGCAGCACGTAGGCGAAGGACACCAACCCCAACACGAGAGCGGGCAGGAGCAATTCGGTGAAACCCGCGTCACCGCTGACGGTCGGATTGGCCCATTCAAGTTTGACGCCCACCACGAACTGCATCAGGAAGCCCAGGACGAAGATCGGCACGGCGATGACGAGCAGCGAGAAGACCAACACGGTCGAGTCGAAGAACTTGCCCTTTTTGAGACCGGCGAACAGGCCGATGGCGATGCCGAAAACGGCTTCGAACGCCAGTGCCATGAGGGCCAGCCGGGCGGTGGTGGGGAAGACGCGCGCCAGGATGTCGGTGATCGGCTGGCCGGCGAAGTTGGTGCCCAGATCAAAGGTGAAAATGCCCTTGAGGTACAGGAGGTACTGGATCCAGAAGGGCTGGTCCAGGTTGTACTGCTCGCGCAGCGAAGCTTCAACCGCGGGGGTGCAGCCCTTTTCGCCGCAGATGGCGGCGGTGGCGTCCCCGGGGAGGCTGAAGACAAGGAAGTAGATCAGCAGCGTGGCGCCCAGGAAGACGGGGATCAGCTGCAACAGTCGGCGGAGGAGGAATCTGCCCATCAGCAGTGGGCCTTTCGTGCTGAAGACGCCCGATCGGGGCGTAGGGAATATGACATGCGATTTACCTTTTGGGTGAGGCAGGAATGCGGGGCCCGCCCCCGTGGTACGAAAGCGGGCCCCGCGTGTGACTGAGGGGTGTTGTGTCCCCTACTTACCGGTGATGGCGTAGTACAGCGGCACGCCGTTCCAGCCGAATTCGACGTTCTCCACGTTGTCGCTCCAGCCGCCCTGGGCAACCTGGTACCACAGCGGGATGGCCGGGAGGTCCTCCAGGAGCATCTCCTGGGCCTCGTTCATCGACTTGGAGCCGTCCTCCACGTTGTCGGCGGACAGGCCCTTGCTGATGGCGTCGTCGAACTTCTTGTTCTCGTAGACGGCGTCATTGGAACCGGCACCCGTGGTGTAGATCGGGCCCAGGAAGTTGGCCAGCGACGGGTAGTCGGCCTGCCAACCGGAGCGGATGGCACCGGTCAGCTTCTGCGCGGTCGCATCCGTGCGGACTTCCTTGAACGTGGCGTACGGCTTGCCCGCCACCTTGATGTCGAGGTTGTTCTTGATGTTGTTCACCACGGCCTCGACCCAGGTCTTGTGGTCGCCCTTATCGGCGTTGTACGCGATGGTCAGTTTCTCTGACTTGTCGTACGGCTTGATCTTCTCGGCCTTCTTCCACAGTTCCTTGGCCTTCTCGGGATCGTAGTCGAGGTTCTCGCTGCCCGGAATCGAATCCGAGTAGCCATCGAGCACCGGTGCGGTGAATTCCTTCGCCGGGGTGCGGCCACCGTTGAAGATCACCTTGGTGATCTCCTCGCGGTTGATCGCCATGGAGATGGCCTGGCGGCGCAGCTTGCCGTCCTCGCCGTCCCAGTTGTCCAGGTAGTACGGAATGGCCATCGTCTGGTTGCCGGCGTACGGGGACTCGATGGAGCGGTCGCCCAGGTCGTTCTTGAAGTTCTTGATATCCGAGGTCGGGATGGTCTTGAGGACATCCAGGTTGTCGGAGATCAGGTCCTGGTAGGCGGTGGTGTCGTTCTGGTAGATCTTGAACGTCACGCCACCGTTCTTGGGCTTCTGCGGGCCTTCGTAGTCCTCGTTCGGGACCAGCTTGATCTGGGTCTCGTGCTCCCAGGCGCCCTCGCCGTCGAACTTATACGGGCCGTTGCCGACCGGGTTCTCGCCGTACTTCTTCGGGTCCTTCAGCGATTCTTCCGGCATCGGGTAGAACGCGCTGTAACCCAGACGCAGCGGGAAGTCGGATTCGGGCTGCTTGAGCTTCACGGTGAACGTGGTGTCGTCGACGACCTTCAGGCCGGAGAGTTCCTCGACCTTCGAGCCTTCGGCACTGGCCTCGTCGTAGCCGTCGATGCTCTCGAAGAAGTAGCCACTGAGCTGGGCGTTCTTCGCTGCGGCACCGTAGTTCCAGGCGTCGACGAAGGACTTGGCGGTGACCGGGTCACCGTTGGTGAACTTCTGGTCGGCCTTGAGCTTGATGGTGTAGTTCTGCGAGTCCTCGGTGTCGATCGACTCGGCCATCTCGTTCTGCGGCTTGCCGTCGGCGTCGTAACTGATCAGACCGGCGAAGATGAGGTCCAGGACGGCTCCGCCGCCGACCTCATTGGTGTTCGTGGGAATCAACGGGTTCTGCGGCTCGGCGCCATCAACGACGATGACCCGGCTGCTATCCCCTCCACCTTCGGCGGCGTTGTCGCCTCCGCCGCCACAGGCGCTCAGGCTCAACGCAACTGCTGCTGCGACGCCGAGGATTTTTGAAGTGCGCGAATAACGCATTCTTGCTCCTTGTGATGCCGGACGGCGGGGAGGATTACCCATGACACCGCAACGGCTACTTGTCGGTTTTTCAAGCCTTCATCGTCTTGTGAAGCACTTGTTAACAAGTA
>JBBSRM010000201.1:0-4726 GCA_038243055.1 Actinomycetales bacterium
AGCCCGCAGGGGCCCCGAGCTGCGCTGGTTCGAGGGCGGGAAACTCAACGCGGCGGTGAATTGCGCCGACCGGCATGTGGTCGCCGGCCGGGGGGAGAAGGTCGCCTTGCATTTCGAAGGCGAACCCGGGGACCGGCGCAGCGTCACCTACGCCGAGCTGACCGTGTTGGTGAGCCAGGCGGCCAACGCCCTCACCGCCTTGGGCATCGGCACCGGGGACCGCGTGGTCATCTACCTGCCGGTGCTGGTGGAGACGATCGTCATCACGTTGGCCTGCGCCCGGATCGGCGCCGTGCATTCACTGGTCTTCGGTGGGTTTTCGGCCGAAGCACTGCGTTTTCGCGTCGAGGACACCGGGGCGAAACTCCTGGTCACCACCGATGGCCAGTTCCGTCGCGGAACCGCAGTGCCGGTCAAGGACCAGGCCGATGCCGCGGTGGCCGGGGACAACGCCATCGAACACGTACTGGTCATCCGGCGCACCGGCAGCGAGATCGCCTGGACCGCAGGCCGCGACCTATGGTGGCACGAAACGGTCGAAACCCAGCCGCTCTCCCACGCCGCCGAGGCCTTCGACGCCGAAACCCCGCTGTTCATCATGTACACCTCGGGGACCACCGGAAAGCCCAAGGGCCTGGTCCACACCACCGGCGGGTACCTCACCCAGGCCTCCTGGAGCCACGAGTTCCTCTTCAGCCATCCGGACCCGGCCCGCCGTGCCGATGACGTCCACTGGTGCACCGCCGATCTGGCCTGGGTCACGGCGCACACCTATGAGATCTACGGCCCGCTCTCCAACGGCGTCACCCAGGTCATCTACGAGGGCGCGCCCAACGCCCCGCATCCGGGACGGCACTTCGAGATCATCGAGCGGTACGGAGTGACCAGCTACTACACGGCCCCTACCCTGGTGCGTTCGCTCATGGGCTGGTTCCCCGAGGGCATCCCGGAGAGCCATGACCTCTCCTCGGTCCGGTTGGCCGGCACGGTCGGCGAGGCCGTCAACCCGGAGGCCTGGCGTTGGCTGCGCCACCAGGTCGGCCGGGATTCACTCGTCTCTGGGGACCCTGCGTCTGGTATCGCCATGGTCGACACCTGGTGGCAGTCCGAAACCGGCGCCACGATCCTTTCACCGCGCCCGGGCGACACCGTCCTCAAACCCGGTTGCGGCACCCGCGCGCTTCCGGGGGTGGCCACGGACATCGTGGACGAAGACGGTGCCCGGGTCCCGGCGAACGTGCAGGGGAACATCGTGCTCACCGCCACCGGTCCGGCCATGGCCCGCACGGTCTGGGACGATCCGGAACGCTACTTCACCTCGTATTGGGAGCAGTATGCGGGGCACGGCTGGTTCCTCGCCGGCGATGCGGCGAAGTACGACGACGAGGGGGACATCTGGATCCTGGGGCGCACCGATGACGCCTTGAACATCTCGGGCCACCTGCTCTCGACGATCGAGATCGAATCAGCCCTGGTCTCCCATCCGGGCGTCGTCGAGGCAGGGGTCTGCCCGACCATCGATGCCACGACCGGTCACGCGGCGACGGCGTTCGTCGTCCCGCACGACGCATCACTGGTCGGCATCGGGGCCACTCCGACTCCCGAACAGTTGGTGGCCGCCGCCGGCCTGCGGGCCCATGTGGCCGCGCAGATCGGTCCGATCGCCAAACCGCGCGACGTCGTCTTCGTCCCCGATGTACCCAAGACACGTTCCGGGAAGATCATGCGCCGGCTACTGACCCAGCTCTTCGAGGGAACCGCGTTGGGCGACACGACGAGCCTGCAGAACGAACAGTGCATCCCCGCCCTGGAACGGATTTGTTCGGCCCGGTGATCACTCGGTTTCCGACACCGACGCCTTCCGCTGGTATCCACGTTGCGCCAGATGGTCGCTGACGTCCTCTTCGGTCCAGCAATCGATGTTCTTGATTTCCGGCATGTCCGTGGCCAGGAAGACCGGATCCAGGCCCTGCGCCCGTTGGGCGTTGTAGTGGCGCAGGAGCTTGAGCGCGGTGGGCGCCAGGATGGTGATCACCACGAGGTTGATCATCGCGATGAACACCATCGTGACACCGGCCAAGGACCAGGCCAAATCAACGGAGATCACGGCACCGAGGAAGACGACCACGGTGACGGCGAGCGCGAAGAGGGTCCGTACCCGCTTATTCCGGGTGATGAAGTTGACGTTGGCTTCGCCGTAGGAGAAGTTGCCCAGCACCGAGGTGAAGGCCAGCAGGAACATGATCACCGCCAGGGCGATCGCAGCCCACGCCCCCAGGTTGTTGACCAGCGATTCCTGCACCATCACCAGGCCTTCGCCGCCTTGGCCGAGATCAGGGAACGCGATGAGGACGATGAACGCGGTGATCGAGCAGATGAGCAGCGTGTCGAAGTAGACGCCCAGCGTCTGGGTCAGCCCCTGCTTCACCGGGTGGCTGACCGAGGCCGTGGCGGCGACGTTGGGTACCGAGCCCATGCCGGCTTCGTTGGAGAGCATGCCGCGCTGGACACCCTGGACGATGGCCACGCCGACGCCGCCGCCGATCGCTGCCTTGACGTTGAAGGCCCCGTCGACGATCTGCGCGACGACGCGCGGGAGCTCTTCAATGTTCATGAGCACTATGACAAGGCCGAAGCTGACGTAGATCAGTGCCATCAACGGCACCAGGTTCTGTGCCACGAACGCGACGCGACGCATGCCACCCAGGACGATGGCGGCGGTCATCGCGGCGAGCACTAGTCCCAGGGCCCAAGGCAGCCAGGTCACGGACTCCGGGTCCGTGTAGGCGCCGACCGCACCGCTGACGGCGTCGACGATGGTGTTGGACTGCAGCGAGGTGAAGGCCAGCGCGAAGCAGAAGATGAACAGTGTCGCGAAGAAGACGCCGAAGCCCCGGCTCCCCAGACCGCGATGGATGTAGAAGGCCGGACCACCCTTATAGGTGTCTTCACCCCGGGTCTTGTAGAGCTGGGCCAGCGTGGACTCGATGAAGCTCGCGGCGCTGGTGAACAGGGCCATGATCCACATCCACATGACGGCACCCGGTCCACCGATGAACAGGGCGCCGGCCACACCAGAGACGTTGCCGGTACCGACACGGGCGGCCGCGGAGACGATGAACGCCTGGAACGCCGACAGCGATTTCGTGTTGCTGTCCTCGTCGCGCTGTGCCTTTTCCGTGATGGATTTGAACATGGCTGGCAGCATGCGGAACTGGACGGCTCTGGTTCGAATGGTGAAGTAGATCGCCAGGACGACGACGACCGGCATGCCGATGAAGGTCCACAACCAGCCTTCGGAGGTGCCGAGCCAGTCATTCAGGTTCGCGAGAGTCATTGAAAAACCGTACCAGAGCCTGTGGCGTGGCTCACCATCCTAGTGGACGGGCGTTGAACTCCGGTTCGCCGTCGTGCTCTCCACCTGGCAGGCGTCGGTGAGCACGATCTCCCCGTTCTTCAGCCGGGGATGGGTGGCGTCCTGCAGGGCGCTCATGACCAGCCGAATGAGGGTCCCGTGGGCGACGACCACCAGATCCGTGCCCGGGTGCTCCCGGATGAGGCCTGTCAAAGCGGCCAGAGCCCGGTCGACGACCTCGACTTCGGGCTCGGCGGTCAGCAGTAGTTCGTCGATCTGGGGTCGCGGCATGCCGACCACTGCCCGGCCTTCACCGTCACCGTAGTGGCGTTCCTGAAGCCCCACGATGGGTTCCACCGCCTCGAGGCCCAGCTGGGCACCGATCAATTCTGCAGTTTCCACGGCACGTCCCAGCGGGGAGGAAACCAGGGCGCCCCAGGCGCCGTCGTGTTCTGTCAGTCGTGTCCCGGCGGCCCGCGCCTGGGCCCGGCCGGCCTCGTTCAGGGGGATGTCGGTCTGCCCCTGAAGACGGCCTTCGGCGTTCCATGCGGTTTCCCCGTGGCGCACCAGCGCAATGCGTGTTCCCATGCACCCATCCTATCCGGGGGACGTGAAGTGCAGTTTATTCGGACTACACTCGACAAACCGCCATGTGGCGAAACATTCTTTGATGGAAATCGAGGATTTGTCACGATGGAAAGGATCGGGAACCTCCCGCCCCCACCTCGAAGGAGCCAACACCTAGATGTCGGAACACCGGTTTGGATTCCGCACCCGCGCCCTGCACGCCGGGGGCACTCCCGATGCCGAGCACGGCGCCCGCGCGGTACCGATCTACCAGTCCACCTCGTTCGTCTTCAAGGACACCGACGACGCGGCCAACCTGTTCGCCTTGCAGAAGTACGGCAACATCTACTCCCGGATCGGCAACCCCACTGTCGCCGCCTTCGAGGAACGAGTCGCCTCCCTGGAAGGTGGCATCGGCGCCGTGGCCACCGCATCGGGCATGGCCGCCGAGTTCATCACCTTTGCCGCCCTGACCGGCGCCGGAGACCATATCGTTGCCTCCTCGAAGCTCTATGGGGGCACCATCACCCAGCTGGACGTGACGCTGCGCCGCTTCGGCGTGGACACCACGTTCGTCGACAGCAACGAAGCCGCCGACTTCGCCGCCGCCGTGCGCCCCGAGACCAAGGCCATCTACACGGAGGTCGTTGCCAACCCCTCCGGTGACATCGCCGACCTCAAGGGCCTGGCGGCCGTTGCCCGGGAGGCAGGCATCCCGCTGGTCGTGGATTCCACCCTCACCCCGCCGTACATCCTGCGCCCCATCGAACACGGCGCGGATATCGTCATCCATTCGGCCACCAA
>JBBSRM010000202.1:0-4719 GCA_038243055.1 Actinomycetales bacterium
CTGAAGACGGTGGCCACGGCGAAGGCGCCGGTGAAGATCTCTCCGAAGAAGCCGGCCAAGGCGCCCACGAAGGCTCCGGCGAAGAAGTCTGTTGCCAAGAACGTCACGAAGGTGACGAAGGCGAATCTGAATATGCGGTCGAATGCGGGGACGAAGCACAAGTCGGTGCTGGTGATCCCGAAGAACGCGAAGGTCTCGGTGACCTCGACGGCCAAGAGCTGGGCGAAGATCACCTATCAGGGCAAGACCGGCTACGTCGCGGCGAGCTACCTGAAGTAGAAACATACGACGCCGGTGCCCTCTCCCACGACGGCTGGGGGCGCCGGCGTCGTGCTCCTCGGCGGGCTCGACGAATTTGGCGGCGGGCCACGCCTCCGGTACCCTTTCTAGGTACGCCATCGCGGCGTGACACCCGGTTCTTTAGCTCAGTTGGTTAGAGCGTTCGCTTCACACGCGAAAGGTCGCTGGTTCGAATCCAGTAAGAACCACCATCACCCCTCCTCCGGTATCGGAAGAGGGGTTTTTCATGCCGCCACGACGACCTTTGGGCACGCGAAGGGCCGGCCCAGCCCGCCAGGGATAGCAGGGTGGACCGGCCCGGTTCTTTGCCGTGCCGCGGCGGTCAGGCCTTCCGGCTGCGTCCGGGCCACCACAGCTTCTCGCCCAGATCGTAGGCCAGGGCAGGGACCAACAGGGAACGGACCACGATGGTGTCCAGGAGCACCCCGAACGCCACGATGAAGCCCAGCTGCGCCAGGAACAGCACGGGCAGGACCCCGAGCGCGGCGAAGGTCGCAGCCAGCACGAGTCCGGCCGAAGTGATCACCCCTCCGGTGGCACGCAGCCCGCGCAGGATCCCCACCCGGGCCCCGTGTTTGGAAGCCTCCTCACGGACCCGGGTCATCAGGAAGATGTTGTAGTCCACGCCGAGGGCGACCAGGAAGACGAAACCGTAGAGCGGGACGGAAGCGTCGGCGCCGGGGAAGTCGAACACCGAGTTGAACACCAGTGCCGAAACACCCAGCGCCGTGCCGAAGGACAGGACCGTGCTGGCCACCAGGATCAACGGAGCGACGATCGAACGCAGCAGTACCACCAGGATCAGTGCGATCACCGCCAACACGATCGGGATGATCAGGTTGCGGTCGTGGATGGAGGCATCGCGGGTATCCAACGCGACGGCGGTGTCCCCGCCCACCAGCACCTGATCACCAAAGGCCGGAGCGTCGAACTCGGTGCGCAGCCGCTGGACGGTGTCCTCGGCCTGCGTTGATTCGGGGGCGTTCTTCAAGGTGGCGTTGAGCATGATCTGGTCGTCGTGTTCGGTCGGGCGTCCCACCGCAGCAACGCCGGCGTCCTCGGTGAGCACGGCGGTGACGTCCTTGGCTTGGTCCTTCGGGGCGATGACCACGGTCGGGGCACCGGAACCAGCGGCAAAATGTTCGCCGAGGGCCTTCTGCCCTGCCTTGGAATCGGTCTGCCCGATGACGAAGTCAGTCTGGGAGATGCCGTCGGCCTTCAGCTGGCCCACGCCCAGGGTGCCGATGACCAGCAACAGGGCCGTGGCGATCCAGACGGTGCGCGGCCGGGAGGAAACCAACCGGGTGACGGCGGGCCAGAGCCCGCGTCCGGTGCGGGCATAGGCCCTGGCCTGTTCGATGTCGTTGCCGTCGCTGCGGGTTGCCGGGTCATCGGCATCCAGGGCACGGGGCTTGCGTGGCCAGTAGGCGGCCTTGCCGGCCCACATGAGCAAGGCCGGCAGCAACGTCAGGGCAGCCAGCATGGCGAACACGATGCCCAGGGCGGCGACCGGACCCAGGATGCGGTGGGAGTTCATCTCGCTCAGCAGCAGACACAGTAGGCCGGCGATCACCGTCCCTCCCGAGGCGACGATCGGCCCGATCGCCCCGCGCAGGGCAGCCCAGGTGGCCTCCCAGCCGCGCCCGAAGCGGGCCAGCTCGGCCTGGAAGCGTGAGACGTATAGCAGTGAATAGTCGGTCGCGGCACCGATGACCAGGATCATCAGGATCCCCTCGGTCTGCCCCGACAGGGTCAGCACATCGGCCTTCGCCAGGGCGACGACCAGGGCCATCGCCCCCGTCAGGGCAGCCATGGCCGTGCCCAGGACAATGATCGGCAGCAGCGGCGAGCGGTAGACGATGACCAGGATGACCAGCACCACGGCCAGGGCGACGAGCAGCAGCAGGCCGTCCAACCCGGCGAAGGCACCGCCGATGTCGGCGCTCATGCCGGCCGGCCCGGCCACATAGGCAGAGACCCCCGGGACCGGGTTCTCGGCCAGGAACGAGCGGAGGTCCTCCACCGAGACACGGGTCTTGATATCCGTACCGTCGGCGGTGTGCGTCTTCAGCGGCACGAAGCTCACCGCCGCGAGCCCGTCCTCGCTGGGCCGGGCAGGGGACACCGACTCCGGGACCACGGTGTCCAGGCCCTGCACTTCATCGAGCAGGCTCTGGACGTCCTTGAGTTGGCTCGCATCCAGCTGGGAGCCGGCGGTGAAGACCAGGGTTGCCGGAAGGGCGTCGGAGGAACGGAAATCCGGCTGGAGCTCGTGCACCAGGGTGGCTTCGGCGCTCGCCGGTAGGTGTTCGGCCGGGTCGTTGACCGAGACGGCGTTGACTTCCGAGAACGCCCGACCGCCCATGGAGAAGGCCACGAACCAGATGATGATCAGGACCGCAGGAATCAGGATCCGCAACCAGCGCCGCGGACCGGGGCCGGATGCCGAGCCGGGTCGATGCCCAGCCGGCGGGGCCGGGGAGTCCGACGTGGGCTTCCGGGTGCCGAGTGACGTCATGGTGGTGCCTTCCTTGAGGGGGTTCTCGTAGGGTTGTCTTCGACGCTACGGAGCCCCGCGGCACACCGGATCAACCGATCGGTTGATCCCGTGCGCGGCCTCCCTTTGACGTTGGACACATCAGCGGGTCCACGGCCTCTTCAGGCTTGCCCCCGGTTGTAGAGTTGCCTACAGGAAACCCCGTCAGAACAGGAGAGTTCGTGTCCGACCGCGACAAGCCGGAGCCCTCCGAAATCACGATGCCCACCCAGGATCCGAACCCGAAAGTCGGTTCGATACCGCGCATTCCGACGTCGGAAATCAAACAGCCCGCTGGTCTATTCAGCCGCTTGGGATTCACCGGTGGCCGTTCATCCGAGAACGACGACGATGCCGCCTCCGAAACGGAGGACACCGCCTCGGGCTACCACGACGACTGGGTCAAGACCGAGCCCACCGGTGCCCTGGCCTACACGCCGGTGGCCTCCAATGCCGTGGAGCAGGCACGCCCACGCACCGACCACGTCCTGCCCCATGGCAGTGTCGACCTGCCCGGCTCCCCCGATGACCGTTCCAAGACCGAGCCGGTGTGGGACGGCATCACGCCACGGACCGCAGAGGTCCCCGTTGCCGCGCTGCCGACCGACACGGCTTCACCCGCGGTCCCCGGGCGTGGGGAGACCACTCCAGCAGCACCCCAGGAGGCCGAACAAGCCTCCGAACCGTCGTCGGTGACGTCCCCGGAGCAGCGCATCAAGTCCGCCCGGGCACCGTCCCGCAAAACCCCGCCGGGTTGGCCGGGTCGTCCGCCGGGCGCCCCTGCCCAGGTCGCCGCCGGAACCGACGAAGGTGCTGCCGCGCCAAAGACCGGCGCCACCCGCAAACCGGCTCCATGGAAGATTCCTGCGGCCCGGCGCCCCAAGCCAGCGCCGAAGGCCCCTCCGACGACCACCGCGGCCCCCATCGACCCCGCCGTCGCCAGGGTTTACAACGTTTCCCCACCGGAAGCCCGCCCCGGGCCGTCCGCTACCGCCGCACCGAAGACCGCTCCGCGGCCGGTGCGGCACGCCCCGGCGCCGTTCCACGCCCCGAATCCGTTGCCGACCGTTGCCCGGGCTGCCGGAAAGGCCACCCCGGCGGCCAAGCGCGCGTTCTCCAAGCTCATGCACACCGAGTCGCCACCGACCCAGGCGTTCTCGATCGTGGACCGGCTGGTGGGCAGCCCCTATGCGAACCCGCTGATCCAACAGCCGGGTGAATTCGACGCCAATGCCCGCCAGACCTTGGAATTCGCCCTGGACATGGCGGAGTCGATGTTCCGTTTCGGCGCCGGTGCCCTGCAGGCGGAGACCAGTGTGATCGCAGTCACCGCTTCGCTGGGTCTGAGCAGTGTGGATGTGGAGATCACCAACCAGTCGATCCACATCAACTACGCCCCGCAGGACCAGAATCCGGTCTCGCTACTGCGGGTGGTGCGTTCCTGGACCGGCAACTACCGGGGTCTGGCCCTGCTGCACGGGCTGGTTTCGGAGATCATCGCTGGAGGAGTCACCCGGACCCAGGCTGCGGATCGGCTGCACGAGATCCTGCGTCAACCCAAGCCCTATCCCCGGTGGATGGCCACAGTGGGAGGCGGCGGATTCTGCGCCGCCTTCGTCTTGTTCATCGGCGGCACTTGGCCTGGCGCCCTGGTGGCTCTGGCCTCGTTCTGCCTGATCACTGGCATCATGAACGTCGTCAAGGGATGGCAGGTCCCTGAATTCTTCACCATCGGGCTCGGCTCCGCTGTGACGACGATGGTCGCCATGGTGCTTTGGGCCGTCAACGCCCCGATCTCCCCGGCGGTGGTCGTGGCCGGGGGAATCATGTTGCTCTTGCCCTCATCGAGATTCGTTTCGGCCGTGCAGGATGCGATCAACGGC
>JBBSRM010000203.1:0-4717 GCA_038243055.1 Actinomycetales bacterium
CATGCAGGAACGGTGCATGTCGTGGGCAGTTTCGAGGAACTCGTCCACGCCGAACACCTCACCGGGATCGGGCAGATTCCGGAGCGCCCGTTCGTCATGGTTTCCCAGCAATCGATGGCGGACCCCTCCCGGGTCCCCGAAGGCAAGCAAGCATTGTGGAGCTACGCCCATGTGCCGAACGGCAGCACGGCCGACGTCGGGCCACTCATCGATGCCCAGATCGAACGATTCGCACCCGGCTTCCGCGACCGGATCATCGGTCGGCAGGAAACCCCGCCCAGCGCCCTAGAGGCGTGGAACCCGAACCTGGTCGGCGGGGACATCGGAGGCGGCTCCCTGCGCGGGACGCAGCAGGTGCTGCGCCCAGTACCCACGCTGAGGCCATACAACACGAGCCAGCCCGGCCTCTACATCTGTTCCTCCTCCACCCCGCCTGGAGGCGGAGTGCACGGCATGGCCGGCTGGCATGCGGCACGGGCCGTACTCAGGGACTGGGGCAAACAGGGCTGAGGCCGGTGGCGCGGCCTACACTGACGGCATGAACACCCCCGGGGAGAATCAGACGTCGAAACTCAAACAAGTCATCACCGGCCCGCTACTCTACCTCTTCATCCTCGGCGATGTCCTGGGCGCAGGCATCTACGCCCTGGTGGGCGAGGTCGCCGGGGAGGTCGGCGGCGCCGTCTGGATTCCGTTGGTGGTAGCTCTGCTGCTGGCACTGCTCACGGCAGCGTCTTATGCGGAGCTGGTCACGAAGTATCCCCAGGCGGGCGGCGCCGCAGTCTTCGCCGAACGGGCCTTCGGGATACCGGTCGTTTCGTTCCTGGTCGGTTTCTCCATGCTCGCGGCCGGGATCACCAGCGCTGCGGGCCTGAGTCTGGCTTTCGCCGGGGACTACCTCAGACCATTTTTCGACGTTCCTACGATCCCCGCCGCACTGGTGTTCTTGCTGCTGGTAGCCATGCTCAATGCGCGCGGCGTCAAGGAATCCGTCCGGGCCAATGTCTTCATGACGGTCATCGAGGTTTCCGGACTCGTCCTTGTCATCGTCCTGGTTGCCGTCATGTTCGGTCAGGGCCGTGGCGATGTCTCCCGTGTCGTGGAGTTCAACCCGGATGTCTCGCCTGCGGCCGGTGTGCTGGCGGCATCGTTGCTCGCCTACTACTCGTTCGTCGGTTTCGAAACGTCGGCGAACATCGCCGAAGAAGTGCGCGACGTGCACCGGGTCTACCCTAAAGCGCTCTTCGGGGCGCTGCTGACAGCCGGCGGAGTCTATGTCCTGATCGGTCTGGCCGCCTCCACCGCGTTGTCGCCTGATGAACTCAGCGCATCCTCCGGCCCGCTGCTCCAAGTGGTCCAGGCAACGGGGTTCGGAGTGCCCGACTGGTTCTTCGGTCTGGTTGCCCTGATCGCCGTGGCCAATGGAGCGCTGCTGACGATGATCATGGCCAGCCGGCTTGCCTTCGGCATGGCCGAGCAACGGTTGCTTCCACGAGTTCTGGGCCGCGTGCTTCCGAAAAGACGCACGCCGTTGGTCGCGATCGCCATCACCACGTTGACCGCCATGGCCTTGACCGCCACCGGCGACCTCGAGACGCTGGCCAAAACGGTGGTCCTGCTTCTACTGTTCGTCTTCATCAGCACGAACATCGCGGTGCTCGTTCTGCGCAAGGACGGTGTCGACCACCAGCATTTCCGGGCCCCGACCGTCATCCCCTACTTGGCACTGGCCTCGTGCGTCCTCCTGCTCATCCAGCAGGAGGCAGCGACTTGGTTGCGGGCCGGAGTCCTCTTGGCGATCGGACTGGTGTTGTATTTCCTCGCACGCTGGGCCAGCTCCGGCAACCGGAAGCTACCGGTCGAGGAGCAGTCGACGGACCGCCAAACTGCAGACACCGACGATTGATGGCTTCGATGGAGCACCACCGGTGAGTCAGTCGCCAGGGCTGGCCCCTGCTCGTCCCCACGGGGTCCGCTGCGGACGGCCTCGCCCCTCGGAAGAGCCTCCAAACCGACTATCGGCGGGTGGCGGCGGGAAACGGAAGGGGGCGGAGAACCGCTAGTGTTGCTCGTGATGAGTATCCCGCCCAGGAGGCCGCTGTGGAACCACTGACCGTGCAGTTCACTGCCGACGCTCCGTCGCCGGACGCTGGCTTCAAAAGTGCAGCACTTCTGGAAGCCGCCGGCCACTGTGAAGGCGACCCCACGCCTCTGCTCCAAGCCCTGCGTCTGGCGCCCGGTGGCCCGCCGGTGCCCGGCCGCGGAGGCACGACGGCGCTGTGGGAGCTGCTGGCCTCGGTCGCCGCGCTGGACCTTACCGCCGCACGGACCCTGGAACCTCATCTGGATGCCGCAGCCATCTTTGAGCAAGCCGGCGTGGTCTGGGAGCCCGGCACCAGCTGGGGTGTCTTCGCCGCCGAAGGACCCGGGATGAGCCTGAAAGCCATCGAGGACGACGACGGTTGGTTATTGCAGGGCGGGAAACCCTGGTGTTCCCTGGCCGGGAGCCTGGACCGCGCCATCATCACGGCAGCAGTCCCCGGCGGCCGCCGCGCCTTCGCGGTTAATCTGCGGCAGGGCGGCGTGGTGACCGCGCCTTCCACGTGGGCCAGCCACGGACTGGCCAACATCCCCAGCGGCCCGCTCCGACTCGAAGGCGTGCAGGGCCGGCCGGTCGGGGGCACCGACTGGTATCTGCGCCGCGACGGATTCGCCTGGGGTGGCCTGGCCGTAGCCTCCTGCTGGTTTGGTGGTGCCGTCGGACTGTTCCGGACCCTGCACCGCGCGGCAACCCTCCGCGAGCCCGACCAGCTGGCTCTGGCCTGGCTGGGCGAGGCAGACCGGTTGCTGGCCTCTGGGGCGGCCCTGCTCGCGGCAGCTGCCTCGTCCGTCGATGCCGGCCACGTCGGCTGGCGCGCGGCCCACCGGGTCCGCGGGCATATCGTCTCCCTCTGTGAGGGCATGCTCTCCATCTGCGGCCGGGCGTTGGGCCCCGGCCCTCTGGCCTTCGATGCCGACCATGCCCGCCGAGTCGCTGACCTGACGGTCTACATCCGCCAGCACCACGCCGCCCGCGACGACGCCGCACTGGGCCGTCTGCTGATCGAAGGCACCGCGGATGAATCCGGCGGTCGGCCATGCCCGTGGTGACCTTCAGCCACGACAACGCCGGAACCCCGGAGAGCGCCTGGTTCGATGCCGGTGTCGAAGACCTTCCACGACTGGGGGACGGCGTCGTACCGGGCCGAGGAGAACGGCTCATCGTCCTGGCGGCCCACCCGGACGATGAATCGCTCGGCGCGGCCGGATTGATCCACATGGCACTGCACGGCGGAGCCGTCGTACACGTCATCATCTGCACAGCGGGAGAAGCCTCACACCCCCACTCCCCCACGCACAGCCCCGGCCAATTGGCCGAGCGACGTCGACAGGAACTCGATGCCGCGCTGCAGCTGCTGCGCGATGCGGTGCCCGAGCCGGCGGCTTTGAGCTGGCGGCACCTGGATCTGCCCGATGGCCAGTTGGCCAGGCATGCAGACGATCTTGAATCGGCCCTTCACGTCGCCATGGATCGGCCACCGGGCGAAGCGTCGCTCCACCAAGCCTTCACCCGGACGGTGATCGCCGCGCCGTACCGCGCCGATGCGCACCCCGACCATGAGGCAGTGGGCTCCGCGGCGGCCAGGACCGCTACCCGACGCGACCTCGGCCTGCTGGAATTCCCCATTTGGTTCTGGCACTGGGCCGAACCTCCGCATCCGGCGTGGCATCACTGGCATGCCCTGGCACTGAACACGGCCTCTCGCGACGCGAAGCGCGCGGTGCTCGCAGCTCACCGTTCCCAGACCTCGCCCCTCTCCCCGGCAGCCGGGGACGAGGTGCTGCTCAGCGAAGGGTTCCAAGACCATTTCCGACGCGGCACGGAGACGTTTCGTTGGACCGCGCCGGGGCTGCGGGATTCGTCGTCGGCGGCCCGCATCTTCGATGACCTCTACCGTCGGTCCCCCGATCCCTGGGATTATCTGGGAAGCGCCTACGAGCACCGCAAGCGCGCCGTGACCCTTGCCGCGCTTCCACGCGACCACTATGAGTCGGCCATCGAAGCCGGATGTTCCATCGGGGTCCTGACCGCGGGGCTGGCCGAGCGTTGTTCGCACGTACTCGGAATCGACGCCAGCCAGGTGGCACTGGACGCCGCAGGCCAGCGCTTGGCCGACGCCGGGAACGTGTCCCTGCTTCGGGCCGAGCTCCCGGCCGGGTGGCCGGCCCTGCCATCGGCGTCAGTGGACCTGGTCATACTCTCCGAGATCGGATACTTCCTCGCGGCGGACGAATTCCAGACCCTGCTCCAGCGTGCCGCCGTCGCACTGCAACCAGGCGGTGTCCTATTGCTCTGCCACTGGTTGCACCCCATTGATGGATGGGAGCTTTCCGGCCAGGTGGTCCACGATATGGCCCGATCACTGGGCTGGAAGCAAGTAGTCGAGCACCGCGAGGAAGACTTCCTCCTCGAGATCTTCCGCGCTCCCGGAGGCGGCGATGCCTAGAGCGGTGGCGGCGTTGGACCGGATCACTGTCGTCATTCCCGTCCGCAATGAAGAACGGTTGCTCGCGGCCGCCATCGAACACGTGCGCGCCGCCATGGACCGTTGGGGCGGCCGTCGAATACCCCGGGCAGGGCTCATTCTGGTCCTCGATTCCTGCACCGACGCGTCGG
>JBBSRM010000204.1:0-4699 GCA_038243055.1 Actinomycetales bacterium
GCGGGGGCCGGGGCGGCGGCCGCGTTTCCCTCCCCCCCCCCCCCACCACCCCCCCGTCCTTGCCCTCCCCCTCTTGGCGGGGGCCGTGGGGGGCGGGCCGGCGCCCCCCCCCCCCCCCCCCCCCCACCCCCCGCGGGCCCACACCCCGGCCCCCCCCCCCGGCCCCGGGGGGCCCCCGCCATTCTTATGGTGGCTGGCCGACCGGCGGTGCGGCCGGACGGCCCTCTAGATTCCTACGACTCCCGTGGCCTGGGGGCCCTTGGCTCCCTGACCGACCTCGAACTCGACCCGCTGGTTTTCCTCCAGCGTGCGGAAGCCGTTGCTCTGGATTTCCGAGTAGTGGACGAACACATCGCCGTCAGCCTCGTCCGGCGTGATGAAGCCGAAGCCCTTTTCAGCGTTGAACCACTTCACGGTGCCCTGCGCCATGTATATCTCCTCATTGATGTGAAACTAACCGCACACGGCGTCTTGCCGCGTCCGGACGGTACCGAAGTGGGAAGATGCCGACGTGGCCGGCGGTGCTTCACACCCGCAACCTGCTTTGCGGGCATGTACATGACCAACACAAAGACTGAGTTGATCATCACACATCAATGTTATGTATTCAACGGCAAAAGGCCATGTGGCGACGGATTACCCGCGATTCGGGGCCAGCTCGATCCCGTCCCGGTAGACCCGCAGGAGCCTGAAATGACGGTCGACGATGACCGCGTCGGCGCTGAAGCCGATCCCCAGAGCACCGACTTCATCGGTCAGGCCCACCAGCTCGGCGGGCACCGAGGTCGCCGAGAGCACCGCCTGCTCCAGTGGTACTCCGCCCTCGACGGCGCTGCGGACCACGTCCAACATGGTGGCGGTGCCTCCGGCCAGTGAGTTTCCCTCGGCCAGACGGGCTGCACCTTCCGAGACCACGACGTCCTGGGGGCCCAAGGTGTATTGCCCGTCAGGCAGCCCGGTGGCGGCCATGGAGTCGGTGACCAGCACGATGGCTTCGGGGCCGAGCAGCACGAACATCGCCCGGACGATTGCGGGGTCCAGGTGCACGCCGTCGGCGATCAGCTCCACGACGGCTTTGTCGGCGGCCGCAGCCTCGAGGCAGGCGGCCACCGGACCGGGGGAGCGGTGGTGCATCGGCGGCATGCCGTTGAAGAGGTGGGTCACGGTGGGGCGTTCGGTATAGCCGTCGAAGCCGGCCGAGGAGAGTTCCTCGACGGCCACGTCGAGGGAAGCGGTCACCGTGGCCGCATCGGCGTTGGTATGCCCCAGCGAGGGCAGGACCCCGTGGGAAACCAACTGCTCCACCAGGGCATCGGAGCCGGCCAATTCGGGGGCATAGGTCATGGTGCGGAGTTGGCCGCGGGCGGCGGTGACCAGTTCGTCGACGAAAGCAGGGTCGGGGGCCGAGAGCAGGGTCGGGTCCTGGGCTCCGCAGCGCACCGTGGACAGGAACGGGCCCTCGGCGTGCACCCCGGCGATGAGCTCGCGTTCGGCGAAGTCGGCGAGCACGGCGGCGGCGGCGAGCATGTCGGCGCGGGTGGCAGTGACCAGTGAGGCGAGCAACGTCGTCGTACCAGCGGCATGCAGGAAGTTGATGGAGCGCGCGGCGGCTTCGGGGTCCCCGCTGGGGAAGTCCCCTCCTGCGGCTCCGTGGCAATGGACATCGACCAGGCCGGGCAGGATCGTCGCCCCGGCCGGCAACTGCACGTCGGGATGGGAAGCGGAGTCCGGCCATTGGGAGAATTCCTCGGGGGTGCCGACGAACACGATGCGGTCGCCTTCGAAGGCGATCACGGCGTCGTCCAGGATGGCGCCTCCGGTGACGGCACGGCCGCGCAGTGACAGCCGGGTGGGTTCTTCGGTGGAAGTCATGCCCCCAGCATAGTTTCTGCCCGGCGGCCGACCTAGATGGAGCCCCTGGGTGAAGCCGGGCGCCGGTGGAGCCTGCGGGTCAGAACAGGCGGGAGGCGCTGTCGTCGACCCCGCGCATGGCATCGTAGTCCAGGGTCAGGCACTCGATGCCGCGATCCGTGGCCAACGTGCGTGCCTGTGGCTTGATCTGCTGGGCTGCGAAGACCCCGCGCACCGGTGCCAGCAGCGGATCGCGGTTCATCAGTTCCAGATAGCGCGTGAGTTGTTCGACGCCATCGATGTCGCCGCGGCGTTTGAGCTCGATCGCCACGGTGGAACCCTCGGCATCACGGGCCAGGATGTCCACCGGACCGATCGCCGTCATGTATTCGCGGCGCACGAGCCTGAAGCCCTCACCCAGCGTATGGATCTGTTCGGCCAGCAGACGCTGCAGGTCGGCTTCGACGCCGTCCTTGATCAGACCCGGATCGGTACCGAGTTCATGGCTGGAATCGTGCAGGACCTCGTGGATCCTGATGACCAGATGGTCATCGACCTTGGAGTGCTGGACGCGCCAGGTCTCCACGACGCCCTCGGCGGCGGCATCCTCGTCGGCCGGAGCGATATGCATGGTCGCCGGCGGGCTCATCCAGTTCAACGGCTTATAGGAGCCGCCGTCCGAATGGATGAGGACGGAGCCGTCGGCCTTGACCATGAGCAGGCGGGTCGCCAACGGCAGATGGGCACGCAGACGGCCCAGGTAATCGACTGAGCAACGAGCTATCACTAAACGCACATCCAGCACTCTACCGTCCGATCCGGTGCCTGGCATTCCCGCAGGGCCGACGGAAGGGGATACGATCGCGAACATGCCCCGTTCCAACCGCCCGCGTCGCCCGCAACGCCAGGCCCACCCCAATAAATGGGCACAGGCCGAGAAGCGCCGGGGCGAGGACGACGAGGGGTTCAGGGGCCCGGGCCTGTCGATTCCGTCATTGCAGAGCGCACCGGATGGCCAATGGCATGTGCGGAGGATTTCGGCGGCCCGTGCCGGGAAGGACTACAGCTGCCCGGGGTGTCATCGCACGATCGATCCGGGCATCGAGCATGTCGTCGCCTGGCGGGCGGACCATTGGAGCGGCGAGGAGGCTTCCGCGGCCTCGCGGCGCCACTGGCACCTCAAATGCTGGAACGGCCGCAGCTTCCGCTACTGAAGCGGCCCCGGTGCCGGAGCCGATCCGGCAGGACGTGCGGCTGTCTAGCGTCGATCCTGCCGGGCCATGAAGACCTCCCGGATCAGCAGCATCGTGGAGGCCGCCAGGGGGATGGCCATCAGGGCGCCGACGATGCCCATCAGCGTCCCGCCGGCGATCACGGCGATCACGGCCACGGCACCGGGAACCGCGACGGTACGTTGCATCACCCGCGGTGAGATGAAGTAGGCCTCGAACTGCAGGTAGCCGAAGTAGAAGATGGCATAGACCACTGCGGTCTCCCAGCCGACCGTCAGGGCAATCAGCGACACCAGGATCCCCGCAATGACCGCCCCGACCAGCGGGATGAACGCCAGGACGACGACGACCATGGCCAGCAGCAGGGAGTAGGGAACGCCGACGATCGTCATGATGATGAAGGCGTAGAGCGCGTTGAGCAGGGCAACGATGGCCTGGCCCATCACGTAGTTGCCGACGCTGTTGGTGATCTGTTCGGAGAGCATTTCCACGCGTTCGCGCTTGGACCGCGGGGCCAACCGGTAGGACCAGGACTTCAAGCCGGGCAGCGCCGCCAGGATGTAGATGGCCAGCACCAGCACGATCAGCGTGCCGAACAGCCCCTGGGCCACGACGCTGCCCACCCCGATCACTCCGCCGAAGACCCCGCCGAGCGCATCGGTGTTCTGGAAGAACTTATCGACCTCCTCGGTGATCCGTTCGCGGACCTGGAACTGTTCATCGATGGTGGTGAAGAAATCGGAGTTCAGGAAGCTGTCGACGATGTCCGGGGCCTTCTCCACGAACGCGGTGGTCTGCTTGACGATCGTGGGAATGAGGATGCCCACCGCCCCGCCGAAGATGGCGGCCAGCAGCAGCATCGCCGCGAGCACGCCCAGCGGACGGGGGACCCGGCGGCGTTCCAGGTACCTGACGATCGGATCCAGCCCCAGGGCGATGAACAAGGCGATGGAGATCCAGACCAGCAGCGAGCCGACGTTGGTCAGGATGAAGTACAGCAGCAGCGCCAGCCCGACGCCGACGCTGAACATGAACCCGGTGACGACCGGGTGGTGGGCGCCCGGGACGCTGATGAGCGGTTCGGGATCGTCGCCGGCGTTCGGTGCAGGGCGACTCGACGCCGGGCGGGTGATTTTCAGGGCGCGCAGGAGCCGGTCAAGGAACGACGGTGGCCCCGGTCGTGGGGCAGCGGTCCCCGAACCCGGGGGCCGCTGGGAAGCGGTGCTGTCGGCGCGCGGGGCATCCAGCACACCATCGTCGGTGCCGGGGGCGTGTTCGCCGTTTTCCGGGGTGGCGTTGCTCTCCTTCATCACGAGCTTGAGCCTACCTTCCGGGTGTCATCCGGCGGGTGTTTCCCCTCCGGGGGACTAACACATCACGTGCTCCGGGACACAGGTGGGAACCGCCGGGGTAACCGATTCGTTATCATTGCAGTGTGGCCAGTGCGCAACTGTGCCCGACCACGACCGAGGCCGATCATCGACCCCCATTTTTGTTAGGTGTAATTACGTGCGAATCTTCATTGCTGCGATCTCCATTCTGTTGGGCGCCCTGGCCCTGGTGGTGGGGATCGGGCAGCGGACCTTCTGGGCTCCTCCCGAGACTGTCACGGCGAC
>JBBSRM010000205.1:0-4688 GCA_038243055.1 Actinomycetales bacterium
CCGCCACGTTCCGTGGCGGTCCGGAACCACAGATGCAGCGGCGGGGGAAAGACACCATCGACAACCGTGACCAGGACGAGCAACTGGCCTTCGCCGGCGCTGCCGCGACCGCCCCTGGTGGGCGTCGTCGGGCGTTCCTGGCCGGCCTCTCGGTGCCTGCGGGTGTGCTCGTGCTCTGGCAGGGCATCATCCTGGTGTTCGTGCTGCCGCTGGTGAAGTTCATGTTCACCCGGGCGCTGGAACTGGCCGGGACACCGAATCTGACCGACCGCAACTTCCCCCGGATCCTGCATAGTCCACCGTCGGTGTTGATGTTCCTGGCCATCGGGTTCATCGCCTTGGGCGCGCTGGCCCTGCAATACACCTCGGTCATCGCCCTGGTCGGCAGGATCCGCGCCGGCTCGCCGCATCCGGGAACGACGGCGGGGCGCCAGGCCTGGCGCGCGACCGGCCGGGCGCTGGGCTTCCAGGCCCCGCTGGTGGCCCTCTACGTCTTCCTGCTCATGCCGCTGGGCGGGTTGGCCGATCTCTCCCCGCTGACCCGCGATATCGGGGTCGCCCCGTTCGTCACGGCCGAGTACCTCAAGAAACCGTTGAGCATCAGCCTGTACCTCTCGATGATCAGCGCGCTCGTGTATCTGAATCTGCGCCTGTTGCTGACCATCCCGCTGCTGGTGACGCGGGGGCTGAGCCCGCTGCGGGCCATGCTGACCAGTTGGCAGGCGACCTGGAACCGTCGATTGCGCCTGCCCACGATCCTCGGCGCCCCGCTGCTGGCCGTGGTCCTGATCTTCGACCTGCCCTCCCGCACCGTGGCCTGGGTCGCGACGCTGCCCGGGGCCCTGCTGAACACCGATTCCCATCTGGTCGCCACAGTGGGTCTGGGGGCCGCCCGGGCCGCGGGCTTCGTGCTCATGGTCATCACCACGGTGGCGCTCATCCGGTTGCTGCTCGTCTGGGTGGACCGGCAGGTCCCCGTTGGCAGGGCCGCCGCATCGCCCGCCGGCACTGCTGTCCACCGAGCAGCGGCTTCCCGTCACCCGGAGAGGCGTCCGGTACGGCCCCTCGGCGGGCGTCGGCTGGCCCTGCGCACCACGGCGGGCGCTGCCGTGGTGGCCATCGCCATCGTCGGCGCCCCCGCGGTGGCCGCCGCTCCGGCACAAACCTCCGAACCACTGGTCATCGCCCACCGTGGCTGGGTGTGGGGCGGGGTCGAGAACACCATCGGCGCGTTGGAGTCCGCAGCAACCCAGGACCCTGATCTGGTGGAGGTCGACGTCCAGCAGACGAAGGATGGACACTTCGTCGCCAGCCACGACACGAACCTGTTGCTGCTTTCGGGCCACAACGTGGACATCTACGATCTGACCCTGGCCGAGGCCGAAGCCACCACCATCAGCGCCCGCGGCTTCACCGACACCATCCCCTCGATGGTGGACTACGTCCGCCGGGCCCAGGAACTGGGGGTCAAGCTGCTCATCGAACCCAAGGTCCACGGCCACGAAACCGACGACTACCTGGACCGGTTCATGGAGGAACTGGCCTCGGTGGGCTCCCTGGAGAGCAACGTCTACCATTCCCTGGATGCCGATCTCGTGGAGTCCCTCAAGGCCCGCCGCCCCGATCTGTCCGTCGGTTACACCATCGCGATGACCGTCGGCGGCATCCCGGACGTGAACTGCGATTTCCTGGTCGTGGAGCAGGCCTCCTATTCGAAACGGTTCCTGGACCAGGCCCGCGCGGCGGACAAACCCGTCTATGTGTGGACGGTCAACCGCGGGGACCGCATCCGCAACTACCTCTACGACGGCGTCGCCGGCATCGTCACCGACCACCCGCAGCGCGCCAGGACCCAACGCTCCCGGGTGGAGGCACACCCCGGCACGGCGTTCCCGCTGCGCGATGTGGTCAAGCATCTGGCGAACGTGGTGCCTGCCTCCCGCTAGGTCGGTGCGGGAATGCTCCGGGCCCCGCAGTGGTTGCCGAGCACATGGACCTGACCACGATTCCCATCACCACGATGGATGAGCGCACCACTTCACTCAACGACTACGCCGGCCAGGTGGTCATGGTGGTGAACGTCGCCTCACGCTGCGGGCTGTCCCCGCAATACGAACAACTCGAAGAATTGCAACGCACCTACGGTGACCGTGGCTTCACCGTGCTGGGCTTCCCCAGCAACCAATTCCTCCAGGAGCTGCGCAGCAACGAGGCCGTGCAGGAATATTGTTCGATGACTTACGGCATCACCTTTCCGGTCTTCGACCGCGTGCGCGTCAACGGACGGCGCGAACACCCGCTGTATACCGAGTTGAAGAAGACGAAGGATGCTTCGGGAAAGGCGGGACGCGTGAGCTGGAACTTCGAGAAGTTCCTCCTGCTACCCTCCGGGGAGAAGCTGCGCTTCCGCCCCAGGACCAAACCCGATGCCCCGGAAATCATCGCAGCGATCGAAGCGAACCTGCCCGGCTAGCCACCTACCGAACTGAAGCGGACCCCACCCATGATCCTTCCCCAGGCACTCATCCCCGCAGTCCTGAAAGCGACGAAGGCCGGCGCCCCCTTCATCACCGAGGCCGCAGCCCGCCGACGACTACAGGAACGCACGCTTCGCCCGGCGTCCTACGGTCCACCCCGTTCACTCGGGAACGACGTCGTCGTTGCGGCTTCCCGCACCGGGGCCGGATGGCCCGTCTACACGCTCAGCCCCCGCAACACCGGGGCCCACGGACACGTTCTCTATGCCCACGGCGGCGGATGGGTCAATGAGATCTCCCTCCAGCACTGGCAGCTCTGCGCACAGATCGCCGCCGAGGCACGGACCACCGTCCACGTCCTGATCTACCCCCTGGTCCCCTTCGGCACGGCCCGGCACGTCGTCGACGGTTTCACGGCAGAAGTCCTGAAGTGCCTCCAAGGCGCGGAACCCACAGTCCTGGCCGGGGACTCGGCAGGAGGGCAGATCGTCCTGTCGACCCTGCTGCAGCTTCGCGACCAACACGGGGTGACCCTGCCGCGGACGATCGCCATCGCCCCGGCGGTTGATCTGTCCATGAAGAATCCCGATATCGCCGCCGTCCAGCCGAGCGATCCGTGGCTCGGCACCCGGGGCACACAGGTCTTCATCGACCTGTGGAGGGACACCCTGGACGTGGACGACCCCATCGTCAGTCCGCTCAACGGGCAATTGGAAGGGCTGGGGCCCATCACGCTGTTCACCGGCACCCGTGACATCCTCAACCCCGACGGCCGGCTCTTCGCGGATCAGGCCGACCAGGCGGGCGTCGACCTCGAATACATCGAAAAAGCGGGGCAGATCCATGTGTATCCCCTGCTGCCCACCGCCATCGGCCGCGCGGCCCGCCGGCAGATCGTGGCGCGGGTCCACGAAGCCACTGCGCAGTAGACCCCTGACACGAGTGCCGGCCGGGACATCAGGTGCCGCGGAGTCCGACGCTGAAGATCTGGTCGTCCTCGGGCCCGGGGCTGCCGCGCCCGTCGGTGTTGTTGGTCAGGAACCAGAGGTCCCCGTCGGGGGCGATGACCGCCTGACGGAGACGGCCGAACTGGCCGACATAGTGTTCGGCCGACGTCCCGTCCTCGGCCACCGGCACCACCCGCAGGGCGGCCCCACGCAGGTTGGCGATGAAGATCGCACCGGCGGCAATGGCCATGCCACTGGGGCTGGCTTCTGCGGGTTCCCATTGCTGGACTGGGTCGGTGAAGCCGGTCTGGTCGGCGATGCCTTCCACCGACGGCCACCCGTAGTTGGCCCCGGCGGTGATCACGTTGAGTTCATCCCAGGTGTTCTGCCCGAATTCGGTGGCATACAGGGTGCCCACTTCGTCCCAGGCCAGTCCCTGCGGGTTGCGGTGTCCGTAGCTGTAGACGTAGGAGTCCTCGAAGGGGTTCGATGCCGGAATACCGCCGTCGGGCTCCATCCGCAGGATCTTTCCGCCCAGGCTCCCCCGGTCCTGGGCCAAGGACCGGTCCCCGGTATCCCCGGTGGTGGCATAGAGCATCTTGTCGGGGCCGAAACCCAGCCGCCCGCCATTATGGTTCGTGCCGGCAGGTATTCCGTCCACCAGGGTTTCCGCGCTGCCCAGCGCCAACGACCCCGGCTTGCCGATGAGTCCGAAACGCTGGATCCGGTTGCCGTCGGCACCGGTCGAATAGGCATAGAGCTGTTCGGTACCGCGCATCGCCAACCCCAGCAGGCCGCCTTCCCCGCCATGGGCCACCCCGGGAACGACGCCGATCTCCCGGGTTTCGCCGTTCTGGCCCAGTTCAAGGATGCGCGCACTGTCACGTTCACTGATCAGGGCTGTTTCGTCACGGAAGACCACTGACCAGGGCGCTTCCAGATCCTCGGCGACCACTTCGGGACTGTCCTTCAGCACGGAAGTGGTCGGGGCAGCCTCGACGGACGAGCCCGGCGAGCTGGCAGGCGCCGAACCGACCACGGCTGCCGTGGACGGCGACTCCTGCGCGGGTGGTCCCGGCGTGCAGCAAGTCAGAGCCAGACTGGTGGTGATTCCTGCGATGGCGAGAAGCGAACCGCGGCGCACGAGCATGCATGGCCTCCTGGCCGGCTGGCTCTTCACCATGCGACGGCAGCGACCTCGCTGGCGGGAACACCGCAACCGGCTCCGACGGCGGCCCCCTCTGCCCAGTATGGACGCCGGGCC
>JBBSRM010000206.1:0-4659 GCA_038243055.1 Actinomycetales bacterium
ATCAAGGGCATCGTCAAGGCGCTGCATAAGGTCCTGGACCGCGGGGACATCCGCTTCTTCGGCAACGTGGAGTACGGCACGGATCTGACCATGGAGAACCTGCGCACCCACTATGACGCAGTCATCTTCGCCACCGGGGCCGTCAGGGACGCTGACCTGAACATCCCCGGCATGGAGCTCGAGGGGGTCTACGGGGCAGCAGACTTCGTTTCCTGGTACGACGGACATCCCGACGTGCTGCGGACCTGGCCTCTGAAGGCCCAGCACATCGCCGTCATCGGCAACGGGAACGTCGCCCTCGACGTCGCCCGGATGCTCTCCAAGCACCCGGAGGACTTGCTGGTCACGGAGATCCCGGACAACGTCCATGCAGGTCTGGCCTCCTCACCGGTGACCGACGTCCATATCTTCGGCCGTCGCGGCCCTGCCCAGGTGAAGTTCACCCCGCTGGAGCTGCGCGAGCTCTCGCATTCCCGCGACGTGGACATCGTCCTCTACCCGGAGGACTTCGAATTCGACGACGCCTCCGACGAGACGATCAAGACGAACAACCAGGCCAAGACGATGGTCAATACGCTCACCAACTGGCTGGTCGAGCAGGAGGACCGCGAAGAGGCCGAGGAAGCCGGCACGCGGACGCCCGCCTCCAGGCGGCTGCACCTGCACTTCCTGCACGCCCCGTTGGAGATCACCGGGACGAACGGGGAGGTCGAAGGCATCCGGTTCGAACGCCAGGAACTGGACGGAACCGGAAACGTGCGCGGGGCCGGGGACATCGTGGAATACGAGGTCCAGGCCGTCTACCGGGCCATCGGCTACTTCGGGTCCGCCTTGCCCGAACTCGCCTACGACGGCAGCAACGGTGTGGTCCCCAATATCGGCGGACGGGTGCTGGACGATGAAGGGAACCACGTTCCGGGGCTGTATGCCACCGGGTGGATCAAGCGTGGACCGGTGGGCCTGATCGGGCATACCAAGGGTGATGCTCTGGAGACCATCAAGCTCCTGCTGGAGGACCTCGCCGAACTCCCGGCCGCCGTCGTACCGGAGCCCGAGACAGTGCCCGGACTGCTGGCCGCGCGGGGGGTGGAGTACACGGACTGGGCGGGATGGATCGCCCTGGACGCCTACGAACGATCCCTGGGTGAGGCAGCCGGACCCATCGACACCGCGGCGGGACCAGTGACCCGGGAACGGGTCAAGGTCGTCGACCGCGAGGCCATGCTCGAGGCCTCAACAGGTGCGGGTGAGTTGCGCGACAGCGGGGTGGGCGCGTCTGCCTGAGACCGGCGAGTTACGAGGCGACCGGGTGGAGACGGGTCGTCGGATTATCCAGGACGAACTCGAACCCGATGTCGGCGGGATAACCGAAGTCCGCATTGGTCAGGACGATGCGCTCCGTGGAAACCTCCCGCACCCTCACCTTGACGCGTTCCGGGTGGTCTTCGACGTCCAGCCACCAGTCCTCGGCCAGATAACCCAGACCCGTCTTCTCGAGACGGGCTTCGGCTTCGGTCAGTTCCAGGGCGTCCCCGAGTTCGTTCCACAGCAGATCGATGGGAACGAATCCTTCCTCCGTCATCTTCAGGTAGCCCAACTTCTCGTTGTCCGACTCCCTGGTATGCGGGAACACCACGTCTTCGCTCATGCAGCCACCCTACCGAGCCAGGCCAGGGGCTGCTGCGGAAATCTCGCTGACCGGCGCGGCCACGCGGTGCCGGTCGCGGGGAAGAAGTAGCCTCGAGGCATGAGCGCCGATACCCCGAAGACGACCGCAGACGCGCCACGGCCCGCAGCGATCGCCCACCGGTACGCAGGAACCGTCGCACCGGCAGCTGCCGGGGGCTTTGTCTTTTTGATCCTGCGCATCTTCGCGGTCTCCGGCTACGACTGGGAGACGGCCTTCGCGGTGAGTACGACGCTGGGTTTGAGCGATGGCCTGGCACTGCTGTTCGGTTCGCTCATGGCAGGCCACGTGCTGGTGACCTACCTGATGATCGTGATCCTGCCCTTGCTGCTGGCCACCTATGTGTGGTCGCCGCTGGGCCGGCGTCCGGTGGTGCTGCTGGCGACCACGCTGGCGTTGGTGACGCTTGCCGCATTGACCGTATCCTTTGAGATCTGGTGGCTTCCCGTCGCGGTGGCCGTCGTCTTCGGTTTCTTCGCCCTGATCCGGATGCTTTCCCCGAAGAACCCGGTGCGCCGCGCGTTCGCCAAGGCGATGGCCAGCGTGGGGTGGGTGTCCGGGGTCTCCCTGCTCCTGGTCGCGGCGTTCGTCCAGACCCCGTGGGTTCCGCAGGAACAGATCGAAACCACCGAAGGTCCCCTGACCGCCTACGTGCTCAGCGTTGATTCCGGATACCTCAACCTGCTGACCCGGGACCACGAGTTCGTCATCGTCAACAGCGGTGACGTCATTTCGCGTAAATAGTGTAGCGCCCGTCACCTTCGTCCCTATACTCAAGCTATGTCTGAGCGAACACTGAAGGATGCCGTCATTGCCGTGGTTGGAGCCAGCGGTTCCCTGGGGACCCTGATCAGCCATGAACTGGCCGATCGCGGGGCCAAGGTCCTGCTGGTCGGGCGGGACGAGGACAAGCTGCGCAACGTCGGACTGACGGATGCAACCGTCGTGGTGGCGGACTTGACGGATGCGGGCGCAGGGGATGCCGTGGCGGACGCTGCCCGCGAAACCCATGGCCGGCTGGATGGTGTCGTGAATGCCGCCGGGGTCGTGGCTTTCGGGAACCTGATGGACACCGACGACGCCGTCATCGAGGAACTGTTCATGACCAACGTCATCGGCCCCTTGTGGTTGATGCGCCGTCTGGCCCCTTTACTGGCAGAATCCGAAGGGTTCGTCGCTAATATATCGGCCGTCGTCGCCGACCAGCCCATGCCCGGAATGACCGCCTATTCGGCCAGCAAGGCCGCGCTCACTGCCGCCGATCACGCCCTGGTGCGTGAACTGCGCCGGATGAAGGTCAGCGTCTGTGATCTCCGTCCGCCACACACCGAAACCGGTCTGGCCGGCAGGCCCCTGGCGGGGGAGGCACCCCGGCTTCCCCAGGGGCTTGCCCCCGACGCCACCGCCCGGCGGATCGTTGAGGCCATTGCCTCTGGCGAGTCCGATGTCTCGGCCGATGCGTTCGGTGACTGAGGACCGCTAGCGCTGTGGTTCGTCCGGGAAGTTGCCCTTCACCCAATCCACGTACCGGCCCAGGGAGGACTCCACCACTGGTTTGGCCTCCTGCCCGATGACGGCGAAGGCGCTGTAGATCCGGTCGTAGTCGTACGGGGCCGTTGCCTGAAGAATCCGGCGAATGGAACGGGCCGGCAGCGGGATGTTGTTGGGATAGCTGCGCATGGCGCTCACCGAGGCCCGATCGGCACCGATCTGGAGGGTGTCCCCGCTGAGCATGGCACCTTTCCCGCCGGCCCCCGCTGCCCAATGCAGCACCGAACTGCCTGCGAAGTGGCCACCGCACTGGATGAAAGTCAGCCCCGGAAGCACCTCGTGCACGCCGGACCACAGCTCGATGACCGGGTCGGGGCGGCGGATCCAGGCCCGGTCGGCCGACGCCACCCACACCGGGGCATGGTCGAATTCATGGCTCCATTGGATGGAGGCCCCGGTCAGGTGGGGATGGCTGGCGGAGATCACGTCCACCCCTCCCAGCGCCTTCACCGCCGTGAGAGTTGAGTCGTCGAGATAGCCCGGCGGCTCCCACAACAGGTTTCCCGCCTCCGTGCACACCAGCAGCCCACGCTGGCCGATCGCAAACCGGGGAACCACGCGCAGCCCATGGAGTCCCGGTTCGAGGGTCTCGATCTGCATCCGGTGGCCGTCGGCGTGCAGTGGGGCCTGATGGGTCCAACGCTGTCCGATGCCCGGAACATATTGCCGTTCGTCCAGGCAGATGGCGCACGACGACGGCGGCTGCCCGGTGTCAGGGTGCTCGATGCCGCAGGTCGCACAGATCCAGATGGTCATGAACACCATTCTTCCGTGGGGGGCCGGAGGCAAGTCAAGAGGCCGTAGGGCAGGGACCGGGGTCGGACCATCATCGGGAACATGTCTGCAGCCATCGACGCGGCACTGGATGCCCTTGAAGGGGCATTGGCCTCCGACCCGCGCGCCGATCACCGGCACCGGATCGAACACTGCAGCGTCAACCGTTCCGAACACATCGCACGCATGGCAGCCTCCGGCATTTCGCCGTCGTTCCTCATCGGTCACGTCCGCTGGTGGGGCAAGGCGTTCCGCGACCGGCTCCTGGGCCCCGAACGCACCGCCTTCTACGACCCGTGTGCTTCGGCACTGGCCGGTGGCCTGCGCATCTCGCTGCACAGCGACTGGAACGTCACCCCGCTGCAGCCGCTGCGCTACGTGCAGGATGCGGCCACACGGATCATGGCCGAAGGTGGCGAGGTCCTCAACCCCGGCGAGCGCATCAGCGTCGAAGCAGCCTTGCGGGCCGTGACCATCGATGCCGCCTGGCAATGCCGGGCCGATGACGTGAGCGGGTCGATCGAAACGGGGAAGTACGCGGATCTGGTGTTGCTCGAAGAGGACCCGACGGCAGTTGACCCGACCACGATCCAGGACATTGCCGTCTCGCAGACCCGCTTGGGCGGGACCGTGCGTTTCGGATAGCG
>JBBSRM010000207.1:0-4604 GCA_038243055.1 Actinomycetales bacterium
ACGCACCCGCGGGTCCCCGGCCAGCCGGTCGATTTCGGCGAGCGCGGACTCCAGTTCCCCGCGTTCGGCCAGCCGGGATGCGTCGTTGGGGTGGATGGCCACGGCCGCCAGCACGCGGGGGTCGGCATGGGCTGCTTCGACCGCGAAGCGTGAGGACTCCACGTCGCAACCGACCTGGATGATCCCGCAGACCCCGACGGCGTTGGCGGTATCGAGCGCCTGGGCCACCGCCACCGTCACCTCGCCGTCGCCGAAGTCCAGGTGGGTGTGGTTGTCCACCACGGGAACGGCCAGCGGTTCGGGTGCCGGAGGGTAGGAGACATCGCGTTTACTGCCGTTGGCCGCTTTCGCGTCGCGGCGGGGGCCGCCGGCCGGCTCCCGGGCCGCCGGGTCCTCGCCGTTGGCGCGGTAGGCCGGCGGGGTGTCTCCGGGTAGGACGACGCCGTCGATCCCTGCCTCGGCAGAGGAGGCATCCGGTCGAGGGGAAGGGCACATGAAGGGACTCCTGGAACGGGGACGGAAATTTTCCGGCGGGCGGGCCGGACATCTAGGCTACCGCCGCAAACGAACCCCCACCGAGGCCGCCGGAACCCGGATCCACCCCTCGTGACCCGCGTCACCTCTTTGGTGGGTAGGCTGAAGGGGCACGGCCCCCATCACGTCAATAGAACACAGGGAGTAGAAGCAGTGTCGACAACCACGGAACTCCCGTTGCCCTCCTCGGAGGAGTTCGGCGTCGTCACGACCCGCATCCTGGAGTCCATCGGTACGGTGATCGATGGGAAACCCGAGGTCGCCCGCACGGCGTTGCGCGTGCTGCTGGCCCAGGGGCACCTGCTGCTGGAGGATGTCCCCGGTGTCGGCAAGACCCTGCTGGCCAAGACCCTGGCCCGCTCCGTGGCCGCCACGGTGAACCGCATCCAGTTCACCCCTGACCTGTTGCCTTCCGACGTCACCGGTGTCTCCATCTACAACCAGGACTCCCACGGATTCGAATTCCGCAGGGGTCCGGTCTTCGCGAACCTCGTGATCGGGGACGAAATCAACCGGGCGTCGGCCAAAACGCAGTCAGCGCTGCTGGAATGCATGGAGGAACACCAGGTCACCGTCGACGGGACGACCTATCCGCTGGCCGCCCCCTTCATGGTCATCGCCACGCAGAACCCCATCGAGCTCGAAGGCACGTTCCCGCTCCCCGAAGCCCAACGCGACCGGTTCATGGCCCGGGTATCCATGGGGTACCCGGATACGGAGGCCGAACTGTCCATGTTGCGCAACCACCAGTCCGATTCGCCCCTGCAACGGGTCACCCCCGTCGTGGACACAGCCACCTTGCTCTCGCTGATCGACATCGTCAAGGCGGTCCACGTGGCGGACGCAGTGCAGGAATACATCGTGGCCCTGGGACAGGCGACCCGCACCCACCCGGATATCCGCCTCGGGGCCAGCCCGCGGGCCCTGCTCCAGCTCCTGCGTGCTTCCAAGGCCGAGGCGGCACTGAACGGCCGCGACTTCGTGCTGCCCGACGACGTGGTGGCCAACTGCCCCTCGGTGCTCGGTCACCGGCTCGTGCTCCATCGCAAGGCGGAGATCGGCGGGACCACCGTGCAGGACCTCGTCGAATCGCTGCTGGCACAGGTCCCTGTCCGGACCGCAGCGCGTAGCTGAGCCGGACGGCACAGGGTGGACAGCGGAACCGGGCATGGGCGCACAGGCCGTGAACCGTTGCGGGTCCGCCTGCGGCTCTGGTTCCTCACCCCGCGCGGCTGGGCCCTCTTCGTCTGTGGCGCCGTGGCCCTTCTTCTGGCCTGGTTTCTGGGCCGGCGCGAACTGGTCAACATCTCGATCTTCCTGCTGGCCGTCCCGCTGCTCTCGGCAGCTGCCGTCGCCTTGGGGCGAACGCGGTTGAAGGTCCGCCGCAGCTTCGGCCCCGACCCGGTCACCACGGGCGCCTCCACCACGGTGACGTTGTCACTGGGCCACGCCTCCCCCTTGCCGGCGGGGACGGCCATGAACGAACAGCTCCCGCGGGACTTCGGCAACACGCCGTCGTTCTCCGCCGACGATCCCGGCCAGGCCGGGCCAGCAGGGAAGACCACCGCCTACCGATATCGGCTGCGGCCCACCCATCGGGGTGTCTATGCGATCGGTCCGCTGCGCGTGCAGCTCTCGGACCCCTTCGGACTGGCCATGCGGCCCATCTCCGTGGACCGCCCCACCCCGCTGACCGTGGTGCCCCCGGTGCTCCCCCTGCCCGTCACCGGGGTCCTGGGCAGCACCGGCACCCGCGGAACGGCCACCTCACATCACCAGGCCACCCCCGAGAACGACGACGTCATGACCCGCGAATACCGGGATGGCGATTCGCTGCGGCGGGTGCATTGGCCGGCGACCGCCCGGCACAACACGTTGATGGTTCGTCAGGAACAATTCCAACGCACCCCCCGCGCCACGCTCGTCGTGGACACCGCGCCGCTGCCCTACCAGGGCAGCTACATCGGTTCCGATGCCCCGACCCCGATCCCGAACTTCCAGGACGCCCCCGGCACCACGACCCCCTGCTTCGACTGGAACATCGGGGCGGTGATTTCCATGGGAGCGCATCTGACCGAACAGGGCTACGACCTCGAGGTCCTCGACGAGACCGGCCGCCCACTGACCGACGCGGCGCCGGGGACGCCTGGGCCCGGGACCGGGCTGTTCACCGGCCCGCACGCTGCCGAGGACCTCCAGCTGTCCTTGGCGTCGGTGGGTTTGAGGCCGGCACCGCCCAGCGGCCAGGAAGCAGCTGCCGATGCCCGGGACTTCTTCCCCCGCGGTGGGAACAACCCCCTGCTGCTGTTCACCGGCGCCCCCACCGGTGACCGGGCCGAGGCCTGGGTACAGCGGATCGGTACCCGCCGAAGTGTCATGGTGTTCCTGGTCGCCAGTCGTCCCGCGGCCACCTGGGCCGGCACGCGGGTCTTCCGTGCCGCGGGCTGGACGGCAGTACCCGTCGATGCGAAGACCCCGCTGCCCGATGCCTGGCTGGAACTGGCCGCCCAGGAACGGCGCACCGGCTCCCGGGGCCGGGCATGAGCACCCCGACCGACACCCGCCGGGCACCGACCCGGCAGAAACCATCGCGGCGGAGCCGTGGAACCCAGTGGCTGCTCTTCGCTGCCCTGCTCTTTGCCGTCCTGGCACCGGTCAGCGGACTCCGGGGGGTCATCGACGGTCGCCTGTGGTTCGAGAATGCGACCGTCACCGTCGCCGGAACCCTGGCCGCCGGAACCCTGGTGCGGATTCGGGGCCATTCCTATTGGCTGACCTTCACCGCCTCGGTGGCCGGGCTGATCGCCATGCTCACCCTGCAGTTCCTGCCCTCGACCTCGGTGCTCGGGGTGATCCCCACCGCCGAAAGCGTGCGCCGGGCCCTGGACTTCTATCCACAGGCCAGGGATGCCGTCCTGGTCCAGGCACAGCCCGTGTTGTCCGAGGACCCCATCATCTTCTTCACCTGTCTGGCCGCCGGGCTCACGGCGCTGATGGTGCACCTGGTGGTCGTCGGTCTGCGGGTCCCGGCACTGAGCGCGGTGCCGTTGTCGGTCTTCCTCGTCACCGCCTCCCTGGTCAAAACCGATGGGGCCGGCCTGCTGCATGTGGGCCTGACGGCCATCGGCTACCTGCTGGTGCTCGCCGGCGCCCGCGTGGAACGCCGTGCCACCGCCCCCGGGGCTGCGCTACGCACCGGTGTGCTGCGCCAGGGCGTCCTCATCGCCGCCGCCGCGCTCGCCCTGATGCTGGTGGTGCCCCTCGCCCTGCCCGGTTTCTCCCAGGGCCTCATGCCACAGGGCCAGCGGCTCTACCTTTTCGGCAAGCCCAGCGGGGTGAACCCGGTGCTGAACCTGGGGGTGAACCTGCGCGACCGCCTGGGCGTGACCACGTTGACCTATTACACGGACTCCCCCGACCCGCTCTACCTACGCACCTCGGTCATTTCCGACCTGGGGGCCAAACGCTGGGAACCTTCGGATATCGAGGCCCCGCGGGACCACAGCACCGGAAACCTCGACCCCTGGCCCGACGGCTACGTCCCGCAGACCGTCCCGCGCACCCGGACGGTGCACACCCGGGTGGTGACGGGAAACTACCAGAGCCCCTGGCTGCCGATGCCCCGCGAGGCGGCCTCGGTGACCGGGCTGGCCCAGGAATGGGGGTACAACGGTGGGACCGACACCATGTTCGCCCAGGCCGAGACCTCGAGCAGGAAGCTGGACTACACGGTCACCTCCCAGGTACCGGTGATCGACGCCGCGGCGTTGGAGGCCAGCTCTTCCCTCCTGGCCGAGGACCCGGGGTTCGGTGCCGACCAGCTGCCCGAAACCTATACCGCTCTTCCCCAGGACCTGCCGAAGATCATCCCCGAGACCGCCCGCCGGATCGCGAAGGACGCCAAGGCCACCACCGCCTACGACGAGGCAGTGGCACTGCAGGAGGAATTGCGCAGCGTTGACTACACCTATTCGGAGCAGACACCGCTGGAACAGGGCTACGACGGCAACGGGGTCGGCGTCGTGGCAGCGTTCCTGGACAAGAAGAGCGGATACTGCACCCATTACTCC
>JBBSRM010000208.1:0-4583 GCA_038243055.1 Actinomycetales bacterium
GATCCTGCTTCTTATTTCCACCGGTATTCGAGCCTGTCCGACGACGAAGCACGTGAAACCGCCTTGGGTATCTGGCGCCAGATCAACGAACCGAACCTCCGCGAGAACGTCCTGCCCACACGGGGCCGTGCCCAGCTGGTGTTGACCAAGGACAGCGACCACTCGATCCGGCGCATGCTCCTGCGCAAGATCTGATCACAAGCCACGCTTGAGCCTGCCCGGTGCCACGGGGCCCATGGCATGAGCCCACCTTTCCGGCGGGATTCCGGTCGAAGCAAATTTCCGCCGCCAGCGAAAAAAGTAGACCAAAATCCCAAAACGCTTGACATTCATCGATAGTATTAGCCGCATGTTACGGAGATTCAAGGATTTCATCATGAAGGGCAACGTCGTGGACCTTGCCGTCGCCGTCGTGATTGGCGGCGCCTTCGCCACGGTCATCGATGCATTCGTCAACAGCGTACTCATGCCGTTGATCTCGGTGCTCGTGGGCACCCCGAACTTCGATAACTTCCTGGCAGTGGGTCCGGAGCATTCCATCAAGATCGGTGTTCTACTCACCGCAGTCGTCAACTTCCTGCTCGTCGCAGCAGCCATCTACTTCGTGGTGGTCATGCCGATGAACAAGATGATCGAACGCCGCAATGCCCGCTTGGGCATCCTCCCGGAGGAAGAGGAGGTCGATCCCCAGGTCGCCCTGCTGACGGAAATCCGCGATTCCCTCCAGCCGCGCACCTGACCTTCCTTGATTGACCGGCTGCTACCTGCACCCGGATAAACAAAGCGGGCCCCATCTGAAGATGGGGCCCGCTTTCATATCCAATGATAATGCCCGTCCGCGATGGGCCTGCGCTTTCGGCTAAAGCGCCAATTCGGTCTTCACGACACCGGCCAGCCGGCTCGCTACATGATCGGCGACGCGGTGGTCGGTCGCCTCGACCATGACCCGAACCACCGGTTCGGTTCCGGAGGGACGCAGCAACACCCGCCCGGCACCGCCCAATTCGATTTCGGCACCCTGGACGGCCAGCGACACCGCTGCATTGGAGTGCGCGGCATACTTGTCGACACCCTTCACGTTGATCAGGACCTGCGGAAGGACGTCCATCACGGCTGCCAGTTCCTTGAGTGTCTTGCCTGTGGCGGCGACGCGCGCCGCGATCTGCAGACCTGTCAGGACCCCATCACCGGTGGTGGCGAAGTCAGAGAAGATCACGTGGCCGGACTGTTCGCCACCGAGGGTGAAACCGCCGACCCGCATTCCCTCCAGGACGTAGCGGTCCCCCACCCCGGTCTCTGCAATGGTGATACCGGCTGCCTCCATGGCCATCTTCAAACCAAGATTGCTCATGACCGTGGCCACGAGGGTATCGTCCTTGAGCTTGCCGGCTTCCTTGAAAGCAACGGCCATGATGGCCATGATCTGGTCGCCGTCGACGATGGTGCCTTCATGGTCAACGGCCAGACACCGGTCGGCGTCCCCGTCATGGGCGATACCCAGATCGGCGCCCTCGGAAAGTACCTTCGCCTGGAGCATCTCCAAATGGGTGGAGCCGCAACCCTCGTTGATGTTGTTTCCATCGGGGTTCGCGCCGATGACCACCACCTCTGCCCCGGCTGCTGCGAAGGCTTCCGGTGAGCAACCGCTGGCCGCGCCGTGGGCGCAATCCAAGACGATTTTCAGGCCTTCGAGGCGGTGCGACATCGTCTTGAGGAGGTGGACCACATAGCGGTCCTCGGCGTCCGCAAAGCGTTGAATCCGGCCGACCGCGGCTCCGAGGGGGCGGGGGGCTTCCCGTTCCAGCTCGGCTTCTATGGCGTCTTCCTGCGCGTCGGAGAGTTTCTGCCCTCCGCGTGCCAGGAACTTGATGCCGTTATCTGGTGCCGGGTTGTGGGAGGCGGAGATAACGACGCCGAAGTCGGCTTCGATGTCGGCAATGAGGTACGCGGCCGCCGGGGTCGGCAGGACGCCGGCATCGAAGACGTCCACCCCCACCGAGGCGAAACCCGCTTCGATGGCTGCGGAGATGAAATCGCCGCTGATTCGCGGATCACGGGCGATCACTGCCACCGGGCGGGCTCCTTCGGCGGCAGTCCGCAGACCGAGCACCACGGCTGCGGCCTGCGCCAGGTTCATGGCGAGTGCCGGGGTGATCAGTTCGTTTGCTTTTCCACGCACGCCATCGGTGCCAAATAATCTAGCCATCCCATCCACCTTATCGCCCGGAGACCACAAAAAAGTGGCAAATGGCAACGATCCGGCCACACTTTCATCTACGCGGGCCCCTGTTAAGCGACGGAGGGCCCCACGGCAGATGCCGTGGGGCCCTCCGTTGGAACCCTGGGGTTCCAGTGAAGCAGGTTAGCGCTTCGAGTACTGCGAGGCCTTGCGTGCCTTCTTCAGGCCAGCCTTCTTGCGCTCGATGACGCGGGCGTCACGAGTCAGGAAGCCGGCCTTCTTCAGGGCCGGACGGTTGTTCTCGCGGTCGATCTCGTTCAGCGAGCGGGCGACGCCCAGGCGCAGGGCGCCGGACTGGCCGGAGGGGCCGCCGCCATGGATGTTGGCCAGCACGTCGTACGCGCCGTCGAGCTCCAGGAGCTTGAACGGATCGTTGACTTCCTGCTGGTGCAGCTTATTCGGGAAGTACTCCTCCAGCGTGCGGCCGTTGACGGTCCACTTGCCGGTGCCGGGAACGAGGCGCACGCGGGCGATGGCCTGCTTGCGACGGCCGACGGCGGCGCCGCCGACGGTCAGTGCCGGACGTTCCTTGACGACGGTCTCTTCAACCGCCGCGGACGACTCGGAGGTGTAGGCGGCCGGAGCCGCACCCTCGGTTTCATTCAGCTCTTCAGTGTTCTGAGCCACGATTCTCCTTGAAAACTAGTCTCTTGTTTCGGGGCCCAGCGCTACTGCGCGACCTGGGTGATTTCGAAGGTCTTGGGCTGCTGGGCAGCATGCGGGTGCTCGGCTCCGCGGTAGACCTTGAGCTTGCCCAGCTGCTGGGCAGCCAGGGAGTTCTTGGGAAGCATGCCCCTGATGGCCTTCTCAACTGCCTGAACCGGGTTCTTTTCCAACAGTTCGGCGTAGCTGACGGACCTCAGACCACCCGGGAAACCGGAGTGGCGGTAGGCGCGCTTCTTTTCGAGCTTGGCGCCGGTGAGGGCAACCTTCTCGGCGTTGATGATGACGACGAAGTCACCCATGTCCATGTGGGCTGCATAGGTGGCCTTGTGTTTGCCGCGCAGCAGGGTTGCGGTCTGGCTGGCGAGGCGGCCCAGAACGATGTCAGTGGCGTCGATGACGTGCCACTGGCGATCTGCGTCGCCGGGCTTCGGAGTGTACGTACGCACGGTTATTGCCTTCGTTTCCTTGGATACTGGTCAAGCGTTCCACCTGGGGTAGCTGTGAGATCCACCGCAGGGAAGAGCACTGTGTTATCGATGCGCTGTACCAGTTCTTCAGGTGAGGTCTGAATCCAACCGGCCATCCGTTAGCTGCCTGCATTCTCCACAGACCAGGACCCTGCAACTGGGCCGTCACGCGGAGAAAGTTGTGTCAGGCATAGGACATGCACAACAGCAGCCTACTTTACCGCATGCGGGGCGTCGTTCCAAAAGCCGCCATGACGCCCAGCCCGCGCGGGCGGCGCGCCTGACCTCAGATACGTCGGACGTCCTCGGGCCGGCGCCGCGCACGGGTCGCCTCGGCGCGGAAGGCCAGCTGATCGTCGTCGGGGTAGGCGACCTCTTCGAGGACCAGCGGGTGTGGTGCAGCCATCCGGGTTCGGTGGTCCCTGACCGGTTCCGAGAGACGGCGTTGGATCCACCCCGGCTCCTCTTCCCCATCGCCGACCCGGAGCACCGCACCGATGAGGGTGCGCACCATGTTGTGGCAGAACGCGTCGGCGCGCAGACTAGCCACCAGGATGCCATCGTCCTTCCGAATGAAGCTGAATTCCTCCAGGGTACGGATGGTGGTGGCGAAGTCCTTGGGACGGCAATAGGACAGGAAATCGTGCCGGCCGATGGCGACCTGAACCTCGGCATTGAGTAGGTCCGGATCGAGCTGCCGGGGATGCCATAACGTCGTGGTGCGTGTCAACGGATCCCAGCGCTCCTGCCCGTCGGCGATCCGGTAGCTGTATCGGCGCCAGAGGGCTGAGAAGCGGGCATCGAATCCGGGGGCTGCAGCGCGCGCCTCGTGGACGAAGACCTCTCCCCCGATCCGGGAAGTGACACCACGAACCCGACGCAACAGGGCTTGTTCCTCGGTCAGGTTCTTTCCGCGCGGCAAGGCCAGGTATTCGGCCTCGGTGAGATCGAAGTGGACGACCTGCCCCCGGGCGTGGACCCCTGCGTCCGTGCGTCCGGCGACCGTGGTGCGCACCTGGCGACGGAAGAGCAGCCCCAGCGCCTCCTCCAAGCTTCCCTGTACCGTGCGTCGCCCGGGCTGGGTGGCCCAGCCGGAGAACCCGGAGCCGTCGTAGGCCATCCGCATCCGGATGCGCACCGTCGCCGGTTTCGTGGTCGAGGCGTCCGGGACGGTCGACGTGCTGGCCAAGGGGGTGGATTCCATGACTTCC